>CAMDDX010000010.1 GCA_945893075.1 Planctomyces sp. SH-PL62 | reverse complement strand
GGGTGGGTCGAGTCATCGAGACCCACCATACCAATCGTGGTTCGTGGTGGGTCTCGATGACTCGACCCACCCTACGTTGCTAGGGGGCGGTTTTCTTGGCGAAGGAAAAACCGAGTTGCGTGGCCAATTCGCGTGACTTGGCGGCATCCGCCGTTCGACCGGCTTTGTCGTAGAGTTCCGACAGCGCTGCCGGAAACTCGGCGCGGCGCGGCGCGAGTTTCACCAGCCGCTCGTATTGTCGAATGGATTCGGCGAAGAGTCCCAATTCCTCCAAACGGATTGCCGCGAGCGCCACGAGCGGCGGTTCCGTCTCGTCGGCGATCTCCACAAGGTCCGCGGCCGCTTCACGAGTTTCCGGAGTCCCGATGCGGAACGAGCCATTGCACAACGGTTCGACCTTGCCGTCTGCGAGAGTCACGAAGACTTCCCAGCGATACTCCTTGTCGTCGCGCAGCTTCTCGGACCCCGAAAAGTCAATTTGATTGGTTTTCGTGTCGATCGTCCACAGACGCTTCTCGCCGCGTGCTCCCTTGAGAACCAGCTCGTAACTTTTCGCGTCCTTCTTCGCCGGCCAGGAGAATGCTGGCATCGTGCTCAGGACCGTGCTGCCAGGAATCGGAGAGACCGCGATGGAAGGTGGCCGCACCGGTCCCGCGCTGCGCGTCACGGTGACTCCGCCAGCATTCTTTTCGAGTTCGGCCAAGCTGTCGCCGACGAGTTTTTTGGCTTTGGTGGGAAGTTTGATCGGCTTGGCGGCGGAGGCCGGTTCGACTCCCGATTCTTTGATGGTCGCCTTGGCCGCATCCGAGATGCGTTCACAGTTTCCATTGCGGAAGGAGACGACCGCCGACGCATTCGCCGCGAGCTCCAACGATTCGTCGGCATAGACCGATCCGAAGACCTCCGCGTCGCGCGGCTTGCCGGCGACATCGAGCACCCGAACTTTGCCTGCGACTTCCAAAAAGCGGCCCACCGGTTTGGCGGCTTCCGCGAGCGTATTGCTCGTCAACAGGGCAAGGCTGCCAACGATGACGATGAGACAACGACGAAACGCCCAATGATGTCGCAACATGTTTTGACTCCTGGATGCGGTCGAGCCGCAATTCAGATCTCGATGGACTTATTCGGTTGGTCGTTGAGGCCTTTGCCGAGCGCGGACGGTCCGTTCCACAAACGAATGGGATATCCCATTAACTTCTCTGCTTTTCCCTTGAGCTTGAGTCCCACGGGATTCCAGGAATCGGTGAGCGAGGCGCGATCCTGCTCAGAGATTTCCGCGACCGTGGTCTCGCTGAGCAAGATATCCGTTTGCGCGTCCTTGGTCGCCGATTCCAATCGCGAGGCCGTATTCACCGTATCTCCGATCGCGGTGTAGTCCAGCCGATTCTTGCTGCCAATCGTGCCGACGATCACTTTGCCCGTATGCACGCCGACACCGATGCGGAATTCCGGGGAGCCAAGCTCCTTCCATAGCTGACTGAGACCATACACCGCCTGCACCATGCGCACCGCCGCGCGAGCCGCCCGAAACGCATGATCGGACTGCCGCTCAGGTGCCCCAAACATGACCATCAGCCCATCGCCAATATACGAATTCACGATCCCTCCTTCTTCTTCGATGATCGGCACGATGATCCCAAAGTAGGCATTGAGCAACTTCACCACCTGATGCGGAGTATGCAGTTCCGAATAAGTCGTGAAGTTCCGGACGTCGCAAAACAACACGGAGATCTCACGCTCTTCGCCCCGCAGATCGAGCTTGGAAGGATCGGCTTCGAGGGCGCGCGCCACCGCCTCCGATTTCACCATCCCCATCATTTTGCGAATCCAGCGCCAGCGCAAACCAAACGTCACTCCATACAGCATCACCCCCATCAGCAGCATGGACACCATTTCCACGCGCCAATTCAGCCACGAAAACAGGCCGAGGCACAGCAGCTTCCACAGCCAGTGGTGCAGAATCGTCAGCAGCGCTCCCCAGCCCAAACTCAAACGCGCGAACCCGATCCCCAACAGAGGCCCGATCAGCAGCAACGTACACGCAGTCGTCAACTTCCCTAGCGGACGAATCAGGAACGCGCGGTCTTTGAGCGTGGCGACGATGTTGGCCTGAATCTCCGTGCCGGCCATCCGATCCAGTTTGGGAGAAGATGTGAAATACTGAATCGCCCACATCGCCGCCTGATTTGAGTAGGCCGTGGCATGTTGGTCTTGGTAGGTGTAGGCAGTCACTCCCACCAGGACGGTCGCGCCCTTCCAAGAGTGACGCATTGCCGTCGCGTCACCGCGAGCCGCTTTGAGGACGTGATGAAAGGGAACCGTTTTGATCGTGCCGGGAGGGCCGACAAAGTTGATCAACATGCGACCCGACTCGGTGGGGATTTCCTTCCCGTCCAGCAGCAGCAACTTGGCGGTGAACCAATCCTCGTCCTTCTTCTGAGCGAGGCCGAACACCGCGAATCCAAATTGCGGTTTGGCTTCATTGTCCTTGGTCTTCGCTCGCATTTGCTGCCGGCGCAGAAACGTGTCGTTGTCGGTCGTCAAATTCACAAACCCCAAGTCCGTCCAGGCGGGGTCGAGGTCATTCTTGGTCTTCCATTGGAACAATGGTGACAGCCACTCGTCACCGAGCTGCCATTCGGGCAAGACGACTTTCTTCGATTGAGCAATCGCTTTCCCCAATTGATCGGCGTCTCCATCGGCTCCCGGCCGAAAGTAGTCGCGATCCTCCGCGTCGGCGGGAATGAAGAAGTCGATGCCAATCGCGCTGGCCCCTTCCGCATCCAGAAAACGGACCACTTCGCTCATTTCAGGACTGATGAACGCCAGCGGTTTCTTGAGCTCCCGCAACGAGTCTTCATCAATTCCCACCACGACGACATTTGCGGTCGTTGGGCGTTTGCCCCGCAGGACAAAGCAGTTGTCCAAGGCCCAGTTCTCGGCACCGCGCATCACGACTGTTTCGTTGAGGAGGCAACAGGCCACCGCGCAGATCAAACCGACAACCGCGCCTCGATAAGTCGGATTCTGTATTCGCCAAAATCGCCGCATGTCTCGCGATCCAATTCCAGGAGAAACATTCCACGCTTCAGAGTCGCCCGCTCTCGCCGAGAGCAAAGCAAAGTAGCCGAGTCACTCCGTGACTCGAATTCGAGTCACGGAGTGACTCGGCTACATTGCCGCTGGGCAGCCCGATACTATCAAAGTCGCGAGCCGAGACACACCCGCTCGGTCGCGATGAGTTGCCGCAGGAGATGCGTATGGATTCCCGCTCGCCTGGTTTGTTTTTGGTGCGCATCGCCGTCATCGCCGCGTGCCTAATCGCCGTCGGCCACGCTGAGGACGAACGCAAACCAGACTGGCAACGCCCATTGCCCAAAGAATTCGCGGCGCAGGTGCGAGACTGGGATAAACAGATTGCGACCCTGACGCTCAAAGCAGACTTCCAGGCCGTCGCCGACCTCACCGACTCCATCGCGAAGTTGCGTCGCGAACAGCAGGGAGAGGATCACTGGCAAACTCGCGAGTCGCAGCTCACGGCCGCATCTTGGAAACTGCGAGCCAAGTTCGATCAGACACAATTGGCATCGGCGAAACAGCTCCAGAAATCGTTGGCGGAAGTGGACGAACTGATCACGCTCGGCCAATGGGATGAGGCGTTGATGGAGTTGGACCGCGCGGCCGAGTCCACGATCGCTTTGTTTGGACGATCGTCGCTGACATGGGCCGAGGTTCGTCAGCGCCAGGCGCGGTTCCGTTGGAGACAGCGTCAACAGCAGGCGGCGTACGATGCGCTCGGCGAGGTCATCAGCACTCAAACGAAACTGCTTGGCAAGCAGCATCCCACGATCGCCGCGACCCAGGACCAATGGGGCGAGTGGCTCGCGCTTCAAGGACAATATCGCACCGCGATCGATCACTATCAGGCTGCGCTGGAAGTCCGAACGGCTTGCCTGGGGCCACAGCATTATGAAACGGCCATCAGCCACAATCGGCTCGCGATCCCGCTGTTTCATTTGAGCCAGTATCCAGAATCCGAGCAGCACTTTCGGCAGGCGCTCACGATCTTCGGAGACCAGAGCCTGGAAGCGGCCACCACGCAGACGCAACTCGCGGACTGCCTGCGAGCGCAAGGACGGTACGACGAAGCCGATCCGTTACTCCGGCTGGCACTGAAGACGTTTCAAAAGGTCGCTCCGGAACCGAGTCCGGAAACGGCGACGTGCTACAACGTCCTGGGATTGAATCTGCTCGTTCAAGGTCGAGCTGGTGAAGCGGAGACTGCGTTTCGCAAGTCGATCGGGTTGTGGCAGCGACTCTCACAACAGCCCGGTGCCGCATTGGCAACGCCGATCAACAATCTGGCCAACGCTCTGGCCTCGCAAGGACGCTATCAAGAAGCGCACGCCGATTATGAAGAAGTCCTGACGCTGCTCAGTCGCACGGTGGGCACTCAGCATCCGAGTCATGCCACGGCCAGCAACAACTTGGCGAACAATCTCATCCGCGAAGGACGCTTCAGCGAAGCGCAGCCGCATTTCGAGCACTGCCTGACGGTCCGGCAAGCGACGCTCTCCGACGACCACCCGGATACCGGCCAGGCTCACTTCAATCTTGGAGTGAACTTGAACCATCGCGGCCGCGCGGACGAAGCGTTGCAACACTTGCAACGCGCGGCAGACATTTTGGAGAAACGTCTGCCCCGGCATCCGGATACCGCCTTGGGGTTTCGCGAACTTGGCTTGTGTCTGGAAGCTCGCGGCGACAGCGCGAAGGCCGAGTCGCTCTTGCGTCGTGCGCTCGACCTGCATCGCGAGACGTGGGGCGAAGGACACCCCGATACCGCCCACAGCTACGCTCTGCTGGCGCGGCACACTGCCGATCAAGGCCACGAGGAACTGGCCGAACCCATGTGGCTCAGTGCCGCGCAAAGCTTCGAGCAGGCGCGACGACGAATCGCGCTCACGGGGATCGGCCGAGCCGCTCGTTCGGCGGAGTACAGCCCGTTGGAGCCGCTGGCCGTTCTGCTTGCGAGACGACAGCAACCGACGGCCGCTTGGGACATGCTGGAACGCAACCTCGCGCGCGGATTGTTGGATGACCTGGTGACTCGGCAATCACAACGTCTCTCGGACGAGGATCGTCGGCAGCAACGCGCGTTGACGACACAACTGCAACAAGTCCAAGTGCGGATCGCGGCGCTGAGTAGCGGAGCGTCGGCCGCTGGCGGATCGAAAGCCCAACTGCGTGAGCGTGAGTCGCGATTGCTCGTTGAGCTTGCCGAATTTGAACAGAAGCTGCTGGAGCAATCCGCCGTTCCCGCAGGGCATTCCGCGCAGCGGGCAGAGATCCAAAAAGTGCTGGCGGCTGACGAGGCCGTGATTGCTTGGATCGACTTACCGGGCCGCGAACACTCGCAACGTCCGGAAGGAGAGCACTGGGCAGTCATCCTCCGCGACCGGGGTGAGCCGCGCTGGGTGAATCTCTCCTCGAAAGAGAAGCCGTGGTCCAGTGAAGACGATGACGAACTGGGTGCGGAGCTGGCGAGTTCTCTGGCGAACTCGGCCGGACGCGCGACGGCACTGTCGGACACGAGCCTCCAGAAACTGATCGCCGAGTTGCGGCAACAGCGTCTGGAGCCGTTGCGAGAATTCTTTCGTGCCGACAAAGAATCGCCAGCGGTTCGCAAGCTGATCGTACTGCCCTCTTCGAGCCTCCGTGGTGTGCCGGTCGAACTCCTGGTTCCGGAGAGTTGGGAAGTCAGTTACGCGCCGTCGGCCACGGTCCTCGTCTGGCTGAGATCGAAAGCCGCGCGGGCCGCTTCACCCGGACGGTGGTTGGGAGTGGGCGATCCCGTGTTCGCGGCAACTCCCGCTGTGCAACCGCCACGCGCGGGGTTGGAGATCACTCAAGTCTCGCCACAAGGACAGGCGGCGCAAGCAGGTCTGCAAGCGGGAGACATCCTGCTGAGCTATGCCGAGACGCCGCTCAAGGAATTGGCCGACTTACTCCAAGCACAGAAGGGTCTGAAGGCGGACGTCACGATGGTCGCGGTTGAAATCTGGCGTGACGCGAAACGTCAGAGCATCAACGTCGGAGTGGGCAAACTGGGAGTCTCGATCATCGCCTATCAAGCGGCCGTCGGCGCTGCGGATGTGCGAGCCATCTCCCCGCTGCAGTTTTTGAAGGATCAGTTCGCGCAGTTGCCGGGGACACGCTTGGAGCTCAAGGCGATCTCCGCCGAACACGGATCGCGCGTCACGGAAACAGAATTGTTGTTAGGCAGCGATGCCAGCGAGCAACGATTGGCGCAACTGGCGTCTCAAGACGTCCTCCGCAAATTTCGCTGGCTGCACTTCGCCACTCACGGCGTCCCGGATGCCGAGCAACCGTTACGGTCACGTCTGATTTTGGCGCGCGACCATTTGGCGGACATCAAACTGGATGACGGCTTTGATGCAGAAGTCTACCGCGGTGAATTGTCGGCCGAGCGTGTGCTGCGGGACTGGGCGCTCGACGCCGACTTGGTCGTGTTGTCGGCGTGCCAATCCGGATTGGGCCGGTATGCGGGAGGCGAAGGATATTTGGGATTCGCGCAGGCGCTCTTGTTGGCCGGAGCGAAGAACCTGCTCCTGTCGCTCTGGAAAGTGGATGACCAGGCGACGGTGCTCTTGATGAAGCGCTTCTACGAGAACCTCTGGGCTTCGCGGCCGGGCATGACGGCCCCGCTCTCAACGTCGGAGGCATTGCGCGAAGCGAAGGAGTGGCTCCGGCAACTTTCGCAATCGCAGGCCGACCGGCTCTGGAAACATTGGCAGCGCGGAGAGTTCATTCCGACGGGAGATCAGAAGGCTGACAACGCTGCGGACGATGCTCCGCGTCCGTTTCAGCACCCGAAGTATTGGGCCGCGTTTGTGCTGATTGGCTCAGCGTAGGATTCCGCAACCCAAGAAGGTGAAAAATTGTTGGGTGAAAAATTCAGTCACCGTCGCTCACAGCAACCTTACGAGTGGTCAGTCAAAAGCTCTCTTTTCACATCTCCCATGTTTCACCCAACAATTTTTCACCTTCGCCTGCTTTGACTCGCTGGCAGCTTGAAATCGAACGACTTACGACAACCACACGAAATAAAAGCACTTGTTTCGGATAACGGCTCTAAGAAGCTTTCCACTCGCACGTCTCTCTCCTTGAACGCCTCGCTGGCAGGGTAAATCGCGATGGACCAGTCTGCGACGGACAGCCCAAGTGAGTGGATTCTGGACGTGGTTGCTCGATGGGAGAGCGACCTCGTGCGGTATGCGCGGCATTTGGTGGGGGACGTGGAGCGGGCGCGGGATGTCGTTCAAGACACGTTCTTGAAACTCTGCCAGCAGGATCGTGGTCAGCTCGACGGGCATTTGGCCGAGTGGCTCTTCACGGTCTGCCGGAACGGGGCGCTCGACGTGCGACGAAAGGAACAACGCATGACGACCATGACGCTTGAAGCGGTGCAGGATTCCGTGAGCTTCGATCCGCAACCGGAGGATGTCGCCGAACAGCGTGACGAATCCAACCACGTGCTGCGGTTGATGACCGACCTTCCGAAAAACCAGCAGGAAGTCCTGCGACTGAAGTTTCAAAACAGCCTGAGCTATCGCGAGATCAGCGCGATCACTGGGCTTTCGGAGACGAACGTGGGGTTCTTGATTCACGTCGGGATCAAGCGGCTACGCGAATTGATGAAATGAATTGAACATTGCGTCGACATTTTTTGCCCTTCATTTTTCGCCAGCTCCTTGGCGTGTGGTCAGGCGGCTGGCGAAAAATGAAGGGCGTAAAATCAAGGCACTTCATAAGGAGCTTTTCATGTCCACCAATCATGACGATCCGCGCCTCACCGCGTATGCCTTGGGCGAGTTGAATGCCGCCGAGCGAGCGGCCATTGATCAGCAGATCGGCGAATCGGTCGAGACGCTGCTGGAGATCGAAGCCATTCGCGAAGTCGCCGGGGAACTGCGAGCGGCGTTGCGTGAAGAAGGTCAAGCAGCGGTGTTGACCACAGTAGTAACCCGAAGCGTCAGCGAGGAAGTCACGGCGCAACCTCATCGCCCATTAGTCAGCGAGACACCGACGCTCGCGTCTGTGACGACGGATGCTTCACCGCGTCGCAAAGCCTCCGGCAAGTTCGCGGTGGCCGCGTCATGTCTCGCGCTGGCGTGTGCGTTTGGGATCGTCACGATCACCGGCCGAAATGAACGGCAACAGGCCGACAACCTCGCGAGAAGGTTGCACCGCTTGGAGTGGCACGAGTTCGACAGCGATGTCCTGATGGCCGAAAGCGAAGGACTCAGCAGGGAAGTCGCGCCGTATGGGGTCGAACTGAGATTGCAAACTGCGCCGCGAGACTACGGCGTCGATTCCGGGGCTCAGCGAGACGCGGACTACTACAGCAAGCATTTTTCCGAATCGGTAGCGGCCAAGGCCGGATCGAATTTCGGTGGCTTGGGAGGCTTTGACGTAACGGCTCTCGGCAGCGGCCCAGCGGTGCGTGGCCCAGGTGGCGTCGGAGCGAGTAACAGTGAGGGCTTCAGCAGTCGTGGTTCCGGTTCGCGACTAGCGACGTTGGCCAATCGCAGTATCGCTCCCCAGGCAAGTAACCCGATCAAGAAGGGAGCGACCGTACGTTCGAGAACACTCGCCTCCGAGCCTGCACAACCATTGAACCTTTCGCGGCCGCTCGGCGAGAAGCAGTCCGGGAGTCCGTCCGGTGAGACGGAGGTCCAACGAGCGAAACTCAACTACAGGAAAGGCCTCCTGAATCCTCTCGCGGATTCCGAGGATGTCGCCAAGCTCACCGAACTCCGTAAAGAGGTCGAGCTCACCAAGAATAAGATCGCCAAGCTGCAGGAAAAGAATGAAGCACTGCGCAAGGAACATGAGTTTGAAGTCCGTCGCAGCCAACCTGCGGAGGCGTCCGGTGTCGAAGCCTACGCCGCGATTCACGACAACCCGTTCGCGACGCCGCTGCAAGAACCGCTTTCGACGTTCTCGATCGACGTGGACACCGCGTCGTACTCGAACATGCGGCGGTTTCTGACGCAGGGGAGTTGGCCGCCAGCGGACTCGGTGCGGATTGAGGAGTTGGTCAATTATTTCTCGTATGACTACACGCCGCCGGGGGCGGAAATCTCAAATCTCAAATCTCAAATCTCAAATTCCAAATCAGACATTTCAAATTCCAAATCTGAAGTCTCAAATCTGAAATCTGAAATTTCAAATCCAGACGTTCCGTTTGCCGTCCACATGGAAGTTGCCGGCTGTCCTTGGAATGCCGACCATCGGTTGGTCCGTGTCGGCCTGAAGGGCAAAGAGATTGCGCTCGATAAGCGACCGGTCAGCAACATCGTGTTTCTGATCGACGTGTCCGGCTCGATGCAGCCGGAGAATCGGTTGCCGCTGGTGAAGGCCGGGTTGCGCCGGTTGGTGGACCAGCTTGGCGAGAACGATCGCGTCGGCATCGTGGTCTATGCCGGAGCCTCTGGGTTGGCGTTGGATTCGACCAACGCGACGCAGAAGGATGTGATCCTGTCGTCGCTGGAGAACCTGCAAGCGGGGGGCTCGACGAACGGTGGCGAGGGGATTCAGCTCGCGTATGCGCTGGCTCGCAAGCATTTCATTCCCAAGGGAACCAACCGCGTGATCCTTTGCACCGACGGCGACTTCAACGTTGGCGTCACCAACCAGGACGATCTCACGCGGCTGATCGAAGAGGAATCGAAGTCGGGTGTGTTCCTCAGCGTGCTGGGGTTCGGAATGGGGAACTTGAAGGACTCGACGCTCGAAAAACTGGCCGACAAAGGGAACGGGAATTACGCCTACATCGACACGCTCCGCGAAGCCAACAAAGTGTTCGTCGAGCAGATGACCGGGACGCTGATCACGATCGCGAAGGATGTGAAGATCCAAATCGAATTCAATCCGTCGCAAGTCGGCGCGTATCGGCTGATCGGTTACGAGAACCGCCTGTTGGCCGCTCAAGATTTTCATGATGACACGAAAGACGCCGGTGAAATCGGAGCCGGCCACACCGTCACCGCGCTGTACGAGATCGTTCCGCCGAACAAGCTGCCGGCTCCGACGCCTGTGACCGAAGAGAAGTTGAAGTATCAGCCGGCGAAGGGTTCGGGAGTCATTTCCCCGTCGCCGAAGCCGGATCCGACAGCGATCCTTGATTTGCCCCGGCGGGAAAAAGACTCCCGGCCCCGTGACGCTGCCAACGAACTGCTGACGATCAAGCTGCGCTACAAGCAGCCGGATGCGGACAAGAGTTCGCTGATCGAGATGCCGTTGGCCGATGCCGGGCGCTCGTTCGGGCAGGCTTCGACCGACTTCCGGTTCGCCGCGAGCGTCGCCAGCTTCGGCATGATCCTGCGTCATTCGCCGCATCGCGGGAATGCGACGCTCGATTCGGTGGTCGAGTTGGCTCAGTCGTCGCTGGGTGCGGACAAGTCGGGCTATCGGTCCGAGTTCGTCAGCCTCGTACGCTCGGCGAAGGCGTTGGCCAAGTAACGATTGCCATCCGGGCATTCCATTTTTTGCCCTTCATTTTTTGCCAGCCGCAGCCGTCTTTGCAGATGGGATCAAAGCGGTGCTGGCGGAAAATGGAGGGCGAAAAATGAAGGCAGAGACGAGAGCGTTACGTTCGGCGGAGCATCGGATTGTCGATGACTCGCTCCGCAGCCGGTGTGTGGTCAATCTTATTGAGCGGCTCGAAGCAGCGGTCGTCGCCGGAGTAGGCGAGGATTTCGCCGGTCTCCAGGTGATAGACCCAGGCGTGCAGTTTCAGTTCGCCCCGTTGGAGTTTCACGGCGACGGACGGATGCGTCTGGATGTTTTCGACCTGCACGAGCACATGTTCCTGAACGGCGATTTCGAGCAAGTCATCGCCGGTGGCGTGGCTGTAGTTCTCGGCCACGATGCGGCGCGTGGTCTCGGCATGGTTCAGCCAGTTGGTGACCAGTGGCATCGAGCGAGCTTTCTCCGGATGCAACAGCGCGCTGATCGCTCCGCAGCGCGAGTGCCCGCAGATCACGATGTCTCGCACACCGAGCGCCGCAACGGCGTACTCGATGGTCGCCGACTCGCCGCCGTTCGAGGCTCCGTAAGGGGGGACGATGTTGCCGGCGTTCCGCAGTACGAACAACTCGCCCGGCCCGGACTGCGTGATGAGGTTCGGATCGACACGCGAGTCCGAGCAGGTCACGAACAGCGCGCTGGGGCTTTGACCGGCGACCAGCTTGTCGAAGAAGTCCCGCTCGCGCTGAAAGACTTGCGAGTGAAACTGATGCACGCCAGAAAGCAGGTGTTCCATGATGTTCCTCGTCGTGGTGTTTGAACGCGGAAGCAGTGTGCCGAATTCGCTGTGATCGGCAAGCCTCACCCGATGCAGGGTTGAAACTTCGTGCTCAGTGACGACACTCCGACCGAGCATCTCACACTGTCGAGGACGTCATGTCGCACGAATCGAGTTTTCAGGATCACGCCGCCGCGTCCGCGAAAGTTGGTTCGTTGGGCTTCGCCGTCATCACGCTGTCGGACACGCGAACCGACGAGACTGACATGAGCGGCAAGTTCATTAAGAAAGCGCTGGCCGAAGCCGGGCATACGGTGCCGTATTACCGAGTCCTCAAAGAAGACCGCGTGCAGATCAAGACCCTGCTGCAAGACTGCCTGGCGGACCCGCAGGTCAACGTGGTCATCACCAATGGCGGCACCGGCATCGCCTCGCGGGATTCGACCATCGAGGTGCTGGCAGAGGTGCTGGAAAAACAACTCGATGGGTTTGGCGAGCTGTTCCGGATGCTCTCGTACCAGGAGATCGGCCCGGCGGCGATGATGAGCCGCGCTCTGGCCGGCATCGCTCAGAATCGCGTGCTGTTCGCGATCCCCGGCTCGACGAACGCCGTGCGGCTGGCGATGGAAAAGCTCATCCTGCCGCAGGCCGGGCACATTTATTGGGAACTCAACAAGCACCTGCGCGTGACGTGACGGAAAGACTCCCGACCCCGTCGCGCCGGCTGACGATCAATGGACCAATTTGAGCGAGGTCATGATCGAATCGATCTGAATGGCTCCGGGAGCACCGACGATCGTGCCACCAAAGACGGGTGCCGGTTGCACGATCACTTCTTTTCCGCTGGGGCTGCCGGTGAGTTTCACGTACAGGATGCGGATGCCGACGAACTTGCAGATTTGATACGTGGCGTTGTTGCCGGGACCGGAGACGGAGCGGAAGACAGGGATCGCTCGCGGCTGACCGATGATCGCGTCCAGGTCATCTTTGATGCCGGCACTGAGGCCGGTATCTCCATTGACCGCCAGCAAGCCGCTCGCAGGAATCTGGATCCTGCCTCCGAAGTAGGACAAGTCATCTTCGTTGACGCCATAACGAATCTGCCGCGACAAGTCGGCCGTGCTGTTATTCGGCGATCCAAAATCGACGCTGCCGCGATTACCGGAAGGCAAACTCCCGTTGTTGTCGGGATACATGCTCACCTCGTTAATCCCATCGGTGCCACTGACAACCGTCCCGTCGCTGTTGTACCTGTAGTTGTCGCTGCCAACACCATCGTTGACGAGGATGTTCCAAGTCGTCTCATCAATGGCGAGCGGCAGCAATGGGCAAGTCAGACCGCTCCCCGCAGGGATATAGAAGCCGTTTCCGGGAGAGACCACCGCAGTGGCTTTGGCGATCAGCGCCGCTGATTTATTCCCCAGAGCTTTCGCGAAGAACAGCGGCAACTCCTGATCGGCGCGAGTGGCCGTGCTTCCGGCCAGTGGCTGATCGCGATGAATCGTGACTTCCACCATGTTGTACGGGGACGCACCCCAGGTCTCGATCCACGCCCCTTGAGCGGTTTGAGTCCGTTGACCGAAGCGGACGTCGCGATTCGTGTCCAGATAAGCGGCGGCTTGTTCTCCCAGACGGTACTTCGATGCGACGGCTTCCGCGGCACTGCGTCCGGCCTCAGCGACTTGCCCGGCCGTCAACGTCTTGCCGCTGCCCCACCCGTTGGGCATTTCCAACGCGGCCGACAATGCGGAGCCATCGGCGGCCGCCTGCATCTGCGCTTTGGTCTGTGTCATGAATCCGACATCCACCGCGAGCGCGGTGAACCCCATGACGGCCGTCAACGTCACCGCCGACCAGGCCACAATGCCCCCGTGGCGAGCGTGCCGCAGTTTGCGCCGCAGTTGAATTCCAGATCGGGTAAGAAACATGATGATTCTCCTCATCCAGGATTGGGATGAAAACGAGCCGACAAGACGCGCCGATTTCGTGAATCGACGTTACATCTGCGGGTCGTATGTGTGCAGAACACGCGGCGTGTCGTCCGTGGACCTCAAGCCGTTCGCCGAGAAGTAGCGCACCCGTTCGAGCGTGAAGCGTCGCACGCGGTGCGAGGCAAAACCGACCCGCGAGTTGTAGGCCGTGAACTCCGGGCTGTACCAATTCAGATGGTTCCGCCACGTGTCGACTTCGAGCTTCAATTCGCCCGTGCCAAAGGTGCCCCAGGATTCCGAGGTGCCGTTGAGGATTTCAAACACCAGCTTGCCGTCGACGACGCTCATGGCTGAGGTGTAACGAATCTCTTCGTTGACGAGGTGCAGCGAGTCCCAGTTGGCATTGCTGCGACTTTGGATGATGGCGTCATCCTGCCACATCTGGAGTTGGACGCCACCGGAAACGAAGCCGGGCTGCGTCGCACAGTTCATATCGAACACCACGTATTTGCCCGACAGCGTCCAAGACGGAGCGATCACGCTGGTGATCTGCGGCGAATCCGAATCGGGGTCCGGCGTGCCGATCTTAACGTACCAGTCCTCCTCGATCCGGACCGTGTTGCCGATACTTAAGTCGTCACCGTCGCCAATGGCCGGCTGAACGGAACCCAGCCACGACAAGGCCAGCGGAGATACACTCGCCAATCCCAGCAATCGCCGGCACGCGGCGCGGCGGCTCATTCCCGACAAGGTCTGCGTATTCATGTCACTCTCCTCGATCTTAAAGGATGACTTTCGGTAGCCAGGCGATCTGCTGCGGCGCACGTTGCGACGCGTCAGACCCATAGCTTTGCGTCCCCGCCTCGCGACGGGTTTGCCTTTTCGAGTCACGCTCCGCCAAGGAGGTGGCTCAGACTGCTGGGAGCACGACGGCTCGTGATCGAGGAGACCAAATCCAACCTAGGTCGGCGACGACGCCATGCAAGTTGATTTTGCCAACTTCAGGAAAAGTGCAGCCGCATCGACGAAAACAGCCCGGCGCGGGTGTTCCGCGCCGGGCTGCTCGTGATGCCGATCTACCACACGCGGGGGACATTGACACAAACCCCATCGAGATTGCCTGATTGGTCTCTACACAACTCGATGATCGAGGCTCTGGTCAATGTTTGTCTGGTGGCGCGAGTTTCTCAGTCTGACATTCGCTGCCTCCTTAAATTCGCTGTCGAATCTTCGTCGGGAATGAGAAATCGACAGCGAATTTAAGGAGGCAGCGAATGGGACGCTTGCGGAAATGCTCGTTATCGCCCGTTGCATCCGCATCTGGCCATGAATCGCCTGCGGCCTAAAGTTGTGTAGAAAGTAGTAGGCACATTCCATGTGCCGTTTCCCTGCGATTTGCGGACGGCACATGGAATGTGCCTGCTACTGTGCCGACAAAGTCCGTGCCATTGGGCTGACACCGTCCCGCTCGCCAATATGTCATTCAAGTGACTTTGCGAGATCTACCACGCTTGCTTGAGAGCCTTCCCGAAGATCGCTTCGGCCGACGCAGCCTCTCCGGCGGACCGGTCGATCAACGTGAGTTCCTGAGCCTTCACCAATCGCCGAATCAGCTCTTGCCGAGGATCGGAACTGTCCGAAGTCACGACACTCGGATGCACGACCAGGCAGTCCCACTCTTGATGGCCGAAGCTCAGCGACCAATTCATGATCCACGAGTACGAACGGAAATACTCTTCGTCCGTCGCCGCCGTGAGCCCCGCTGGAACGGCGATGATCACCAGGTCCGGCTTCATCGCTCGCACAGAGTCCTTCGCGAATCGTTCGATGTCCGCCAACGACTTCCCCGCAGTCGACCAAGCCGTGACTTCAACCGTCGCCTGCGGCGACAACTGCTTCAGCGCGGGACCGATCAACGCGTCGAACGGCGGCATCGCCAGCACTTTCACCGGCTTGCCCCCTTCAATCAACGCCTTCGTCTTCACCAGCGCCGGCTGCAACGGACCCACATTCGCCAGCGAGACCTCCTTGCCGGTGATCGTGCGGCAAAGCTCCTGAGCCATCAACTTGTGCCCGTCCATGTTGGGATGAATCTCGTCGCTCAGGATGCACCGAAACGCCCACGCATCCTTCACTCGAAACGCTTCTCCCGCCGCGAACTGATCGCAAACCGGAACCTTGAGCGATTGAGCGGTCGCATGAATCACATCGCAATAGCGTTTCAGCTTCTCAATCGGACGGCCACCCGTCGTGATCACCGAGTTCGGCGTGCAGAGCACCACTTGAGCCTTCGCCTCTCGGCAACGTGCGACGAGCGTTTCGAGGTTCTTGCCATACTGCTCTTCCGACATGCGCGTCATGTCGTTCAAACCAAAGCTGATCGTGACCAAGTCCGGCTTGTGCATCAGCACGTCGCTGTCGAGCCGCTTCAGTCCGTTGTCGGTTGAGTGTCCGCTGATGCCGGCATTGATGACCTTCACGTTGGAATTCGGGATCGCCTGCTTGATCGCGACCTCCAACATCTCCGGATACGCCCGCCGCCCGCCGGTGTGGTAATAGACTCCGGTCACGCTGTCGCCGAGACAAACAATCGTCAACGGCTTCGCATTGAAATCAAGCAACGGCTTCGCGACCGACGCCGTTCCAACGGCCAACACCTGAGCGAACACGAAATCGAATGCCTCAATCGCGTCCCCGTACTTGGTGTCGTGTCCGCCGTCCGGCTTGTGGATCGACTTCACCGGCCGGTTCTGTTTCTTCAACGCTTCGGCCAATCGCAACACGCTGTCTGGCGGCACGAACTTGTCCTTGCCGCCCGTCGTCATCGCCATCGGCATCGTCAGCTTGTCCGCATTCAATTCGGCAGAGCGTTTGCGGTACTCCTCCGGCTTGTCTTGCTTCGAGCCACCAAACGACGTTGCGATCGCGTCTTGAAACAAAGCGTACTCAACCAAGTTCGCCGTCCCGTTCATCGACACGACCCCATCGACTTTGTCCGGATGCAATGCCGCGAAGGTCAGCGCGCCGGTCCCTCCCATCGATCCGCCGGTGATCACGACTTTGTGGACGCGATACTTACTCCGCAGGTCGTCCAAGATTTGCAGCATGTCCGCTTCAGCCGCCGGTCCCATCCAGGACGTCTTGGCTCGATAGTCCGGCGAGACGTAAATCATCCGCTGCTTCGCCGCCGCATCCCGTGCCGCCCGGCATTCGTCCCGGCCGTCCTTCACGAACTGCCAACGATCCGAACCATGACCGTGCAGCGCGATCAACACCGAGACCGGCGACTGCGAATCAAATCCGTCCGGCAGAACGAGCACGTAACGCTGCTCTGTGCCGTCCAACTTGGAAAGAACGACAATATCTTGCGGCTCGGCTGTCACGGAAACGCTCGGGAACATTGTCGCCAACACGACGGAAACGCAGACGATCAGCAGGCACCCGTGAAACGAACGACGCATGAGATGCTCCTTTGGGAAATTGGATGGCACCGGTCTTCCGATCTTGGCCCCAACGGGGACTGACTCGAAAGCCCAGGGCGGTAGCCCTGGGTTGGTGTAACATCAACCGACTTTTAGCCCCAACGGGGCGTAACTCGTTTGATTTCCGTGCAAGTTGCGCCCCTTCAGGGCTAAAAAATCCTTCTCGCATGGCCAACCCAGGGCGATGCCCTGGGCTTTCGAGTGATGCCCCCTTGGGGCTAAACACCGGATGGCCGGTGACACCTTTTCGGAAAAAGTCACGACACACGGAACGGCCACGTCTCGCCCAACACCTCGCGTTGAATGGCGGTTAGCCGCGCGATGCACTGCTCGGCGAGGGCCAGTTGAGCATCGAGCAGGCGGCGATTGAACGGCGTCCCTTCGGCCGTCCCTTGGACTTCGACGAACTCTCCCTGACCGGTCATGACGACGTTCATATCGACCTCGGCGTCTTTGTCTTCGACGTAATCGAGGTCCGCGACGACTTGGCCGGCGACGATCCCGACGCTGATGGCAGCGATGCTGCTCTTGAGGACGGGCCGATCGGTCGGCAGCAAGGACTGGATGGCCGCCAGCGAATCGACCAGCGCGATGAAGCCGCCGGTGATGCTCAGCGTGCGCGTGCCGCCGTCCGCTTCGAGCACATCGCAATCGACCGTAATCATGCGCGGACCGAGCGCGGCGAGATCGACCACCGCTCGCAAGCTGCGGCCGATCAACCGTTGAATCTCGTTGGTGCGGCCGTCGATTTTGGTCCGCTCACGTTGTTTGCGCGGAGCAGTGCTGCCGGGCAACATGTTGTATTCCGCCGTGACCCAGCCCTTGGGATTGGCTTCGCGTTTCATCCAGGGGGGCAGATCATTGTCGATGCTGGCCGTGCAGAGCACCGTCGTGCGACCCGCTTTGATCAGCACGCTGCCGGGGACTGCTCCGGTGAAATTGCGTTGGACTGTGATTGGACGCAGTTCGTCAGTTTGTCGGCCATCGTGCCGCATGAAGGACTCCAGGAGTTGGGGGTTCGGGTGATTGGCGGCACAGGGTAGCAATCCACGGGGAAGAGTCACCTGTGCGCAGGCTTCGGCCTCAACCCAATTGCGATCGCACCGCACGTTGCGGGAATCTCGGAGAAGGTAAAAAAATGTTGGGTAAAAAATAGAACAGTCAGCGCAAGAAAAACGACGCTGGTGGTTCCCGTACAAGTCTCCTGAACTGCTCCCATTTTTTACCCAACAATCTTTTACCTTTCTTCCGGGTTGCAGGCACCACCTGCGTTCGCGATATGTTCCCCCCATGAATCGAATCGTGAAATCAACGTTGCCGCCGGCCATGCTGTTTGTGCTCGTGATTGCCGCGTGGCATTTCTTGGTGGTTGGATTCGGTATCAAAGCCTACTTGGTGCCGAAGCCGGGTGGCGTGTGGCAAGCAGCGGTCGATAACCGTGGAGAGTTGCTGTTCGCGATTGGTCTGACTTCCGCGGCGGCCCTGTGCGGCTTCGTCGGCAGCCTGCTGATAGGCTCGTTGACGGCGTGCGTGTTCTCGCAGTCGCGGGTGATTCGGAGTAGCTGCTATCCCTACGCGATCTTTCTGCAAACGGTCCCGATCGTCGCGGTCGCTCCAATCATTGTCGTCTGGTTCGGAGCGGGCTTTCACAGCGTGGTGTTGGTGTCGTTCATGATCAGCCTGTTTCCGATCGTCACGAACGGGACCAGCGGGATGCTGGCGGTCGATCCGGATTTGCTCGACCTGTTTCGGCTGTACCGAGCCTCTCGCTGGCAAGTGTTGTGGAAGCTGCGACTGCCGCACTCGGTGCCGTTTCTGGTCGCGGGGGCTCGCACGTCGAGCGGCATGGCGGTCGTCGGCGCGATCGTCGGCGAGTTCTTCGCCGGCAACTTGGCCGAACGTCACGGACTCGGCTACATGATCTTGCAGGGGACTCAATTCAGCACCGCAAAACTTTTCGCCGCCGTGATCGCCTCGACGCTGCTGGGGATCACGATCTTCGGAGCCTCGACGCTGGTTGGCACGACGGTGCTCAGCCGCTGGTCCGATCCGAAGGGCACTACGTAGCCGTCATCGCTCCGCGTGACGAGCCGAATGTGAGGCAATGCTCGATACCAGTTCGGCTCGTCACGCGGAGCGATGACGGCTACGTATTCGGACTCACTCCGGAAGATACCCTTCGACGTACTTCATCAGGTCGAGGCAATTCAGTTCGTCCTTGATCCCGTCGAGCGATGGTTCGATCAATGTGCGGGCAACCTCTTGAATAATGTGATCAGCAAAACGTTTGCGGGCTCGGCTGAGCTGCTTGCGGAACGCTTCCGGGGTGAGCGTCTGGCCGGACATCTCAGAGACCATCTTGGCCAGCGTTGGTGAATCGGCATTCTCGTATTGCGCGGAGACTCGCAGCACGGTGCAAAACAGATTGTTGGTCGTCCGCTGCTGATACTTATCGAGCGCCTTCCAAGCCGCCTTCAAAATGCACTTCCGCCAATCGCTGGTCCATTCAAGCTGCGAGTGTTCCGAGACCGGCATGTGCTCGAGCGTCTCGATCGGCAGCGGCATTTGGTTGCGTCGGCAGAGCCACTGCATCGCCGCGTTCCGCACGATCGTGATCAGGTAGTAGCGGAACTTGCCCTTGTTCGAGTCGGCGGTATGAAACCCTTTCTGGACCATTCGCAGCATGAAGTCCTGCTCGACCTCTTCTGCATCGTTGGGGTCGCGAATCAGCGTGGCAATGTATTTGCGGATCGCACGGCCGTAGCGTTTCACGAACAACGTCGGATTGTTGACCGCGGTCCAGCGCGTCGAGATGCGGTTGAGCCACATCCGCTCGCCGGTCTGCGAGTACGACTCGACCTGACTACTGTCGGTTGAAGGGTTCGAGTCGCTTGGTTTTGAATCAACGTCGGAAGCCATCGCGAAAGCCTCGCCGTGCCGTGGGGCAGGTTTTCAACCTGCCCGACTTATTGGGTCCGGGCAGGTTGAAAACCTGCCCCACGAAATGCGGTGTCAGCGTATCTCAACGATGCGCTGCCGAACAACTCGCCCTCGAAAATCGGCACAACCGATACGGCTTGTCGAAGTCTGCCCAGTCGGCGAAACCTTGCTTGTGAGTTGCGGCGGCTCGGTGCGATAATCAAATCGTGCCCAGGAGAAGGGAATGGAACACTAATCTTCGCTAATCGACGCTGATGCAAAACCAAGAGGAGTGTCGCCAAATTGTCTGTCTGTCTGATTAGCGTCAATTAGCGAAGATTAGTGTTCCAAGACTTCGTCCAACCGACTTTCTACCCGCCTACGCAGCCGACCTCCCTCCACGAGGCCCACCCATGTTTGAGTTCGATCACGGTTCCAGCCCGAATTGCGAAGGGGTCTCGCGCCGCCAATTGCTCCGCGTTGGCGGACTTGGCTTCGCGAGCCTCTCGCTGCCGACGTTGCTCCGCCTGCAAGCCGAAGCGAAAGCGAACCCAACTGCGGCCACGAAGACGCGCGACGACCTCAGCGTAATCCTCCTCTGGATGCAAGGTGGTCCTTCGCACGTGGACTCATTTGATCCAAAACCGGATGCCCCCGCCGAGATCCGCGGCGAGTTCGGCGTCATCGACACGACGATCCCAGGCGTGAAGTTCTGCGAGCACCTGCCGCTGATGGCCAAGAGCCTCGACAAGTTCACGGTCATTCGGAACGGCTACTCGTACAACGGCGGGCACGGCATCGCCGATGCCTACATGCTCAGCGGCTGGCGCTTCTCGCCGAGCACCGTTTATCCAAGTTACGGTTCCGTCGTCGCACAAGAACTCGGCTATCGCAAAGGAATGCCGCCCTATGTGCAGCTCGGCCCGTGGGTCGACAAGATGAACGCCGGCGGACAAGCGGGCTATCTCGGCAGCGAGCACAACCCCTTCATCATCAACGACGACCCGAACGGCGGCACTTTCAACATCGACGGCATCACGCTCCCCGGTGGCATGAGCGTGCCACGATTCGCCCGTCGCCAGCGGATGCTCACCCGATTCGATTCCTGGCAACGCACCGTCGAGAAAAACGCCAACGACGTCGGCGCGATGGATGCCTTCTACGAGAAAGCCTTCAGCATCGTCACCTCCCCCACCGCCAAGAAGGCGTTCGACCTCTCGCAAGAAGACCCGAAGCTGCGCGATAAGTACGGCCGACATCGCTTCGGCCAGAGCTGTTTGCTGGCAAGACGACTGGTTCAATCGGGAGTCCGCTTGGTCAACGTCTCGTTCGCCAGTTGGGACACGCACGCGAACAATTTTGCTTCGCTGAAGAACACGCTTCTGCCGCAAACGGACACAGGTTATTCCGCGCTGTTGGACGACCTCGACCGGCTCGGCATGATGGACAACACGGTCGTCTTCTGGCTGGGTGACTTCGGCCGCACACCAAAGATCAACTCCGCCGCCGGCCGAGACCACTGGGTCGGCTCAACCGTCTTCACGATCGGCGGCGGCGGCTTCAAGACCGGCCAAGTCATCGGAGCCAGCAACCAATACGCCGAACAACCCATCGGCAAGCCGATCGAAATCGAAGACCTCGCCGCCACGCTCTACACGGTGCTCGGCATCCCGCTCGACAAGCATTTCGTTTCGCCCGACGGCCGCCCCTTCAAAGTCAATCCGGGCGGACGAGTGCTGAATGAATTGCTGGCGTGAGTTCCTTCGCCAAACCGAGGCTCTTGTCCGAAAGTGACTGACATCAGCCATGCTCGTTGCCTGTAACACCGGCCCGTTGATTTCGGCGTTTCAATCGCAAAGCGTCCCGCTACTGCTCGGACTGTTTGAAGAGATTCATGTGCCTGCCAGCGTCGTCGCTGAACTGCAAGATCATGGTTGGGGAGATGAATTCGCATCGGCTCAACAGTTCGTGTGCCTGGAATTGACGATTGCAGAACAACGCCGGGCCAAGCGGATCGTCGCGAAGATCGCGAAGTTGAGCGGTGACGGATCGCCCGCTGCGCTGCATCACGGCGAGGCGGACGCAATCGTTCTCGCTCAACGTACCAAACCGGCTTACGATCTGTTGCTGCTCGATGAATTGGCGGCGCGGTCAGTCGCTCAATCACTCGGTTTGGTCATCACCGGTTTTCCCGGAGTACTGCTCTTGGCCGTTGAACAAGGCCAACTCAAACCCGACGATGTTCGTCGGCGGCTGGAGACCTGCCGTCAACAAGGGACGCATTACGGAATCAAATTCATCCAGTCCGTCTGTGCCGAAGCCCAATCCCGCTGGAGGCAACCATGAAACGCAAATCCGTCCACGAACCCGCCGCCAAGCTGATGTCCGCCGCCGACACAATTGCCGACGCAAACCGGCTCAAAGAACTGTTCCGCGAGCAAGCTCTGCGTTCCGCGCCTGCTATCGAAATGCGAATCCCGCTGGCGTCTTTTCTTGCGGCGTTAGACCAATTTCCTCGGAAAGACCTGCTCGAGGTGAAACAGAAATTGGAAGAGCGACTCATGGCTCGTTGATCGCGATTCGTGCCGACCATCGACTGGTCCGAGATTCCGACGACCGCGTGATCTCGAATGAGAATTCAACTGAACCAGGAACCAATACGATGCCGGAACTCAGCCGTTTTGGCGGCATCGTCATTCGGATGTACTTCGAGTCGGTGAACCGCATCACCTGCCTCACTTCCATGCCTATTGCCAAGACGAATTATCATGCCGCGTTCGATTTTCCAAGTGAGATCCTTTCGGATCGTTGCGCCATTCACGTTGGCGGTGACGTTCGATGATGGCCTGGTTCGCGAGATCGACTTTCAGCCGATTTTGGTCGGACCGCTGTTCGGGCCATTGGCCGAACTGGAGATGTTCAACCAGGTGCGGTTGGACCCGGAGGTGAAAACGCTGGTGTGGCCGAACGGTTCCGACTTCGATCCGGAGACGTTGCACAACTGGCCGGATTACGTCGAAGCCCTTGCAAATCGCGTCCGTGAGTGGCGACCTGGTTCCGTTGCCGTGTGTTCGTGAAGTTTGCGGGAGACGGTAGGCAGAATTCTTGTAGAATCTCTCCATCGAACGAGTGAGGGCCATCTGATGCCAAGAAACATCTACAACCCGAATGAATCTCCGGAAGTGAGCCGGCGCAAGAGCGACGAATTCATCGCCATGCTCGATCGCTGGGCTGCCGAGCCGGAGTTCGACTGCGACATGTCGGTCATTGAGGCTGAGTTGGACAATGACGGCCTTCAGCTACGCGAACCGGAAATCCTCAAGACGCGAGTGAAACAGCATGTTCCTGTTGCTTGATTCGAGTGTGCTCGGACGGCTGTGTCACACCAGCCGCAAGCAATACCTTCCGTTGCAGGAGCGTTTGCGAGCATTCCGGGTTCTCGACCGCGAGCACAACAAGGTTTTCGTTTCCGACGTCGCCGATTACGAGGTCCGTCGAAAGCTGCTGCACATGATCGCGAAGCAACAAGCCCTGCCGAGGGCGATTGACCGCTTGGACGAAATTTGTCTCCGCTCGGAGTACGTCCCCATCGACACCGACACGATGCACTTGGCAGCACAACTTTGGGCCGACGCCCGCAGCCGAGGCCGTCCCACGGCTTCGGAAGAATCGCTGGACACAGACGTGATCCTGGCCGCTCAGGCCAAACTGATTGGCGCAACCGTCGTGACGACCAACCACAAACACATCGCTCAATTCGTGCCGACCATCGACTGGACCGAGATTCCGACGACCGCGTGAGGCCATCACGATCACATTGCTCTGCCCATGAGTCTTGCCAATACCTTATCACCGCCAAACGTCACGCCGGAGTCCGTCACGGACGCCGTCGAACGCCATCGCCGATGGTTGCGCCGTGGTTGTTGGGGTGGCAGCCTCTTTGTTGTTTTCTCGCTTCTGGCCGTGGTCAGTTATCCGGCGTTGATTCGGTGGCGGCTGGAGAGTCGTGGTTGGGAGGTTGAGTATTCGTACGACAGTACGACCGCGCCGCGCCCCCGTTGGCTGTTGCGATTCATGGAGCCATTTTTCTCTGACTCTGGGTCTGCATCGTTTGGCAATGCGAGTTTATCGGCTTCCGACGTGAAGTTGGTTGCGCGGCTTCCGAACATTCGGGCATTGACTGCGCATCAAGCCACGATCTCGGAGCCGACATTCGAGGTGCTGGCTCAGCTTGGCGATTTGGAATTAGTGGAAATCTCCGGATCGCAAATCGACGAGCGCGGGTTGCGACATCTCGGCCGCTTACCAAAGCTGCGAATGATCCTCTTCGAAGACACGGCTCTGACCAGCGTGGGACTCAGCGGACTCTCCGAGTGCCAGCCCCTGACAATGTTGAAGCTGCAAAACGCCAAGGTCGATGATGATGAAGCACTCTCACAACTTTCAAAACTCCCGCGACTGACAGCATTCATGCTCCGTCCAAGCCGAGTGAGCGATCGTGCCCTCGAATTGCTGGCAGATATTCAAAGCCTCAAACAGCTTTCGATTCACAGTTCGAATCTGACTGATGAAGGCGTCAAGCATCTGCGGCGATTACCCGAATTGGAGTATCTCGATCTCAGCGGCTGCGAAATCACTAACCAAGCGGTCAAGGATTTGGCGGTGAATTGTCCGGCGTTGATATCGCTTTGGGTTGATTCAACCGAGGTGACGGACGCCGTGTTGAGTGATCTCGCATCGCTTCCTCGGCTTGACGAATTGGGTTTGTATCAAACACCGATTTCTTCCGATGCCGTTCCGATACTGGCACGATTTCCAGCGCTCAGTTCGCTCAAAATGCGTCGTGGCTCAGATGAAACGATGGCCTCCAATGAATGGGATCGGCTCAAATTGGCCAAACCAAAACTGAATTTGTTCTTCCGTTAGTCCTCAAACACTTTTGTTGATAGCGATCACCATGCGAATTCCGATCACCGTAGTTGTCGTCTTGGTTCTGACGCTAGCAACTTCGTTTTCATCACAGGCAGATGAACCGGTCTCGTTCGTCAACGACGTGCAGCCAGTTTTGACGAAGCTGGGTTGTAATCAAGGGGCGTGCCACGGTGCTCAGTACGGGCAGGGTGGGTTCAAGTTGTCGTTGCGGGCGTTTGATGACGGGGCGGATTACGGGGAACTCGTGCGCGGGGCGTATGGGCGGCGGATGAAGGGGGCGGTGCCGGAGGAAAGTTTGTTGCTCACGAAGCCGTTGATGGAGATGCCGCATGGCGGCGGGCGGCGGCTGAAACGGGACTCGTGGGCGTTTGAAACGCTCGTGAAGTGGATGAAGCAGGGTGCTCCGGGGCCGCTGGCGAATGATCGCAAGCTGAAGCAAGTGGTCGTTGCCGTGGCGGACGCAGCCTTGCGTCCGCTTCCGACGCTGGCAGCGTCGGCCACGGGCGAAGCAATCTTGCAGCCGGGGCAGACGGCGCAGGTCTCGGCGAAGGCGGTCTACGAGGATGGCTTCGAGGAACCGATTGAACGCAAGGCGTCGTTCGACAGCATGAATGCCTCCGTGGTTGAGGTCACTCCGGAGGGACTCGTCACCGCGACGGGCAAGGGCGAGACGGTCGTGATGGTGCGGTATCTCGGCACGGTGTCGGTGTGTCGCATCGTTGTGCCGTTCGGGCAGAGCGTTGGATTGGAACAGTTCGCGAAGAACAATTTCGTGGACGAACTGTGGGTCGAGAAATGGCGAAAGACTGGTCTCTCGCCGACAAAGAATTGCACCGACGAAGAGTTCTTCCGCCGCATTCATCTCAGCACGATTGCCACGCTGCCGACGCCCGACGAGATCAAAGCGTTCCTAGCCGACACCGATCCCGACAAGCGGAACAAGGCGATCGACCGTGTGCTGCAACGGCCGGAGTACATGGATTTCTGGGCCTACAAGTGGGGCGACCTGCTGCGGAACAACCGGAACAGTCTTCAGAAGAAAGGGATGTGGTCGCTGCACAACTGGCTGCGAGCTTCGTTCCGCGACAACAAGCCGATGGACCAGTTTGCGACCGAACTGATCACCGCCGTCGGCAGTCCGTATCAGAACGGCCCGGTCAACTTCTTCGTCAACGGCTATCAAGAGGAATGGACCGAAGCGACCGCCGCGACGTTTCTCGGCGTGCGCGTGCAATGCGCGAAGTGCCATCACCATCCGTATGAAAACATCTCGCAGGCGGACTACCACAGCTTGCGAGCCTTCTTCGCCCGCGTCGGCAAGAAAAGTTCCTGGGAGTTTGGCATTCAAGGGGGCGAGTTCGTCATCTATGTGAACGACACTGGCGAAGTCGGCCACCCGCGCACCGGAGCGATTCTGCCTCCCAAGCCGCTGGGTGCCGCACCGGCCGACGACCCTGTTGATCGCCGCCGAGCACTCGCTGCATGGCTGACTGACAAGAGCAATCTGGCTTACGCTCGCAACCTGGCGAACCGTTATTGGGGTTATTACTTCGGTCGCGGCTTGGTCTCGCCGATCGACGACATGCGGGTGACGAACCCCGCCGCGAATTCTGATTTCCTCGACGCACTCGCTCGCGATCTGATCGCTCACAACTACGACGTGAAGCA
This sequence comes from Planctomyces sp. SH-PL62, assembly GCA_945893075.1. Lineage (GTDB taxonomy): Bacteria > Planctomycetota > Planctomycetia > Planctomycetales > Planctomycetaceae > SXKJ01. The sequence goes on along the minus strand of CAMDDX010000010.1, from coordinate 21,920 downwards.
TCTGCTGCGAACGATCATGCGGTCGCACGTTTATCAGTTGAGTGCCGAGAGTCGGCTTTCGCTCCGCGAAAGCGAATCCTTTCGCGGAGCGAAAGGCGACAATCCCGACGGCGATAACCGCTACGTCACGCACTTCAGTTCAACGCGACTGAAGGCCGAGCAACTCCTCGACGCCGTCGATTTCGCTTGCGGCACGCAAGAGAAATTCCCCGAAGTGCCGCTCGGCTTCCGAGCGATCGCACTGCCCGACTCGAACTTTCCAAACGAATTTCTCGACGCCTTCGGTCGCCCGCGGCGAGTCATCGCTTGCGAATGCGAACGGAGCGACACGCCCAGCATGACTCAAGCGCTGTTGATGATCAGCGGCGGCTTGCTCAACCGCAAAGTCAGCGACGGTAATGGCCGCATCGCCAAGCTCGTCAAAGCCAACACGCCCGCCGATCAAGTCGTTGACGAACTCTTCCTCTGTTCGCTTTCACGCAGGCCGACACCCGAAGAGAAGCAAGCGGCGCTCGCCGAGATTGCCACGGCCGCCAGTCCTCAAGAGGGCTACGAAGATTTCTTGTGGACTTTGCTCAACACCCGCGAGTTTCAGTTCAATCACTGACGTGTTGTCTTCGGAGTAGCCACGCTCGCCGAGAGCGTGGGTGTGCGGTGGCGAAGCGACAATCGCCCACGCTCTTGGCGAGCGTGGCTACGAAGGAGAGAAATCATGGCGACGGAATTCGGTTCCGCAGACCTGCGGTTGCCAGATGAATTGCGCGGGCCGTTGTTGTCACACCTTCAAGCTCTGCGCGAACGTTACTTGCAGCGCGGTTGGGCCGGGCGTGTGGGCTTTGGTGCTCGGCCGGCAGTGATCGTCATCGACTTGGCTCGGTACTGGTTGGACCCTGGCCAGCAGATCGGCAGCCCGCTGGATCCAGTTCTGCTGGCGACTCGCCGAGTGCTCGACGCGGCCCGCTCGGCGTCAGTGCCGATCTTCTTCACGTCGTTCGCGCATGATCCGGCCGAGCCGCCAAGCCCACACGATCAGAAGTTGAAATTCCAATTTCCGGAGAACGCGACGGAACTGTTTGAACTCGATCCCCGACTGGAACGGCGGCCGACGGAGAAGCTGATCCGCAAACGCTACGCCTCGGCATTCAAGGACACGAACCTGCACACCATGCTGACCGCGCTGGGCATCGACACGTTGATTGTCACGGGCGTCAGCACCAGCCACTGCGTGTACGCGACTTGCCGCGATGCGACCGACAGTTTTCGAGTCATCGTCCCGCGCGAGGCGGTCGGCGAACGCTGTGAATTGATGCACGAGGTGTTTCTGCTCGATATCGACATCGACTTGGCGGACGTGACCGACGTGGACGATGTCGTGCGTCAACTAGCACGGTCATCCGTTGATTGACCCGCCACTGGGCTTGTCCCATTGGGATCCACACAACTTTTGAGCCACGTACGATTCAAGGCCAGGGACGGATGCAAACTGCGGTCACGAAGATTTCCGCAGGCGTCCCATTCGCTGTCTCCCTAAATTCGCTGTCGATCTCTCATTCAAGACAAAGAGGCGACAGCGAATTTAGGGAGACAGCGAATGTAAGGAACTCCAAGAGACAAGCGCGGGATCAATCAAGACTCAAAGGTCGCGTGGTGTTTCTGAACCAGTCGGCTCGATAAGCTGCTTCCCTTCCCCAAGGCTGCCGCGATGTCGATGACGCCACTGGAATCTGCTTTGCCGCTGGAGCGATACCGCCGCTACTTGAGCGTCTTGGCGCAAGCCCAGCTCGATCCACGTTGGCGGGCGAAGGTCGATTTGTCGGGCGTGATCCAGCAGACGTTGCTGGAGGCTCATCAAGCCGCGAATCAATTGCGAGCGTGTGATGACGGCCAGCGCTTGGCGTGGCTGCGGCGCATCTTGGCGAACAATCTCACCGATGAACTCCGCAAGTGGACGACCGAAGCGCGGGACGCGCGGCGCGAGGTGTCGCTGGAGCAACGCCTGGCCGAATCGTCGCAGCGGCTCTCGGCCTGGTTGGCCGGAGACGATCCATCGCCGAGCACGACGATTCAACACGAGGAGCAGACTCTGCGAATCGTGGCGGCGTTGGATCGACTGCCGGAGGCTCAGCGTGAAGCGTTGATGTTGCAGCATTGGCACGGTTGGTCGCTGGCTCAAATCGCCGAGCACCTGCAGCGCACGCCGGCCGCGGTGGCGGGACTGTTGAAGCGCGGACTGCAACAGTTGCGAGAACAGATGACTCAGGAGTCGCGCGGATGAGTGCCACGTTGCCCTCTGCGACGAACGATTCGGCCGCCGACCGCGAAGCTCGCGTGGACGCAGCGATCGCGGAGTTTCTGCTCGCTGCGGAATCGGGGCACGCACCGCCGCTGCCGGAGTTCCTTGCGCGACACGCCGACATTGCAGAGGAGTTGCGCGAGTTCTTGGAGAATCATTCCGCCTTCCGACAAATTTCGGCTTCGATGCTCGGAGTTTCGGCGGCCAATGCCACTCGGCCGCGTGCTCCTGAGGCGACTGAAAGTTTGCCACGACCGCTCGGTGATTACGAATTGCTGCGCGAGATCGGACGCGGCGGCATGGGAACGGTGTATGCCGCGCGACGAGTGAGTGATGATGCGACCGTCGCGATCAAAGTGCTGCACCCGTGGCTGGCGGGAGATGTGAACTCGTTGCAACGGTTCGAGCGTGAAGCGCAGGCGGCGATGAGCCTGCGGCATCCGCAACTGATTCCGGTATTGTGCGCCGACATGTGCGGCAGCACTCCGTTTCTAGTCATGGAGTTAATTGACGGCGAGTCACTGGATCGCCGCTCTGCGCGTCTTTCGTTTGCTGCCAAACAGAATCTCGCCGAGTTGCGGGATCTGGCTCGCCGATTGGCCGACGTGGCCGATGCTTTGCAGCACGCTCACGAGCAGGGGGTGATTCATCGCGACATAAAGCCCTCGAATCTGTTGCTGGCTCACGACGGTCGATTGTTGATCGGCGACTTTGGTTTGGCGCGACTCACGCAGCAGCCGAGCCTGACACGCACGGGCGAGGCGGTGGGATCGCCGGCGTACATGTCGCCAGAACAGATTGCATCGCGTGACGGCGCTCCAGTCGATCATCGGACCGATGTGTATTCGTTGGGCGCGACGTTGTACGAACTCCTCACCGGCCGGCCGCCGTTCGTGGCGGATTCTCGTGAGCAATTGTTGGCGACCATTCAACAGGACGAACCGATCTCGCCCCGTCGCTGGCGTCCCGAACTTCCACGAGACTTGGAAACACTGTGTTTGAAGACGCTCGAAAAGCAGCCGTGTCACCGCTACGCGACGGCGGCGGAACTGGCGGCCGACTTGCGACGGTTTGCGAATGGCGAACCGATTGCCGCGCGCGGACCGACGCTCGCAACACGCTTGGGACGTGGGATACAGAGGCGAATGGTGGCCCGACCGCGAACGACGCTGAGTGCGATTGCCGCAGTGCTCGTGTTGATCGTCATCGTTGACTTGATCGGAGTCCGACAGTCCTCAATGAGGGCACAGCGGCAGCAGGCGATTGACTCGGCGTTGGTCGTGGCATTGACCGGAGACCTCAAGGCGACCGAAGAGGCGATCGCGCGGGCGGAGCAAGTGGGCGTGTCCGCCGAATGGCTCGAATTGCTGCGCGGCCGCGTGTCGTTTCATCGCGGCGAGTACTCGGCGGCGATTCAACATTTGGAAGCCGCCGCACGGACGAGTCGGCCCACGGTCGCGGCTTTGTCCTTGCAAGCGACGGCACAGCTCGCGGCCGGCTCTTGGGAGAACTACGAGACGTTGCTCGAACGCGCTGCAGCACTGACGCCCACGACCGCCGAGGATTTCTTGTTTCGGGGTGAAGCGGAAATTTATTTTGATCCCCGACAGGCCGAACAATCCTTGACCGAAGCGGTGCGGTGGCGCGACACGCCGTTGGCGCGGTTGATCCGTGCGGAAGCGCGCACCAACTTGGCGTTCGACACCAGCGATCTGCCGAAGGCGAAGGCGGCGTTATTCGATTTGTTGATCGCGCGCGAACTGCTCCCCGATCATCCGGCCACGCTGCTGGAGAGCCTCAACGCGCATCTTGTTACCGCCGGGTTGTCCTCGGAGGCAGGTCGATTCGTTGAGCGAGATGAAGAACTCCTCGCCGCGGAACGGGACTTCGCTGCGCTCGAACCGTTTCGGAACTTGCCAACCGTCATCCACAACCGCGCGCTGTTTCTGCTCTCGACCGATCGCGAGCCCGCCTCGTTCGAGTTGCTGCGCGGCGCGGAGGCTCAGCATCACGATGCCTTGGTGGCGTATGACTTCTCGTTGGCATTGTTTCGTCGTGGCGAATCAGCGGACGCGCTGCGTGTCTTGCAGGCTCGCACGGCCACCGACGCGGGAGAGGACATGCTGACGAACTCGCTGACCGCCGATGAAGCCTTTCTGCGCGTGGTGCTGCTGCGAGACTCGGGTGCTCCCCAAGCCGCCCGTGCGGCGTGTGACGCGGTGGCTCAGCGTTATCAGACGGGACTGACCGCGTACTTTCATCCCTGTTTGCTGTTGCTGTTGGGCGAGCCAGACGCCGCGATGTCGGCCAATCGCCGCTTGCGATCCGTCGGCACGCCGCCCCGTCTGCGCGGAGCGTTCTACTCGCGTCTCTTGGCGTTCAATTCCGGTGAGTTGACGGAATTCGAGTTGCTCGAATCGGTGCGCGGTTCGCGCTGGGATCGTTGCGAAGCGTTGTTCTTCGTCGCCTTGCAGCAGCTCGCTCACGGAGATCGTGCGGTCGCGCGGCAGCGATTCGAGCAGTGCGTCGCGACACGCTGCGCGGGATTCCTTTCGTGGGACTGGAGCCACGCGGTGCTGCGTCGCTGGGAGACCGACCCGCAATGGCCGGCGTGGATTCGGTGACGCCGAGGGCCGGGGTCGGGTGTTCGGTTTTTCGGAATTGGCGGGAGGAAGGCTTGGATTGCAAACGACGCTCAATCCCGCCAATTCCGAAAAACCGAACACCCGACCCCTTCCTCGTTCACGCCGCGCGACGAGCCGAATGGTCCGCTGGCTTCGACAAGAATCGCTCTTCGCCGAGCAACACCACGCCGATCGTGCGGGCGATGATCCACACATCCAAAGCGAACGACACGCCCGCGACATACTCGGCGTCGTAGACCCAGCGTTCCGGCCACGTCAGATGAATGTTGCCGTGGACCTGAGCCAATCCCGTCAGCCCCGGCCGCACGTGCAATCGGCGGCGAGCGAGGTCCGTGTACTCGGCGAGTTGGGCCGGTAACGCGGGACGCGGTCCGACGAGCGACATGTCGCCGTTGACGATGTTCCACAACTGCGGCAGCTCGTCGAGCTTGAACCGCCGCAGCCAGTAGCCGACCGCCGTGACTTCATCCGCCTTGCCGAAGATCTCTTGATGAGACACACGCAACCGGTCGGTCATCGTCCGAAACTTGTACGCACGAAAGGTCGTGCCGCCACGGCCGAGACGCTCCTGCACAAAGAATGCCGGTCCGCGAGACGTCAGCTTGACCAGCACCGCAATCAACGCGAACAACGGCGCGACCGCTAACAGAGCCGACGCCGAGATGCACAGATCGAGCAGTCGTTTGCCGAACGCTCGGTAAGGTTGCGAAAGCCAGTTGTTCAGTGCCGGAGTCAACACGAGTGCCTCAACGAAAATCTCATGTTTCACTGGGGAAACAGATTGCAGATTCGCGAAGTGTCGATCCGTGGCATCCGTGTGCTTTTCAGGGAGTGGACGGTCTTCAGAGAACACGGATTTCACGGATGACACAGATGCTGCGGCAAACGACTTCTCAGGTGATTGGCCAATTCCCAACCGTCGCATTACGCCGCCTTTCGTGTTGAGACTGTCCGTTGCGGCGTTGCAATCGGCAACGGCAATCCGCGTTCGCTCAGCCAATGGTGATACAAGTCGGCCAGCGATTTCCACAGGTCTTCGCGGCGGAAGTTGGTGAGTACTCGCCGACGGCCCGCCTCGCCATGACGTCGCCGTAGAAGTGGATTGCGCAGGTAACACGCCGTCGCGGCGGCCAGCGTCGCGGAGTCGTGCAGTGGCACCAACAGGCCGGTCACGCCATCGGCCACCGCGTCGAGCGTGCCGGTTGCCGAATAGCCGACCACGGGAACTCCGGCGGCCGCGGCTTCCATCGGGACGTTGGGAAAGCCCTCGCGGTACGACGGGAAGACGAACACATCGAAGAGACCGTAATACAACGACACGTCCTTGATCGCACCGGTGCGAATGATCTGCGGATGCTCGGTGATCCGTTGCCAAGTCTGCGGTGGGATCGGATCGCCCTCTTCCGGCCCGCCGATCAGGATCAGGCGCAGATCGGGAAACTCGGCCAGCAATCGGCGGAAGGCGTTGTGGAGATCGACAAGCCCTTTGTCACGAGTCAGCCGGCCCACGAACCCGATCACTGGAGCGTCGGCCGGGATCTTTAACGACTCGCGCAGTTGACCGATGCGAATGAACTGTTCGACTGAGTATTGAAACCGCTCGGCGTTGACGCCGTTGGATGATCCGTGCCGCAACACGATGGTCTTATCGGGCATGACCAGTTTGCGTCGGACGTACTCTTGCCGCAGGCTCTCGCCGACGCAGATCACTTGCTGAGCACAGCTCGCGGCCAGCCGCTCGGTCGACGCCAATAAGCGTTCTTTGAAACCCGATGTTGTTTCCAATCGCAAGCCGCGCAGGGTGTAGAGCCGCACCGGCACACCGGTCAGCTTGGCGGCGAGCATCCCCAACAGCCCGGCTTTGGGAGTCCCTGCGTTGACGATGTCCGGCCGCAGTGTGCGCAGAATGCCGCACAGTTTCGCGAGCGTCCGCACGTCCGCCAGCGGCGAGATCTCTCGCTCAATGGGGATTGGAATGGTCTGCACTTGCTCGCGCTCACGCACGATGTCGAGCGACTCGCTGGGGGCGGCGATGACGGTGATGTCGAAGCCTCGCTCGCGCAGGAACGTCAACTGGCCGTTCATCAGATTTTCTGCGCTGATGGCGTGCGTGGTGACGTAAGCCAGTTTCGGTCGTCGAGGAAATGGGAGAATGGTCATTGTTCAGCCTGCGGTGCCAGTCCCTGGAGTGCTGCGGCTCGACGCAGCCCTCCATTCGATTGGAATAGAGACGTTGATCGCCAAGTAGGCGGCGGTCGCTCAGCCGAGTGTCGTGGCGACGGTTTTGGGACTTTGTGTGTCGCTATTCCAATTGAATGGAGGGCGGTGTCGAGCCACCGCACTCCAAGGTCTACGCGGCGTGTCGTTCGGAGCGTGTGTTGGCGGTGAGCCAGTCGGGGAGATCTTTGAGGGTGGTGATTTCGTGATCGGCTTCGAAGCCGGGTTGTGGTTCGACGTGCGAGTGCTCGGTGTTCGGGCGGCGAATTCGGACGGTTTGCAGGCCGAGGCGGCGGGCCCCGACGAAATCCTTCTTCGGGTTGTCGCCGACGTAGACCGCGTGCGACGGCTCGGCGTGCAATCGTCGCAGGAGTTCGAGATACGGGATTGAAGACGGCTTCCATTGCTCGCGGCCGAAGTCGTCAGAGTAAACGATCGCTTCGACACGTTGCTGCAAGCCGAGGGCTTTCACTTTGCGGCGCTGCACCTCAGCCGGCCCGTCGGTCAGGATACCAAGTCCGTAGCACGGCCAGAGCATCGGTAACAGCCATTCGGCATCTGGGAACAACGTCAGTTGCGGCTCGTGCGAGCGGTAAGTTTGGACAAGCTCGTCGATCAGATGCGGGTCGCGCGGCACATTCAACTCGAAGAGCACCGCGTCGAACACCGAACCTCGCACGCCGCACTGAAACTGATTCAAGAGCAAGCCGAACAGTTCGTCGGCGTCTCGCGATAATCGGTTTGCCAACAGTTTCGCCGCTGCGTGAAAGCCGCCACGAACGAATTCGCTCTCGGGGTAGAGCGTGTCGTCGAGATCAAGCAGCACGGCACTGAGGGATGTCTTGGAGTGACGCTCCGGGGACATACACCCCCTCCTCGTAACGGAACATGTAAAACTCGTCGGCGAAGTCGCCGATGCACGGAGCGAGGGACTGTCCCAGTGCCATGCGAATGATTTGTTTGGGATAATTCGCCCCGGCCGCGACCGACAACGGCAAGCCGCCTCCGACACGTGGGTTGATCTCGGTGAAGCGGACGCTCGCGTCGCCGTCATCGCTGACGAAACATTGCACGGTCAGCGGTCCGAAGCCGCCGAGTTTGTTCGCCAGATCGACCGTCGCCCGGATGATCCGCCAGTCTTTGCAGGTGACTCCCTTGCTGATCTCACCGGCGCGAACTTCTAGCCGGCGGCGCGGCACCGCGTTGATGACGCGGCCAGCGAGGTCGCACAGGACATCGACGGTGTATTCCTGCCCGGTCGCGAACTCTTGCAGCATCGGCCGCGGGACGTATCGCAGAAAGAAGTCCAGCTCGTCACGGCTTTGAACTTTGTAGGCGTGCTGGCTGCCGGAACCATTGGCCGGCTTGATGAAGACGGGATACGGCAAATTGCCGCGCCGCACATCTTCGACGGACAAGTTGCGAACCGTCGGGATGCCGTTGTCGTCAAAGAACCGCGAGGTGCTTTCCTTGTCGCGGCAGATGCTCACGACCGGCAGCGATGAAACCAACGCCAGCGTGCCGGCCTCGCGAAACCGCTCGCGATGCTCGGCCAGTACGAGCAGGTCAACGTCGATCAACGGCAGCAGCAGTTGCACGCGATGCCGCTCGCAAACATCGAGCAACGTCGGCACATACGCCGGATGATCGCAGCGCGGAATGATGTAGGACTTGTCGCAAACGCTGAGCACCGCCGAGTGCGATGACGAATCGACACCGATGATCCGGCCGTCGATGTCCAAGTCGTCAAAGGCCTGGCGAAATTGATTCACCAACGAGACCTTGCGACCGGCACACGTCAGCAACAAATGAAACGGAGGCTTTCCCATCCTGAGAAACCTGCGGCGTCAGAGATTGGCGAGGAGAAATCAGCCGACAAACCGCCGGCCCGGAAGAGGGGCGGGCTTGTAGCAGACATGCCAAAAGCGAGGCAACAGGGCTTCAACCCTGGACTGCTGCGGCTCGACGCAGCCCTCCATCCATTTGGAATGTAGACATGGATCGCCAAGAAAACGGCCATCGCTCACCCGATGACCGTGGCGACGTGTTTTGGACTTTGAGGATCGCTCTTCCAATCGAATGGAGGGCGGTGTCGAGCCACCGCACTCCAGGGGTTAGGTGATGTGCGCGCCCTTGGTCTCGACGTAGACCGCGTAGAGCGACGTGCTGCCGGTCATGAAGAGGCGATTTCGTTTCGATCCGCCGAAGCAGACGTTGCTGCAAATCTCCGGCAGCAGGATTTGGCCGATGCGAACTCCTTCGGTCGGCTCGAAGACGTGAACGCCGTCGTAGCCGTCGCCGACCCAGCCGGCGCTCGCCCAGATGTTGCCGTCGATGTCGGCACGAATGCCGTCCGCGAAGCCTGCCTTCTCGACCATCTTGCCGTCGGCACCTTTCATCGCCAGCTTCATCGAGGCGAACTCTTTGCCCTTCTTCAAAGTTTTCTCGTCGACGATGTCCCAGACTTTGATGTTCTTGGGAGCCTCGTCGTAGTGCGATGCGCCGGTGTCGGCGACGTACAGCTTCTTGTAGTCGGGCGAGAAGCAGAGGCCGTTCGGCTTAAAGATCTCGTCGGAGACTTGATGCACCTTTCCGGTCTTCGCGTCGATGCGATAGATCGCTTCCTTCTGATACGGCTGCTTCGAGCCATTGTTGGCATTGACCCCTTCGTAGTTCATCAAGCCGCCGTAGCCGGGATCGGTGAACCAGATGTCTCCGCTGGGATGGACTGCTCCGTCGTTGGGCGCGTTGAGCGACTTGCCGTTGAACTCGGAAGCCAGCGTCGTCACCGAGCCGTCGTATTCGTAGCGGACGACTTTGCGAGTCCCATGCTGAAACGAGATTTGCCGGCCTTGGAAGTCGAACGTGTTGCCATTGCTGTTGCCGGCCGGGTTGCGAAAGACGCTGACGTGACCGTCCTCTTCCAGCCAACGCAATTGAATGTCGTTGGGAATGTCGCTCCAGAGCAGATAGCGGCCGACACCGTTCCAGGCCGGCCCCTCGGCCCACAGCATCTTGTCGCTGTGATACAGCCGTTGAATCGGCGTGTTGCCGAGCGCGTATTTCTTGAACCGCTTATCGAGCGTGACGATGTCCGGATCGGGATAGCGAGTCGGTTGCGCGTTCGGGCCGTAGTCGCGTGCGAGAGCTTGTTGAGCAATCGCGGTGGCCGTCAGAGCGGCGGCGGTGGTCAGGAACGAGCGGCGGTCAGATTGAGCGGGCTGAGTCATGGCGTGTCTCCAAAGGGGATTTCAAATCTCAGATTTCAGATCTCAAATCTCAGATTTCCAATGAAACGATCACAAGCACGGTTGCTGAATCAAGTGGCTGCATAGGCGTCGTACCACTATGAGGCGAACACGGTATCGCTGCGCGGCCAGAGTGACAAATCTGGATGCGGCGATTCTTCGGAGCGCTCGCCCTCGCTCGCGCTTCGGGTTAGTGTTCTCGCTGAAATCTTTGGGGTGTCTCCAGCCAACGCGGCGGCATCCTGATCGAACTGGAGTCATCATTCGCCGTGCGTATCGCCGAGGTGTATGCGTCGATTCAAGGAGAGGGGCAATTTGCTGGCACCCCTTCCGTCTTCGTGCGCACGACCGGATGCAATCTCCGCTGCTGGTTCTGCGACACGCCGTTCACGTCGTGGAAGCCGGAAGGTCCACAAGTCTCGGTTGCCGATCTGGTCCAGCAGGTGGACGCGTTCGGCATCGAGCACATCGTGCTGACCGGAGGCGAACCTCTGTTGCAGCCCGACTCGGTCCCACTCTGCGAGCAACTGTTAGCGGCGGGTCACTTCGTCACGATCGAAACCGCCGGCACGGTGTTTCGTCCCGCGCCTGCCAGCTTGATGTCGATCAGTCCCAAGCTGGCGAACTCCTCTCCGTTGCGAGCCGGTTCGGCCGACGCCATCCGCTGGCAGGAACGCCACGAGCAAACACGCTCGAACCACGACGTGATCGCGAGGTTGATCGCGGCCGCCGAATTCCAATTGAAGTTTGTCGTCGATGAATCGTCCGATCTTGCCGAAATCACCGACTACCTGGCCGCTTGGCCGCAAGTTCCCGGCCACCGCATCTGGCTCATGCCACAAGCTCGCACGCGAGAGGAATTGGCGGCCCGCTCCAATTGGTTGGAAGCCGAGTCCGCGCATCTCGGCTATCGTTTTTCGTCCCGCTGGCAGATCGCCGAGTTCGACAATGCGCGAGGCAAGTAGCCGGCGCGAGGGTCGCTACAACTTTGCTGTTCCTCCCGATAGCTTCCCTGCCTCATTGGATTTGTCGGCATTCGTCTATCACTCTCGCAGGAGATCACCATGAGCAAACCAGTCAACGTCGCCATGATCGGGTTGGGATTCGGCTCGGAGTTCATTCCGATTTATCAGGCTCACCCGGACGCGAATGTCTACGCGATCTGCCAGCGGAACACCGAGAAGCTCCACAAGGTCGGCGACCGGTTCAAGATCGAGAAACGATTCACCGAATACGCCGACGTCTTGAAAGACCCGAACGTCGATTTCGTCCACATCAACAGTCCGATCTCCGAGCACGCGCGGATGTCGATCGAGGCTCTCAAGGCCGGCAAGCATGTGATGTGTACCGTGCCGATGGCGACCACCATCGAAGACTGCCAGCAGATTTGCGAACTCGTGAAGTCCACCGGCCTCAAATACATGATGGCCGAGACCGTCGTTTACAGCCGCGAATTCCTCTTCATCAAAGAGATGTACCAGAAGGGGGAGCTTGGCAAGATTCAGCACCTCGCCGCGTCGCACCCGCAAGACATGGACGGCTGGCCGGACTACTGGCAGAAGATGATTCCGATGCACTACGCAACGCACGTCGTCAGCCCGTGCCTCGGTCTCGTCAACGGCCGGGCCGAGTACGTGTCCTGCTTCGGCTCCGGAACCGTTCGCGACGACATCGCTCAGAAGAGCGGCAACAAGTTCGCCGTCGAGTCGTGTCACATCAAAGTGAAGGACAGCGACGTGACCGCGCACATCTGGCGGTTCCTGTATGACGTCGCTCGGCAGTACCGCGAGAGCTTCGACGTCTACGGCACGAAGCGATCGTTTGAGTGGACACTGGTCGAACACGAACCGCACGTCATTCACACGGCCAAGAAACCAGAGCCGGAGATTCCGACCAAAGTCACGATCCCGGATTACGCTCATCTGCTGCCGGAGCCGATCCGCAAATTCACTCAGCCCGCCGAAATTCACGACTCCGAGCACCTCTCGTTCATCCAAGGTGGCGGCCACGGCGGCTCGCATCCGCACTTGGTCAACGAGTTCGTCTCGGCACTGCGCGACAACCGCGACCCGTGGCCGAACGCGACGCTGTCCGCGAACTGGACCTGCGTCGGCATCTGTGCTCACCAGTCGGCGTTGAAGGGGGGAGAGATCGTGAGGTTGCCGGCGTTCACGTTGGAATAGTCATGACCACGACGTTGATGTTCGGCGTGAAACTGCGGGAGGACGGGCTGCTGGGGTTTATCAAGCCTCGTGTGCGGCTGGTCTTCTGCGTTCGCCTGCCTCAACGACTTCAGGAACTGCCACCGGATTCGAAGTGGACTTGCACCTATGAGTACGGCCGATTGCCGATCGCGCCAACCGTCATGAATTGCGGCGAGGACGCTGTGGTGGAATGGACCCATCAAAGCATCCGCGTGACAACAGCGCATTTCGAACTCACGATTCCTCCAGAGCACTTGGCTCAGGAGGAATTCACCCTGCAAGTGGACCTCAACGGTCGGCCACGCCAGATTCGAGTCGTGCAATTCGATAATGATTGAAGAATGCTGAAGTGCTTGGAATGCAACCACTGGAGTCAACCATGCGAACCATCCTGGGAATCGGTCTTGTCCTCACGCTGTCGGCGAGTCTGTCCCACGCCGCCGAGCCGCTCATTCGCGTCGTCGTTTGGGATGAGCAACAGCCCGCTCAGAAGCAGGCTTACGAAAACTTTCTCGGCAACGCGATCGCCGAGCATCTCGGCAAGCAGCCGGGGTTGCGGGTGATTTCGGCGAACATCAATCAGCCGGAGAAAGGGCTCCCGGCCAGCTTGCTCGATAATACCGACGTGCTCATCTGGTGGGGGCATGTTCGGCACAACGAGATCACGGCCGAGATGGCGAAAGACATCGTCGCGCGAGTCAAGCGCGGGCAGATGGCGTTCATCGGCTTGCACTCGGCCCACTGGTCCGCGCCGTTTATGGAAGCGATGAATGAGCGGACTCGCGAGGACGCGCGGCGGCGATATCCCGACCCGCCGAACGGACCGCCGGTGAAATTCGAGTTCATCACTCCCGAAGGCCGCTTCATCCCATCGGCCGACTCGATTCGCACACCGGCCTACTACGCGATGAAACGCGGGGCGCAACTCACCGTCCGAGTCGATCTACCCAACTGTGTCTTCCCGTCGTACCGAAACGACGGCAAGCCGAGCACCGTCAAAGTGCTGAAGCCCGATCATCCGATCACGAAGGGACTGCCCGCCTCGTTCGAGCTTCCGCAGACCGAGATGTATGCCGATCCGTTCCACGTTCCCGATGCGGACGAAGTCTTGTTTGAAGAAAGCTGGGAAGCCGGCGAGCGGTTCCGCAGCGGCCTGATCTGGAAGCTCGGCGAGGGCCGCGTCTTCTACTTCCGCCCCGGTCACGAAACGTATCCGATCTTCAAACAAGAATTGCCGCTGAAGATCGTGGCCAACGCGGTGAACTGGTTGGGATCGAATTTGAACAAGCCGCAGTGACTTTGGAGTGCGGTGTGTCAGCACCGCTTTGGATTTGTTGAGATTTCGCGCGGTTGCCGACAGACGTGTTTTCGATCAAGCCAAAAGCTGACAGAAAATTGGGGACAGAAAAAAGAGAACAACCGCCCGTCGATGCCTGATTGCCAACGATCACGACTCATGTTTTTTCTGTCCCCATTTTTCTGTCAGCCATCCGATATCAATCATTGGTGACGTCGCGCACGAGCGACAGATGTTGTTTTTTGTATGCGAGACTTTTCCAAGCCGTGACAAGGAACCTGATGCCATGCAATTCAACCCAAGGTCTGGCGTGCGACGCGCGCCAATTTGGACCGCAGCAATTCTGTTGGCTTTTATCGGTAGCAGGGTCGTCACCGCCGAAGACACCAAGACGCCCGCCGGCCAGCGAGTCTTCTACACCGGCCACAGCTTTCACATGTTCGTACCGCCCGCCGTCGAGCAGCTTGTCAAATCGGCGAACATTCAGGGGCACAAGCTGGCCGGAACGCAGGGGATCGGTGGCTCGCGAGTCATCCAACATTGGGACTTGGCCGACGACAAGAACAAAGCCAAGCCCGCGCTCATCGGCGGCGAGGTCGATGTCTTTACGATGGCTGCTCACGTCGCGATTCCCGATCAAGGGATCACGAACTTCACCGAGCTTGGTCTGAAGCACAATCCCAACCTGCGATTGCTCGTGCAGGCGTCGTGGTATCCGTTCGACGTCCCCAGCGGAACGGGTCGCATCACCGACAACGCTCAGCGTGACGATGCGAAGATCGCCGACCTGCAAGCCGCCGTCGATGAGTGGCGCAAGAAGCTGGAGGTTCAAGTCGATGATCTCAACAAGCAGCACGGCAAGCGAGCCGTCTTCATCGTCCCTGTCGGGGACGCGGTTGTGAAACTGCGAGCCATGATCGTGGAGGGCAAGTTTTCCGGCATCACCAATCAATCAAAACTCTTCCGCGACCCCATCGGCCACGGCAACGGCCAAGTGATGGCTCTCGCCTCGTACTGCAACTTTGCGGCGATCTATTGCATCAGCCCCGTTGGCTTGAAGCTCGCCGAACGCGGTCTGGACGACGCTCAACATGCCCTCCTGCAGCAGATCGCTTGGGAGACGGTGTCGAAGTATCCGTATGCGGGCATTGTGTCCGAGAAAGCCCAATGATGCCCAAGCTCTCACCAAGCCGGATTGCGAATCCATCGCACGGTTCGCGTTCCGTATCAGTCGCACGGATTCTGATCGTCATCGCAACTGTGTGCTTGCCGCCGATCACGGCGTGGGGGAATGACAATCCCTTCGGCTTGCCAGCACCGTATGACCCAGGCCGGCTCGGATCGGTCATGTTGCACGGGGGTGGGCAAAGCCTTCAGAGCGAAGTTCGGAACGAGTTCGTTCGATTGGCCGGTGGCCGAGACGCACGCATCCTTCTGATTCCGTCTGAAATGTGCCAACTCGGAAAGAATGAAAACGGCGAGTCACTGGATAAGGGGGAATCCGCCGCCGAATACGAGGCTCGACTCGCGCGGTTTACGAATTACGGACGGTGGGCGACGCTGCGAGACGATCGCCAAGTCGTGGACTTTCAGTTTCTGTATCGTGATCGGCAGAACGATCCTGACGACGTGCGCTTCTTTGCGTTGCTGGAGAAGGCCACTGGCATCTGGATGCCGGCGATTGATCAAGGAACTTTGCCAAACCTGTTCGCGAACGAACGCGCGACGAAAGGGGATCGGTTTCAGCGAGCGTTGCGGGAGATCGTGGCTCGCGGCGGCGTGGTGGGAGGACTCGGCGGCCGAATGGCGAGCCTTCCGGAAGCGATCATCGCTGGCGATGCTTCGAAGGATGAGGATGACGACGGTTGGGTCCGCGCGGAATTGGATTTCGGGCTGTCACTGCTCAGCGGAGTCATCGCCGACCAGACGTTCTCATCGCGAGCGGGCCGCTTGGAACGCTTGACCGACTTGCTTCGCAACGGACCGCGACTCGATCGACTGCGACGTCAGCCGGGAGTCGAACGCCGCACGATTGGGTTGGGTGTCGAGGCCCACACGGTTCTGATCTTGTCCGGCAACACGATCCGAGCGTTCGGCGAAGGACGCGGCCATATCTTTCTCAAGAGCAACGGCGACCGCACGATCACATGGCGAACGCTCGAAGCGGGCGAAGAGCCACTCGTCGTGCAGACCCGTTCGGCGAGACCAGAGCGAGCAGAGGCCGGCCCGGCAAAGGCGGCGCTCAACCCGTTGGGAATGCCCGACCCGTCCGATCCGTCTCGCGTGGGAACCGTCATTTTGCATGGCGGCGGTGACACCGATGAAATTGTGGACGCGATTCCGAAACTCGCGGGCACGGCGAAGCCTCGGATGGTGCATTGCCCAGCCGCTCGGCAAAGCTGCCGTCCCTCCGAAAACCTCAGCCCTCCAAAGCTGTCCGAACATCTGGAGAAAACCTTCTTCGAGTGGCGACTGCTGCAAACCGAGGGGCGGCTGAAGTCGCTCACGTTCGCCACGACGAGCGATCCCGCCGATGCCGACCGCGAAGAATTCGTCCGCCCTTTGAAGCAAGCGGATGCACTGTGGTTCTGCGGCGGCAATCAGCGACCGCTGGCCCATCTCTTCGTCGATCACCTGCGACCGACTTCGTTTCAACGAGAGGCCCTCAACATCGTCCGCCGAGGGGGCGTGGTGGGTGGCTCCTCCGCCGGCCTGGCGATCATGGCCGACGTGATGATCGAAGGGGACGATTCCGAAGCGGGCGGCCCGGCCGAGGCCACGCTATCACGAGGGCTGGGCGTCATGAAGCATGTTCTGGCCGAGCAACATTTCGACGCACGCAGCGGACGCATCGAACGGCTCACGGGACTGCTGCGCGACCACAAGCGGTTGGCCAACTTCGCTCCCACCTGCGAACCGAAAAAGATGATCGGCCTGGCGGTCGAAGAGGACACCGCGCTGATCGCTCAGGCCAATCGCTTACGAGTCTCCGGAAAGAAGTTGGCGCACATCTTTCTACAAGCGACCGATCCGCGCGTCGTGACCTGGCACGCCCTGCAACCCGGCGACGCGGCCATCCTCCGGCAGGGAGACAACGGCTACATCCTGGAACTCGAAGACTGGGAGTTCCGCGAATAGCTGGCACCTGGAACCGCTGTGCCCGTGGAAATGATGGGGTGGATTCCCAATGCCCACGCCAACTCACCAACGATTGGAGATGTGTTATGCAAACCTACGAAATCAAACGAGTCGATTCCGACTTCTTTACAGAGGATGAATGATGGCTCGTTCAAAAGTAACGCCGGCCAGACAATGGACGGACGAAGAAAAAGAATTAACACGGCAGCACTTCGAGCGCTGGAAGCGGCTCGGTCCGATCCTCGAAGGGCTGGCGTTTTGGGAGGCGCGTCGAAAGACTCCGGCGCAGCGAGCAAGCGAACTGGCCTCGCTGCTGGCGTGTCAGTGGCCAGGAACGCCGAACGATGCGTCGGGTTGGATCGCTTGGCAGAAGGTGCGTGAACGATGTCTGGCTCACAACGAAAACAAGCGATTGGCGATGCTCAAGAACGAGAAAAAAACTCGGCCGCGCTCGCCGAAATCGCCACGTTCCTTGAAAAACAAGGTTGGCAATACTGCCTCATAGGTGGCCTTGCCGCCTCGTACTGGGGGCAGCCACGAAGTACGAAAGACGTTGATCTTGTGTTGCTGACTGGCATCGGCGACGAGGAGCGATTCATCAAGCCACTGACAGCCGCGTTTCCCGTCCGAGTCGCCGGCGCGGACAAGTTTGCGTTGGTCAGTCGAGTTGTGTTGTTACAGACCAAAGCCGGAGTTGGCATCGACGTGTCGTTGGGAGCGCTCCCCTTCGAGGAAGAAATGCTGCGTCGGGCCAAGATCAAAGAGGTGCTTCCGGGGGTTCGAGTTCGTACGGCGACGGCCGAAGACATCGTCGTGATGAAGTCGATCGCCGGTCGTCCTCGCGACGTCGATGACATCGAACGAATCATTGCCACACAGGGCAAGAATCTCGACGCCGAATATATTCGTCGGTGGCTGACAGACTTTTCCGAGGCTCTTTCTGAAACCGACCTTGTGGGTTTCTTTGAGAGCACGGTGAAGAATGTTGAGGATCGAATGAAAAAAACTCCGCGAGGTAAACTGCCGCGCGGCGGTTGATGCGGAGCCGTGAGATCACCGTTTATCCTTGAAAAACTGTATGTGCGATGTCGCTTTTTCACGGATGTATGCCTCAAAGACACGAAAAGTAAAACTGCTTGTCAGGGAGTTTCCCATGCGTTGGATTGTCAGTGCCCTGTGCCTGCTGAGCTTTGCGATCGCGTTTGACCAGTCGAACTTGGCGAATGCCGCCGACTCCAAGCCGCTCAAGTTGCTGTATCTGGGCGACAACGGGCATCATCAGCCGCGGGCTCGGTTCGGGCAGTTGCAGCCGGTGCTGAAGGCTCGTGGAATTGGGTTGGAATACACCGATGTCGTTGGCGATCTGAATGCTGAGAAGCTCGCGAAGTTTGATGGGCTGGTGCTGTTTGCCAACATCGACAAGATCGAGGACGACCAAGCGAAGGCGCTGCTGGCCTACGTCGCCAGCGGCAAGGGATTCATTCCGCTGCACTGCGCGAGTTACTGCTTTCGCAACAATGACGAGATCGTTGCGCTGATGGGTGCTCAGTTTCAGCGGCACGGGACCGGAGTGTTTCGAGTGGCGACGACCGAGGCAGGTAAGTCGCATCCGCTCTTGAAAGGCTACAAAGGCTTCGAGAGTTTTGATGAGACCTACGTCCACACGAAGCACAACGAGAAAGATCGCGTCGTCTTGGAGACACGCGCCGAGGGCGAGGGCCAAGAGCCTTGGACTTGGGTACGAACGCACGGCAAAGGGCGTGTCTTCTACACGGCTTGGGGACATGACGAGCGGACCTGGGGCAACGCTGGTTTTCAAAATCTCGTCGAGCGAGGAATTCGTTGGGCGTGCAACGACGATGTCAGCAAAGTGCCGAGCTTCTCGGATCGCGTGGAGATGACCGCTCCGCGAAAAGACGTGAAGCCGTTTGAGTACGTCGATGCCGTGATCCCGTTCTATCCGCCGAGCAAGCAGGCAGGAGTTCCTCCCGAACCTGTCAAGAAACTGCAAAAGCCGTTGCCGGCCGAAGAGTCGATCAAGCACTTCATCACGCCGGTCGGCTTCGCCGTG
This sequence comes from Planctomyces sp. SH-PL62, assembly GCA_945893075.1. GTDB lineage: Bacteria > Planctomycetota > Planctomycetia > Planctomycetales > Planctomycetaceae > SXKJ01. The sequence goes on along the minus strand of CAMDDX010000010.1, from coordinate 2,807 downwards.
GAACTGTTCGCCGCTGATCCGGAGATCGGCAAGCCCCTGTCGATGAACTGGGATGAGCGGGGCCGGCTGTGGCTGTGCGAAACGCTCGACTATCCGAACGAACTGCAAGAACCGACGAAGGGCCGCGACCGCATCCGCATCTGCGAGGACACCAACGGCGACGGCAAGGCCGACAAGTTCACGATCTTCGCCGAGCAACTCAGCATCCCGACTGCGATCACGTTCTATCGCGGCGGAGCAATCGTGCAGGACGGCCCTCAGACTATCTATCTCAAGGACACCGACGGCGACGACAAGGCTGACATTCGCAAAGTGCTGATCACCGGCTGGGCACTCGGCGACACGCACGGCGGCGTGAGCAATTTTCAATACGGACTCGACAACTGGTACTACGCGATGCAGGGCTACAACAACTCGAAGCCGGTGTTTGACGACGGCAAGAAGACCGGTGAGTCGTTCCGCATGGGGTTCTTCCGCTTTCGCTTGGAAGGGGAGGGCGATCAGGCGGCCGTGAAGGATGTCGAGTTTCTCCGTTCCACCAACAACAACACTTGGGGCCTCGGTCTCAGCGAGGAAGGTCTGATCTTCGGCTCGACGGCGAACGGCAATCCCAGCGAGTTCCTCCCGATCCCAAATCGCTACTACGAAAAAGTGCGCGGCTGGTCGAGCAGCGTGCTCGGCGGTATTGCGGATCGGAACAAGATTGACCCGTTCAGCGACAAGGTGCGGCAGGTCGATTGGCACGGCGGCTTCACGGCGGCGGCGGGACATGCGCTCTACACGGCCAGAGCTTGGCCGAAGGAATATTGGAACCGCACGGCGTTCGTCTGCGAACCGACCGGCAAGCTGGTTTCGACATTCGTGCTGCGTCCGGAGGGAGCCGGATTCCGCTCGAACAATCCGTGGAACATCCTCGCCAGCGATGACGAGTGGTGTGCCCCCATCATGGCCGAGGTCGGTCCTGATGGTCAGCTTTGGGTGATCGACTGGTACAACATCATCGTGCAGCACAACCCGACTCCGGCCGGCTACAAGACCGGCAAGGGAAACGCTTACGAAATTGACCTCCGCGACAAGAAACACGGACGCATCTATCGCGTCGTGTGGAAGGGGACTGACGATGAGCCTGCTCCGATTCCGCCGAATCCCGAGCTTTCAACGGTCGAGGGCCAACTCGACGCGCTCAAAACGGGCAACATGCTGTGGCGAAAGCACGCTCAACGGCTGATGGTCGAGGACAAGACCGCCGACGTCTTGCAGCAGTTGATTGCGACGATTCAAGACCACGCCACGGATGAGATCGGCCAGAACACCGAAGTCGTCCATGCTCTGTGGACGCTGCATGGACGCGGTGCGACCAACGGGAAGAACTCGGATGCGAACAAGGCGCTGTTACTGACGCTCGATCACCCGTCGGCCGGAGTTCGGCGGAACGCACTGGCGGTCATGCCACGAACACCGCCATTCCTGGCAGCCATCGGGCAAAAGAACTTGTTGCGGGACCGAGATGCTCAAGTTCGGCTCGCCGCATTTTTGGCACTCGCGGAAATGCCGACTTCCGCTGCCGCCGCTGAAGAAATCGCTTCGGCCCTGGCCGACGACATCAACGCATGGATACGTGGCGGTCGCCATCAAAGTACCCGGGAAGAAATCGCTTCGGCCCTGGCCTACGACATCAACCGGGGCGACCGATGGATCGAGGACGCGGCCACAACGGCTGCCGCGCAACATGCGAGCGACTTCTTGAAGTTGAAAATGCGAGGCGACTCATGGGGCAGATTCATTCCGGGAAACATCATGCGAGTCGTGGCCGAACACTTCGCTCGTCACCAGCCGGAGGACTTGGACGAATTGTTGAAGGTCAGTGCCCAGGCGTACGTCGCGGAAGCGGCCGTCGTGTTGGAAGGGCTGACCAAGGGTTGGCCAAAGGACCGTGTGGCCAAGCTCAGCCAAGAATCCGAGCAAACATTGCTGACACTCGTGAAGCGCCTGCCTCCGGAGAATCGTGGGAAGTTGGTGACATTTGCCAGCCGCATCGGCAGCAAGACGCTGGAATCGCATGTGGCGGAGATTGCGAAAGGCTTCGCGACCATTGCCGCGGATGACAAGCAAAAAGACGCCGATCGAATTTCTTCCGCCAAACAATTAGTTGAATTCAAGAAGTCCGACGCGAAGACAGCGGCGTCGCTCGCGAAGCTCATCACGCCGCGCACGTCGGCCGAGTTGGCGAATGGACTCGTCGAAGCGATTGGACTCAGTGACTCACCGGCAGCAGGTGAAACATTGATCGCCAGTTGGCCGACGCTGACTCCGAGCGTGCGGCAGACGGCGATGCGAGCGTTGCTCGCGCGAGCCGATTGGACGAAGTCGCTCATCGCGGCGTTCGAGGCGGGAGCGGTTGAACTCACGGATCTGTCGCTGGAGCAGAAGCAAGCGCTCGCCGCGCATCCGGACAAACAACTTGCTGCTCGCGTGAAGCCGCTGCTGGCGAAGGGGGGCGGACTGCCGAATCCCGATCGGCAAAAAGTCATCGACGAATTGATGCCGACGATTGAGAAGACCGGCGACGTTGCCGGTGGCAAAGCGGTCTTCAAGAAGACTTGCGCGAAATGCCACACGCACTCCGGCGAGGGAACCAAGATCGGTCCCGACCTGACGGGCATGGCGGTGCATCCGAAGCACGAACTCATCATCCACATTCTCGATCCGAGCCGCTCGGTTGAAGGCAACTTCCGCATCTACACCGTGCAAACCGACGACGGCAAAGTCTTCAATGGCCTGCTGTCCTCGGAAAGCAAAACGGCGAT
>CAMDDX010000009.1 GCA_945893075.1 Planctomyces sp. SH-PL62 | reverse complement strand
ACCTCGACCTCCTCCAATTCGAAATCGCCGCTTGGTCAGAAAAAACCAACACCAAACAACGCGGCGTCGACTGGCACTTCCAACTCAAAGACGCCCGCATCAAACTCAAAAAACTCTACCCCAAAATCAAGACCTGACAGGGCACTAGATCGAATTCTCGAAGCTTCGCGCGGCATAGGCCGATCGAGCGCGAATTGCTGCATTGAGGACGCATTGGTCATGGCGGTTGCATCCAACGAACGCATCCAGTCTCTTGCCACTCAACTCGCTCAGTTTGCCGAACTGCCATCGAGTTTGACGCTCGACGTCATTCGCCAAATCACACAACAGATTTGCACGCGACATGATGCCGGCCGACTCCATCTACAAATCTCTGCGGACGTGGTGTCATTGGATTCGGACAATGGTCGTGCGGAATTGCATGAGCCGCCCAATGCTTCTCGCTCATTTGGCGGCATGGACTGCAATGACGAGTTCTGTCCGCCGGAGTTGCAGCGTTCTGGCGAAGTGCTGGTGCCGGTGGGTTTGGCCGTCGCGCACGAAGCATTGCGAGCGGCCGGCTTATCGAGCGTCGATCCTCGACGAATCGACGTCTATCAGTTGGGAACCTTGCTTTGCCGAATGCTGACCGGCCAGAGCGTGAGTGACTACTTGAGCCGTCCGCGCGTGGCGGCCAAGGTGCCGCCGGAAGCACGCGACCTGATTGAGCGAGCGTTGGGACATGACTCGCAGCGCGCCTTTCGGGCGGCGGACGAGTTGCTGCGTGCTTTGGAGACGCTCGACGCCAGCGCGACCGTGGCCTCGCCGAAGCTTGCCGGCAGCACGCGCAACGATGCCAAGCCGGACACCACTCCGAGCTTCGTCAACGTCGGCAAAGCGGATACCGATGTGGGCCGTCCCACGCCGTTGCCGTCGAAGGAAGACTCGTTGCCGTTTCAGAAGCTCGGCCATTATGAGATCGTCGGCCGGCTGGGTCGCGGCGGGATGGGGGATGTCTACAAAGGCTACGAGCGGCGGCTCGATCGTTATGTGGCGATCAAGGTCTTGCCGGCGGATTTCTCGCGGCAGGACGAGATGGTGCGGCGGTTCAACGCCGAAGCGTCGGCCGCCGCGAAGCTCGTGCATCCGAATACCGTCGAGATCTTTTTCATCGGTGAGGATGCAGGTCCGGCTGTGGAAGGCCAATCTCCGTCGGCGGTGCATTTCTTCGCCATGCAGTTTGTCGATGGGGAATCGCTCGCCGAACTCCTCGCGCGGCGGAAGCGGCTGAGTGTCGCAGAGACACTGGCGATCACCGAGCAAATGCTGGCGGGACTTGATGCGGCACATCGGTTAGGGATGGTGCATCGCGATATCAAGCCGGGCAACATCCTGATCGACCGGCAACGTCAGCGCGTGCAACTGGCCGACTTCGGGCTGGTGAAGTCGTTGCAAGGTTCGGGGATGACCGCCTCCGGCGTGATCGTGGGGACGGCCGACTACATGGCTCCCGAACAGGGACGCGGAGCGGCCGTCGATGCACGAGCCGACCTCTATGCCGTCGGAGTCGTGCTGTACCAGATGCTCAGCGGCCGATTGCCGTTTAAGGCCGACACCGTCACGGCGATGATCTTCCAACATGTCTATGAAACTCCGCCGCCGCTGCACGAGGTGGCGACTGACATCCCCGAAGCCCTCGCCGCGATTATCGCGAAACTGCTGAGCAAGCCGCCGGACGCGCGTTATCCAGACGTCGGCGCGTTGCACGCCGACTTGCGAGCCTTCCGTGCGGGAGAGACGTTGCCATCAGTCAGTGTTGAGCGACGTTCGGCAGTCATTCAAGCTCCCGCGTTCGACGAGATGCTGTTGCCGGCTGAATTGTTGGAAGCTCCGTCAGTCGACTGGTGGCACCGAACGAAAGACCGGGCGTTGAGTTTGTTCCGCCGGCATGCGCCCGAAGCGCTGCTACGGTTGCAGAACACGCATCAGCAAGTAGACGGCGCGATTGCCGAGTATGAGCGCCGTCAACGGAAGCTGCTGCCGCTTGTGAACGAGGCAGAGGCGGTCCTCGCTGAGTTGCATGCTCAGGAGTCGGCTTGGACCACTGAGACCGCAACCTCCAGCGATGCGCCCCCGCAGAGTTTGGAGGATCTCCGTCAGGCAATCGAACAGCAGCAACAGCAGTTGTCGTCGATGCGGCTGCGACTCGATCAGATCAATGCCACGCTCAGCCGGTTGCAATCGCAACGCGATCTCCTGAATGCCCGCTTGAAAGTGGCGCATGCGCAACTCCAGTTCGGTGGAGCCGTTGTCCCGTCGAGCCGTCGGTCCACAACGCGGACTTGGGAAGTGAAGGCGCAGTTGACTGTGGTGGTTGGGCTGATCGTCTTTGGCGGATACCTGATGTTCGCGCATTTATTCGAGCGAAACTCCAAGGAATCGATAACCAATTCGTCAGCCCCGGGAGCGGTCGATGTCGCTGCGGCGAATGCCGAACTAGAGACTCCGGTCCTGCCTGTGCGCCAATTCGCGCAGCATCGCAGTCTCGTGGGGGGAGTGGCGTTTGATTCCAAGGGTACGCTTCTCGCGGCCAGGGATCACGAGGGCATGATTCATCTGTGGGACGCTGAGCGTGGCACGGAAGTCGCCTCCTTTCGAAATGAAAAACCTCGCAATCTTCAATTCGATCGACTGGGAGTCGGCGTTCTTAGTTTTAGCGCCAGCGGGCGCTGGTTGCTTTCCAGCAGCAGTGATTCCCCCGTCTTTCGCGCTGTGATCATCAAAATTTGGGACATGGAGACGAAATCGTTCGCCAAGAACCTCGTGAGTCAAAAACATATTGTGATTGCAGCCCAGTTCAGTCCGGATGAAAGCTCGGTTGTCGCCGTTGTCAGCGAAAGTGCCGAAGGCACCACAAAAGAATTGGTTCGGTGGTCTTTAGAAACTGGCGAAGAAACTCAACGGCTGTTGTTAAGCAACGACGTCTTGGGACAAGTGCAATTCAGCAGCGACGGGACTCGGCTGGCGGGCGTGTTACCGAACGGCAACGTCGGCTTGTGGGATGTGGCTGAAGGGAAGTTGGAGAAGTCACTACCGGCGGCATCGCCCGATGCCAAGAAGGGAGTCTGGGTTTCGGCCCTCGCATTCGACGCGGATTGTTCGCGTTTGGCGGTCGGGACCAGCGCGGGTGATGTCTCCATCTGGTCGATTGCGAACGGGTCGTTGTTGCAGCGTTATGACGGATTCGGGCAGCAAGTAGCGACGTTGTCGTTTAGTCCGCGCAATCGACTACTGGTGGGGTTGTTCAATTACCTTGATGCGAATCAAGGTGAGGCACGGATCATCGATCTGACTTTGGGGCGTGTCCGTCGACGCCTGCGTGGCCATGCCGTCCATGCAGGAGCCTATAGCCCCGACGGCCACTGGATCGCGACTGGTGGCTCGCAGCCGTTTCTGATTCTGTGGGATGGTGCCTTGCCACCCGTTGAGATTCCGACTCCGGTCCGAGAAGAAACGATGACCGGTCAGTCGCGTCTTGCTGTCGCGGTGGATGGCAAATCGTGGATTGTCGCCACAGACCATGAGAAGCCCAAGTTTCAGAAAGAAGGGAGCAGCGAGTGGCGTATCGGGTCTGCAGCGTTGGGCAGCTCTGTTTATTCAGTCGCACTATCGCCAGATGGACGATTGGCCGCCATCGGTGAAGGTCGAGGAGCGGCGACGTTGTGGAAAACGGACACCGGAGAACTCCTTCGACAGACTCGCTTCTCTGCGAGTCGCATGTCTTTCGACCAGGGTCCGGACTCTTATGACGCCGTGCGGGCGATCGACTTCCGCACCGACAACAGCCAAGTACTCGCGCTGTGCAATGGCAAGTTAGTGTCCTGGGATATTGAGTCGGGCAACGAGTCGGTGCTGTTCGAATCGGTACCGAAGAGGGTCATTGCGGTCTCTCCGGACGGCCAACATTTGGCGGCAGGTGGAGCAACGGGCGACTTACAACTTTGGAACCTGGGGACGCGCGAGCGAGTGCGATCATTCGTTGGCCACAAAAACGACGTCAACTGTCTCAGCTTTTCTCGCGACGGGCGAGAACTGCTGTCGGGAGCTGGTGAGGACGAAGTGTCTCTGTGGAACGTGGAAACCGGGGAGCAAATTCGACGGCTGAGCTTGCCTCCTCCGCCTCCATTCATCGTCGGAAGTGGCATGAGTTTTTTGATTTCCAGCGTGAAGTTTTCTGTGGATGGCAAAATGATCGCGGTCACGGGACACGGCCTGATTAGTGTCTTTGACTCGGCAACGGGCGATGAGTTAGCCCGTTTGGCGGGTGAATCAGGAAAGGCCGGTCAGGTCGGATTCCTGAGCGACGGACAACATCTCCTGTCCGCAGCGACAGTTCGTCCATCTTCGACTTCAGCGAACGGATTGATTTCGCGGTGGGCCATCAAAGCGTCCTCTGCCAAATAACAGAACTCCCGATCCTAAACTTTTTATGCGACTGATTGACCCGACTCCAACCAGGCGAACTGTCGGGGCAGTACGATCTCAGTCAGTCGAACTAAACGCGAAAGCTGCGTTTGTTGAGCGGAGCACTTTATGTCGACTCGCCCTGTCCAACGTCTCGTCGAACGTGTTCTCAGGAATCGATACATCACTTGGAGTGTTGTTGCCGTTCTGGCGGCGCTGATGCTCATCGAGTGGCAGTCGAACAGGGGATATCGCCAGACATTGGACGCGATCGAGGCCGCGCTGCCTGGTCGCGACAGCACCAAACCGCTGAAGACCAACGAGGCAGAACAATTGGTGCATGGCTGGGCGTGGCAATACACGGAGTCCGCCGGGGGGCCTTGGTATATCGGCTATCGCTGGCCAAGTTTGTTTCGCACCTATCGAATTTGGTTACCCTCAATCGGAGTTTGGCAGCCCGCTTCAGGAAACCCTGCGACTGGGGCGCTGATTACTGGTGAGCTGACGGCGGACAAACTGCCGCCTCCGCCGCAGGCGGTGCCACCCGATCCCGCTTTGGTACGATCACTGATCGCAGCAAGTGACGCGAACCGCTCCGCGGCCTCGTCTGGCTTCGCTCAAACCCACTTGGGCAAAGTCTTCCAAAAGTGCCACGCGATTTACTTCCGAAATCCGGAGGAACCAGAGATCACCGATGAGTTTATCGAAGTTCTACAATCAGTCGCAGGCGAACTTCCGAAGTTGGAGCTGAGCACAAAGCCTCAAGAGGTAACATGGAATCATGTGAAAATGTTCGATGGGGGAATCGGATTCTCTGCCTTCCGATTCTCGTCCACTCCTGATCAACAAACGGACTTGAGTTGGATCTTCACGAGCCAGGAGTCCGATTTTTATTGGTATATCCTTCCGGCCAAAGGTCGAATGGCGGGTTTTGAGGATGTGCGGCGTGTCAGTTTTCCACAGTTTCAGGATGCGTCGATCCCCGCTTACGATACGGCCTACTTTCAGACGCTCCGCAGCGGTGAGATCAAACCGGGCCAAGACTACCTCGTCTTCTTTGCATCGAAGCGGATTCTGACATCGGAATACAATCCCGGACGTCCCAAGTCAGCGCCCGTAGGTTTGTCTGTTGCCATCCGTTTGTTGCCAGCGGATAGCGTTCTGTCGAATCCGGCGGCTCCTGAGATTGCTGAACTCGTCGGCGCGCCGCTCCGTGCCTCACAGGGTGGTGAGATCCTGCGCCGCGACAACATTCCCGTCCAAGCGATTCTTCCGACGCGAGACGCCAATCAATTGATCCTGTGTGATCGCCGCAATGTTTTTCGTTGGTGGGATCTTCGGACCAAATCTGTCGTCCGAGAGATTCAGTCAGAGGCAAGCGGAGATTTCTCCTACGCCGCGCTCTCACCAGATGAGAAACGACTGGCAACAGCCACGGACAGCGAATCAAACGTGCTGATCTGGGATCTGGAGAACTCAGAAAGCCAAAAGCCTGCCAAGACGCTGTTCATTCCGTGGTTAGGAAAGAATGGTGGTGCGGAGTTCCGGCCTGTGGTCTGGAAACTTGCATTTCTTCAGAGCCGCGACAAATTGCATGTCGATCTAATCGCGAGGAACTACGACACCAATGAGTATTGGGTGGAAACCGTGCAATGGGACGTCGTCGGCGATCAGGAGATTGGGCGGATGTGTTTCGGCCAGAGTCTCATGGCTCCGGCAACTTTCCTTGGAAGTGGCGAGCAGCTTGTGACTTCGCGAATAGATGGCGATCTAAACGACTCAGACCAAATGCAACGGAAGTCACAGATCGCGTTTTTCGACTGGAAGACCGGTGAGGCCACGACAAAACTGCCGTTGGACTCAATCTTTACCATGGGGGAATTCCGGCTTTCTCCCAACGAGCAACGTATCACCGTCAGTCTCGACAATAGGCGCGTCGTGCTCGACTGCGAGCGACGCGAGGTAATCCACACAATCTCCACTGCGGTTTGGGGAAAATTGCAAACGCGGTCAGGAACTCTCGTTGTTGGCTGGTCGCCGGACTCCCGCCTGCTGGCGATTGCTTATCCTGACAATTCCATTCATGTCTGGGACTTCGACCAAGATCGGCTCTTGAGGTCGTGGCGCGGACACATCGAACCCATCCAGTCGCTGGCCTTTACCAGCGACGAAAAATGGTTGGTGTCCAGTTCGCAGGACGGAACTGTGCGACTCTGGCCACAGCAATTGGCAAACATGGAGAGCATTACGGATTCCGTCGGGATGAAGCTCGCGCCGCTCCCCGAAGGCGATTTCCAGATAGGAACTCCGCAGGCATTTATTCAGCCGGGAACAGACTTATCGACAGAACAGCCACAACACCTTGTGCGCATCAGTCGGCCCTTCTACATGGGAATGCACGAAGTCACCGTCAAACAATTTCGCCAATTTGTCGAAGCGACCGGTTACAAGACCACTGCGGAAACCAACGGCGTCGGCGGTTCCCACATTTTCGATCCGAAACGATTCTTTCAGCCAAGAGCGGACCTGAATTGGCGCAACCCAGGATTTGCTCAGGCTGACGATCACCCCGTCGTACAAGTGAGCTGGCACGACGCTCAGGCATTCTGCAAATGGCTCAGCACACAAGAGCAAGCGACCTACCGACTGCCGACGGAAGCCGAATGGGAATACGCCTGCCGCGCCGAACAAGCTTCGGTAACGGATCAATGGAATATGCGAACGGCATGGCAACGGCTAACGCGAAGCACCCAAGCTTTCTCGGACATGTTCGGCAATATCGCGGATCAAGCCATCCGCGAACATTACAAAGTCTTTGATAGCGCCATGCCTCATCACGACGGCTTTGCGTTCACGGCACCGGTGGGTAGTTTCGCCCCGAACGTCTTCGGTCTTTATGACATGAACGGCAATGTCTTCGAATGGTGTTCCGATTGGTACGACGCCATGTATTACCGTCATTCGCCGACCTCCGACCCGCAAGGGCCCCCAAAGGGAACGGCGAGAGTCCAGCGCAGCGGAGGATTCTCTCACCATGCGCTTTCCTGTCGCTCCGGGAATCGCGACTACGGAGAACCGGACCAAGTCCAAAGCGCTCTCGGCTTCCGAGTCGTTCGAGAGATGTCACAACCAACAGACAATAAGCACAACCAAAACTGAGGGACAGACGAGGTGTCATGGACAGTCATCCGTCACGAATTGATCAACGAGTTTGGTCAGCGAGGTCTTGAGCACCGCTTGCATTCGAGCGGAGCCGCGCGGGCGCAGGCTGATGGTGGAGTCGCTCGCGAAGGTTTGGCGGAGTAGTTCGTCGTGACCGTCGTGAGCCGTCACTCGTCGAACACAGCGAAGGACGGACGGTTTCAATTGCTCGTTCAGATCTGGCGCGAGAATTTCCGGGGATCGCCAACGGAATTCCCTTTGGACGATCTCACGGAGACTGAGGAAACGCAGCGGCGATTGTCGAAGCTCACGCTCTCGTCCGATGGACGCCGCTTCGCGGCGATCAGTCCCAGCGGTCAAGTCCGCATCTGGGACACCACGACGTTGATCGAAACCTCGTCCCACAAGCTGGAGTCCATTGTGAAATCGGCTGCACTCTCTCCCGATGGCTCACAACTGGCGATCAGCTTTGAGGATGATCCAACCTTGTCCCTATTCGACACCACTTCGTGGGAGGTCCGTCGGTCGTGGTCATCCAGGGACAGTCGTGGGTTCCTGGTGGCGTTCTCCCCGGACGGACACTGGATTGCCACGGCCACGAAACTGGGTGTGATCCGCTTGTGGGACACCACGTTCGTTCCGACAAAAGCGCCGTGATGACATTTGAAGAAGCCCGGCTTTTCCAAAAAGCCGGGCTTCTGGAAACTCTTCTTCGAGCGGCCATCACGGAAGCATTTTGGCAAGCGGTGCTGCGTTGGCCACAAAGCTGCGTGTGGTTCAGCCGCAAGGCGGCGTGACTCGAAAGCCCAGGGCGATAGCCCTGGGAACGCGCGACGAAACAACTCTGGAAGGCCCAACGGGCCGTAACGATGCCGTGCTGAACCGTCTCGACGTTGGTCAGGCTCGTTGAGGTCACGGCCCGTTGGGCCATGTGGTTCTTGGAGGCGATCTTTTCCCAGGGCTAGCGCCCTGGGCTTTCGAGTTTCGCTCCGTTGGAGCTAAGGCAGGATCACTTCCCATGTTCCTCGGTCAGCGTCTTGATGACCGACTGCATGATTGCGGAACCTCGCGGGCGCAGGCTGAGGCCCTCATCGCGATCGAATGTTTGGCGCAGAATTCCATCGAGGCCGCCGTGCCGAGCGAGGAACTCGCCCAAGCGGTGCCATTCGATTTGGAACTCCGCATCAACGTCCTCCACGGGACAGTACCGCGCGACATGCCGCCGAGTCGCTTGCTCCAACTGATCGGTCAAGCGTTGCTTGGTCCGCTTGAAATGGTTCTCGACGGTCGTGGCCGGCAGGCCCAGACAGTCGGCGACTTCCGCGGTGGTCAGCCCTTCGCAGACGCGACCGAACAGGACGCGGAACTGATCGGCTCGGCCCGATTCCAATAACTCGGCGTGCAGCGCGCGGAGTGTGCCGGTCACCAATTCCTCGGCCCAGGCGGCATAGAACGCATCTTGCGATTCCGCAGCAGTGGGTTCGTCACCATCGAACGAGACGGCCATCAATTCTTGGAGCAGTTCGCGGTTCTCACGCAGCAATCGTTGCCGGCCGGTGTCCACTCGCTCGCGGTTCGCGAGCACCTTGCGAACCACCGCACACAACAGCGTTCGCAGCTTCGCCGTCGGCTGTTGCAGCCAGCGCTGCAACAAGTTTCCGGAGAGCACCACTTGGAACGTCGCCGATCCGACATCCTCCGCATCCTCAAACCGCAGCCGTCCCCAATTGGCCGCGAACCGGCAGACCGGCTGCCAATAGTCTTCCAGGAATTGACGCCAATCTTCTTCGGCCCCAGTCACCGCCAGCCGTTGAATCAGAGAATGTCGTGTCGCGGGGAAGCTCATCAGGAAGGCCCGATTGCATAGTCTTGAATACCGTGTTGCCGCCGACCTTGGAGTCACGGCGCATCGAACGGCTTGTCCGCATCCTCCAGCGGAATGTTGTTGAGCTTGTAGAGCCGAATCTTCTCCGCCTTGTCCTCCAGCGTGACGAGTCCACCGGTCTTCGCGTCGTAGGCATACAATTGGTAGGGCGGCAACGCATTCAATTCGATGTGGAGTTGCTTCATCAGCTTCTCCGCTTCTTTGAACGTCGGATACTTGTCGTCGTTCGTGGCCTTCAAAATATCCATTTGATGCTTGAAGTTCAGAGCGGTCGCTCGTGATGTGGCCGAAACGTAAGCGTTGAATGACACCGTCAGCGGATCGCTGCCCGTGATCTTGTTGTCGACCTCGACCATCTTCGGATTCTTCTTGGCCTCGGCCAGATCCACGATCTTGCCGGTGGTCTTGCCGATGATCGAACCGCTCGGCTTCGCCACCGGCTGCTCAGGAGCGGCCGCAGGATTCGCGGCTGGCTGCTGATTCGCCGCTGGTTGCGGATTCGCGGCAGGAGCGGCTCGACCGGCATTCGCCACGTCAGAAATATCGCCGCCCGTTGCCATTCCACCTGGAGCCACCAACTTTTCTCGACCTGGGCCATCCATTGCTTTGTCGAAGTCATCACAACCAAACAAGCCAGCCGCCGCCAAACACACCCATAGTTTTCGCATGGCAATACTCCACTTTGAAAATGACTTTTGTCCGCAACAAAAAGATTGTCCAAGCGACCTCAACATGGCACAAGCGCCAAAGAGCGAGGGGTCAGGTGTTCTGATTTCTGTTTTGGCGGTCCGAATTGACGTCCAACTTAAATCGCACGACTGACCGGCAAATGATGTCACGGGTGAATCGCGCGGCCAAAACAGAAATCAGAACACCTGACCCCGGCCGGGAACGCTTTCAATTTCCGATTGCCTTAAAGCAACGTCAGCGGATTCGCACGCGTCTTTAGCGGCAGCTCGACCGACCCACCGACGCGATGTGATTCGAAGACGGCAGCGATCATCTCGATGATCGCACGCGAGTCCGCCGCCGAGCATCTCGTCTGCCGATCCTTCTCGATGCAGTCAATCAAGTCGTTGATCGCGGCGATGTGTCCCCCTTCGTAGGTCAAATCTTGCCGAGGCTCCGGCTTGCCGATTCCGGCCGACGAAACCGGTTCCCATTTCTTGCTCGTGCGTCCCGGCGACCAACTGCTGTCTCGGAGAATGTGCGTCTTCGCGCCGAAGCCGCTTTCCGTTTCGAGGATCCCCTTGCTGCCGAAGATTTGCAGCGCGAATCGAGTCGGATTTCCCCCCATGCCACGATGCGATGCCATGTAGCCGGTCACACCGTTGGCGAACGAATACGTCGCATCGACCGCATCCCCCGCCAGCGGACCGATCCCTTCCTTGCCCTCGGCGACATCGGCCTTCGTCACTTTGTGCTTCTGCTGCATGACGGTCGCGAAGCAGGTTGTCGCGTTGCCGGCGAACGCCCGCATCAAACCGAAGACGTGCGAGCCGAGCACCCATAAGTCCTCGCCGCCACCGCGCGCGTCTTCTTTGCCTCGGCCTCGCAATTCGATCACGTCACCGATTTCGCCGGAATGAACCAGTGCCTTGGCCATCTCGAGCACCGGCGACCACTGGCTGATGTGCGCGATCGCCAGCTTGAGATGCCGCATCTCCAATTGCCGGACCGCATCATCACATTCGGCGAGCGTTCGGCAAAACGGCTTCTCCATGTAAACGTGGCAACTGTGTTCGGCCGCCGCGACGATCATGTCGTGATGCTGGTCGATCCAGCGCGGACAGATCGCGACGATGTCCAGCTTTTCTTTGGCAAACATCTCGCGGAAATCGGCATACGTCGTCTTGGGATTCGTCCGCTTCGCCGCCGCCGCTCGGCCCGCTTCGTTTTCATCGGCGAGCGCCACAATCTCAACATTGGGCACCTTCGAGATCGCCACGTCCACGCCGTGTCCGTAATCCCCTTTGCCCGTGCGACCGATGATGCCGACTCGATAAGTCTTCGCCATGAGAATGCTCCTTGGTTTGAGAGGCGGAGGATTATGCCGCGCCCCGCCCGTTGAGTCACCTTCGCGAGCCAACTACCATCGCGCCGACTTTGGAGAGCGGTGTGTCAGCACCGGAAGAAGGTAAAAAATTGTTGGGTAAAAAATGGGAAAGGCTCAGAGAGTATCCATGATGCCCTTGCGACCTTCTTTGTCCCATCTTTTACCTGACAATTTTTTACCTTCTTCGTGATTGGGTTGCGGGCAAAGCCCGCGTTAGGGTGAAAAATGTCATTTCGAGTCGGTCTGGGACACGACACGCATCGATTGGTGGCTGGCCGACCGCTGATCCTCGGCGGGGTGCGCATCGAGCATGATCTCGGCCTCGATGGCCACAGCGACGCCGACGCCCTTCTGCACGCGATCACCGATGCTCTGCTGGGAGCCGCTGCGCTCGGTGACATCGGCGAACTATTTCCGAACACCGACCCGCGCTGGGCCAACGCCGACTCGGCGATCTTCGTGCAAGCGGCGTTGAGCAAACTCGACGAACTCGGTTGGAAGATCGTCAACCTGGACTGCACGATTCACGCGGAGCGTCCCAAGCTCTCCGCGCTCAAGCCGGTGATTGCTGCGCGTGTTGCCGAGTTGCTCGGCCTCGACCGCAGCCAAGTAAACGTCAAAGCGAAGACCGGCGAGAAGGTCGGTCCGATCGGCCGGCAAGAGGCGATCTCGGCCGATGCGGTCGTGTTGATCGAGCGGCGTTCGTCATGAACTGTGAATGACGACCATCTTCTCTTCGGTCATTTCACGAATGGCGTAGCGTGGACCTTCTTTGCCCGTGCCGCTGTCTTTCAAGCCGCCATAGGGCATGAAGTCCGCTCGCCATTGCGTCCCCCAGTTGATGTGCAGATTGCCGGCATCGACCTCGCGAGCGAACCGCAGCGCACGGTCCAGGTCGCGTGTGAAGATGCTGGCAGACAACCCATAGTTCGTGCCGTTGGCCAGCGCGAGGGCTTCGTCGAAATCGTTGAACGGCGTCACCGCGACTGCCGGCCCGAAGAGTTCATCGCAGCTCACTCGCTGACTCGGCGAGACGTTTGCCAGGATCGTCGGCGCGAACATGGTCCCTCGCCGAGTGCCGCCGGTGACTAGCGTCGCACCGGAATCCGTCGCTTCGCGGACCCACAACTCCACACGAAGCGCATCCGCCTCGCGAACCATCGGCCCCATCTTGGTCGCTTCGTTCAATGGATCGCCGGTTGTGAGCGCCTCGACGCGCGGTTTGAGTGCGTCCAAGAAATCGCCCGTGCGACCACGCGGGGTCAGGATGCGTTGAGCCGAGATACAAACTTGCCCGGCATTCGCGAAGCCCGATGCGGCGACCAACTGCGCCGCCCGATCGAAGTCCGCATCGTCCATCACGATCACGGGGCTGTTGCTGCCGAGTTCCATCGTGACGCGCTTTACTCCCGCCATACCGCAGATCTCGGTGCCGACTTCGTAGCTGCCGGTGAAGCTGATCTTGCGAACGCGGCGGTCGGTGCAGATGGCTCGCCCGAGTTCGCTGCCCGGTCCTGTGATGCAGGCGATCGCCTGCGGCGGCAATCCCGCTTCCAGCAACACCTCCACCAGTTTCAACGCGGTGAGCGGCGTATCTCCGGCCGGCTTGATGAGCACCGCGTTTCCGGCTGCGATGGCCGGGCCGACTTTGTGAGTCACCAAATTCAACGGGAAGTTGAAGGGGGTGATCGCCGCAACGATGCCGCACGGGACGCGCAACGTGAACCCAAACTTACCCACGCCACCCGGAGCCGCATCCAGCGGCAGAACTTCCCCCGTGATGCGTTTGGCTTCCTCGGCCGAGACTTCCAGCGTCTCGCAACCGCGGCTGACTTCCAGCCGGCTTTCGGCCAGGATCTTGCCTTCTTCCAGCGTGATCGTGAGCGCAAACTCTTCCGTTCGCTGCCGAATCCGTTCGGCGGCCGATCGCAGAATTCGGCACCGCTCGGCGCTCGGCATCTTGCGCATCAGCTTCGCGCCCTCGACGAGTGTCGCGATTGCGCTCTCCACATCAGCGGCCGTGCCGCGCGGGACGGTGTCGATGAATTCGCCGTTGAACGGATTCGTGACGTTCGTGACAGCGGCTCGGTCTTGCCATTCGGCGGCGAGAAACATGCGCATGGGATGTCGTCCTGAATCTGAAAGGTTTTTTCACAAGCGGTCGCTCGCCAGTTTTGTAGCAGAGGGGCAGCCAGGGGTCAGGCACCGCAGAATTCAGAATTGGCGGAATTGAGCTTTGAGTTGCATTACGCTTTGCTCCGCCAATTCTGAATTCTGCGGTGCCTGACCCCGGACCCACACTTTGCTCAAGGAATTCCCATGAACGTGCAGGACTCGATTTTGGACTTGGACACTCCGACCGGCCCGATGCGGACCTACGTTTACACACCGGTGCTGCCGAATGGCCGCAATGATCGCGTGCCCGGCCTGGTTTTGTATTCGGAGATCTTTCAGCAGACCGCTCCGATCCGGCGACTGGCCGTGCAGTTCGCCGGCCAGGGGTTCGTGGTCATGGTGCCGGAGATTTTTCACGAGCACGAACCGCTGGGAACGATTCTCGGCTACGACGACGTGGGGAAGGATAAGGGGAACGCCTACAAGCATCTCACCAAACTCGCGACGTTCGATGAGGACGCGAAAGTCGTGATCCGGGCGCTTCAGCAGCATCCGCAGTCGAACGGCCGGCTGGGCGCGTTCGGAGTTTGCATCGGCGGTCATCTGTCGTATCGCGCGGCGTTCAATCCAGAGGTTCTCGCAACCGCGTGCTTCTATCCAACCGACATCCACTCTGGCACGCTGGGGGTTGGCAAGAATGCCGACTCACTTGCGCGAGCGGCGGACATCCGCGGCGAACTGCTGATGGTCTTCGGTCGCCAAGACCCACACGTTCCGCTGGAGGGTCGCATCAAGATTCACGACGCGCTGGAACGCTCCGGAGTGTTCTACACTTGGCACGAGTTCAACGCGGCTCACGCTTTTATGCGCGACGAAGGGGATCGCTTCGACCCCGCGCTCGCTCGGCAATGTTTTGGCCTTGCCCGCGACTTATTCAAGCGCGTGCTGTGAATGTTGAGTAGCCGCGTTTCGCCAGAACGCGGGTGAATGGCCGACAACCCGCGTTCTGGCGAACGGCGGCTACCCAAAGAATCTGGCGGGACCGCTTAGCGATTCGATCCGATGCGGCGTCCGTCGAGTTGCTCGCGAGCGACATCGAGGGCCTTGCGGATGTCTGGGTCGTCTTCCAGCGAGTTGGCCATCGGGCCGCGGTGCAGCACGACGTGATCCGGTAGTTCGACTTCCACATCCGGCTTCACGCCGACTTTGCCGAGCGTTTTTCCGGCCGGCGAATAGAACTTGGCCGTCGTCAGCCGGAGTCCGGTGCCGCGTTGGATCGGGAAGATGCTCTGCACGGACCATTTGCCGTACGTCTTGCGGCCGACGATCACGCCGCGTTGATGATCTCGCACGGCACCGGCCACGATCTCGCTGGCACTGGCACTGTTTTCATCGGTCAGCAGCACCAGCGGCACGTTCCACTTCTGCTGGCGGTGTGCCGAGTACGAAAAATTCTGATCCGAGGTACGGCCCTTTGTGGAGACGAGCACACCGGTGTCGATGAATCGGTCCAGCACTTCGACAGCCGCGGTCAACAGTCCGCCGGGGTTGCCTCGCAAGTCCCAAATCAAAACGCGCATCCCTTGGCGATTGAGTTTCTGCAACGCTTCGTCGAGTTCAGCGGGTGAGCCTTTCTGAAATCCGGTCATCTGGATGTACCCGATGCCGCGCGTCTCATCGACGATTTTGGCGATCGGGATGCTCTTCACGTGGACGGCTCGGCGCGTGACATTGACGCTACGGCGATCGGCCGCGGTTAAGCCGGTGATGTCCAGTCGCACTTGCGATGCCGGCGTCCCTTTCAGTCGGCCGGCGGCTTCGTCGGTGGACATGTTGCGGCAATCGTGGCCGTCGATGCCGACGATGTAATTACCGGCCAACAGGCCCGCTTCAGCGGCGGGACTCTCGGCGAGCACGTTGACAAGATTCAGCCCGCGTCCATTCTCGGCCTTCATCTCGATCCCCAGGCCGACGAACTCACCGTCGATGTTGTCGTACAGATCGCTGAGCCGATCGGGCGTCAGACAGTTGCTGTAGTCGTCCAGCGCGTGACAGCCACCGAACACGTATTCCAACACGACTGCGGTGCTGCTGAGGCCAAGCTGCGTTTCGGCCATTCCCGCGACCGCCGCGACGGTTTGGTGCGCCGCGTAGGTGCCTTCGAGCCGCTTATTCCAATAGCGGTCGAACAACATCTTGCGAAACTGAGCGATGCTCTCACGAGTCGCGGGCCGACGATTCGGCAGGTGATGATCGAGAAATTTTTCATTGGCCAGTGCGATGTAAAGGCTCTCCGTGCCGTGAGCGACGAAAGTTCCGGAGTTGAGCGGATCGACGAAGTGCGAATTGATTTTGTTGATGACCTCATCAAACAAGTGCAGCGAGTCTGTCCGCGAGAGATTCAGCAGGTTCGTGCGGAAGCTGCTGTCGGAGTAGCGTCGTTCGACGCCGAAGTGAATCTTCGAGCGCCGCAAGCCGTAGCTCAGGTCGCGATCGTCGGGCCACTTTTTGGACGATGCTTCGTAGTGCTCGATGGCGTCGATCCAACGGCGAGTCCGTTCAAATTCTTCGCCCGCCTGTAACGCTTGCCGAGCGTCCGTGATGTCGGACTTCAGCTTGGGTGCTGCCAAAGCCTGGCCGCTCGTCGCGAACAACGCGCAGGCCAACAACAGCACGAGCCACAATCGCTGGCGAAATAGTCCGAACGCCATGCCCCTCTCCCCCGAAGCTGGATGACACGAAACCGATTCCTGTCGAAGTCCGCTCGCGCCGACTTCACCCCACACCGGAACAGGTCCATGCCCCGAACCCAACCTCCGCGCCCACGAACAGCCTAAGAGCTGCCTCGCGACGCCACACCAAACTCCAAGATCGCTGCCATCCGTAGCCTGACTCTCCGAGTCGGGTTCGCCCGATCAAGACTCCCGAACTGATCAGGGCTCCCGACTCGGAGAGTCAGGCTACGAACTTTTGCAGAGACCTCAAGGTGTCAATCAATGTTGGTCTGTGGTGTCACCGCCTCGCGAGCGTTGCCGCATCGCCTCAGCCGGTGACTCTGTGATTACTTTAGGCCACCTTTTGCCCGATGCAAATTGGCCACTTCAGAAATTGCTGTTGAAATCGTCACGACCATCACCACTGCCCACCTTCCGCCGAGTTGTGCCGGTGAGCCGGAGTTTTCCGTCAAGTCGCCGACTGTTTCCGAAATACCAGTCCGACGCGCAAGCGAGGGGTTTTCGAGCAGGATGGCAGAATGATCGCGGCAGAATCATCATGCTGCCACCGTCTTGGAGAATCTTTCATGAGCAGTGACCTCTCGCCGCCGAGTTCGCCGTCACCGTGCCGCCCGCCACGTCTGACTTGGTGGAAGCGGTGGCTGTTGCTGCTGACGGTGCCGTATCTCGGAGCAATCATCATGCTCGCCGCGTTTCAGCGTTCCTTGATCTATCACCCCTTCGCGGCGAAATCGCTGCCGGCGAATCAGTCAGGATTCGGAACCGGCCGAACGCACGATGTCACAGCTCGGACGGAGGACAACCTCGATCTGCGCGGCTGGCTGATTCTGGCGAAAGGACACGTTGCGAGCACCGACGATCAATTCAATGCCGAGTTGGCCAAGGGTCGGCCGGTCGTCTTGTACTTCGGAGGCAACGCGGCGAATCGCACCTATCGATTGCTCGAAGTCCAGGTGCTGACGGAGGCGGGTGCCGACGTGTTGATCTTCGACTACCGCGGCTATGGCGAGAGTCCCGGCGAGCCGAGTGAAGAAGGACTCGCCCGCGATGCGCGAGCCGTGTGGCGCTTTGCCACCGAACTGAAGAAGATCGAATCACGACGCATCCTGCTTTACGGCGAGTCGCTCGGCGGCGGAGTCGCCGTGCGTCTGGCCAGCGAACTGTCGCTCAACAAGACTCCGCCCGCCGGGATGATTCTGCGTTCGACGTTTAGCTCACTGACTGATGCGGCCTCGTCGCATTTCCCGTTCATCCCTGTTCGCTGGCTGCTGATCGACCGCTTCCCCAGCGATCATCGCATTTGCGATGTCACTTGTCCGCTGCTGCAACTTCATGGCCGGCGTGACACGATTGTTCCGATCCGCCTCGGCCAAAAGCTGTTCGCTGCCGCGCCCGACAAGTCCGCGTCTGGCATCGCGAAGAATTTCATCGAACTCCCGCAGGCCGACCACAACGACGTGATGGAAACGTCTCGGCCGGAGGTCTCGAAAGCGGTCCGCGAATTTCTGCCAATCGCAGTTCCCCAATAGTTGCGACGTTCACGTTTGCAATGCGGATTGGCCACCCGCATCATGCGACCCACATTCGACACTTCTCACAGAGACTTGCCTCGTGAAATGCCTTCTGACTGCCGCTGTGTGTTGGACGTTGGCTGCGGCTCTGCCGTGCTTCGCTGTCGAACCATTCGAGTTAAAAAACGGTGACCGAGTCGTGTTGCTCGGCGGAACGTTCATCGAGCGCGAGGGAAATCACGGCTACCTCGAAACCGTGCTGACGAGTGCTTGGCCGGATCGGAAGCTCGTCTTCCGCAATCTCGGCTGGAGCGGCGATACCGTCTGGGCCGACTCGCGCGGCAGCTTCGACCCGCCGGCCGAGGGCTACAAACGGATGCTCGCGCTCATCACCGAACTCAAGCCGACGGTGATCTGCTTGGCCTACGGCGCGAACGAGTCGTTCGCTGGCGAGCCGGGTCTTGCTCCCTTCATCAAGCAATACGAAAAGTTGTGTGACGATTTGAAACCGACGAATGCGCGATTGGTCTTCGTCACGCCACCTCCGTTTGAGCGACCGCAACCGCCGTTGCCGGATGCCAGCCAGCACAACGGCAACTTGTCGAAGTACGTCGCCGCCGTGCGTGAATTGGCCGAACGCCGCCAGGGGCGGCTCGTCGATCTGTTCGCTCATGTCGGGGTCCAAGCCGAGATCATCGCGAGCAATCCTCCGCGACCTCCTCGGATTCCCTACACGGCGGATGGCGTCGCACTCACGCCCGCCGGCTACTTGAATCTCGCCAGACTGTTGGCGAATGATCTGCATCTCCCCGAACCGCGCAACGCAGACCGCGGACTGAGCGGCTTGGTTCGCGATCGCCAATCGGAGACGAGCCTCGCCTCGAAAACGCCGGCGACACGTGTCGAACAATTGCGGCTGAAGATCGTCGAGAAGAACCGCCTTTTCTTTTATCGCTGGCGTCCGCAGAACATCACCTACTTGACCGGCTTCCGCAAACACGAGCAGGGAAACAACGCCGTCGAGATCGCTCAATTCGACCCGCTTGTCGAGAAAGCGGAGGCGGAAATCGCCGAGTTGCTCAAGCCGTGATGCGGACTTTCTCAGAACGAATCCGTGTTGTCCGTGTCATCCGTGTTCTCTCTTCGAGTTTGTGGGATGGAAGGAACACGGATGACACGGACAACACGGATTAACCAGAAAACAGTTGACCGCCGGCGCAATGTCGGCGGCGAAATTGATCGAGGGCTTTTTTCGGGAGACCACCATGTCGCTGGCATCACTTTCTCGGCGTGATTGGTTGCGTTCTGCGGCGGCTGGATCGCTCGTTCTGTTTGGACCAGCGCTCTTCGCCGCGCCGCCAAAGCCACGGAAGGCTCGGATTGCGATCACGCTCGATTTGGAGATGAGCGCGCAATATCCGAAGCGCGAGCAGACCGAATGGAATTTCGAGAAGGGCAACCTCGACGAGGCCACGAAGCAGTATTCGGTTGCCGCCGCAAAGCTCGCGAAAGAGCAGGGCGGGGTGATCCACTTTTTCTGTGTCGGCCGAGTGCTCGAACATCCCAGCGTCGAATGGCTCGAGAACATCGCCGCCGAAGGGCACGCGATCGGCAATCACACTTACGATCACGTCAACGTGAAGGCCACGAAGCCGGAAGAGACGCAGTTCCGGTTTCAGCGTGCGCCGTGGTTGGTCGAGGGACTGACCGCTCGCGAGATCATCGACCGCAACATCCGCGTGACCACGAAGTCGCTCAAGGCGCGAGCCGGCATCGAAGCCAATGGCTTCCGGACGCCGGGCGGGTTCAACAACGGATTGAACGACAAGCCTGACGTGCAACAGATGCTGCTCGATCAGGGTTTCAGTTGGGTCAGCTCGAAGTATCCGTCGCATCTCTACGGCAAGGTCGGAGAAGTTCCCACGGCGGAAGTTTTGGAGAGCATCGTGAAGGCCCAGGCGGACGCTCAGCCGTTCGTCTATCCCAGCGGCTTGATCGAAGTTCCGATGAGTCCCATCAGCGACGTCGGCGCATTTCGTTCGACGCGCTGGTCGCTCGATTCGTATTTGAAGGCGATCCGATTGGCCGTCGAATGGGCGATTGAGAATCGCGCCGTGTTCGATCTGCTCGTGCATCCGTCGTGTTTGGTGGTGGAAGACCCGGAGTTCAAGATCCTCAGGCTGATCTGTGACTTGGTCCGCGCGGCGGGGGATCGTGCGGAGATTGTGACGCTGGATCGCATCGCGGCGGGGGAAGCCAAGAATGAAAAATGAGAAATGGAGAATGAGAAATGCAAAATGTCTTGAAACTCATTTTGCATTCTCCATTTCTCATTTCTCATTTTCCATTTCCCCAATGCAGCGCCTTCAGCCAATCACTCACGCGACCAACAAAAAGGCCCGCCGAAATTCGGCGGGCCTTTCGCGGTGACACAAGTCTGGGACCGGAGGACTCCGGTTCTCTCTCCCTCACTCGCGATGCCGCAGGTCTAGCGCAGTTTGGCTTGGAACGTAATCACGCCGCCGGTGTGTCCGGCCAGCGGGCTGTCGAGTTCAAATCGCAAAATGCTGCTCCCTTCGCCGTTGTCATCGACGTTGATCGAGCCGGGCAAGTCGCTGGTCGCGCTGTCGTCGATGTATTCCAAACGGGGCGTCAAGTTGTCGATCAGTCGAATGAACCGCAGTTCGCGGTCACCGAGATTGTCGAAGCGGATCGTGAACGTGATCACGTCACCCGGCTTGGCGGCATCCTTGTCGGCCAGCTTGACGAGTCGCAGGCGGCCGGGCTGTTTGAATCCTTCGTCCGAGCCGTTCAACTCGGCCACTTTGAACATGGCGTAGACTTCTTGAGCGGCTGACAGATTCGCCACGAGGACCGGGTTAAGGTCTCGCGTCCAGGTCGCGGCCGCGTTCATGCCGCCGTGCAGCCGAGCAATCTCGTTCTGACGAATCTTGCCGTCGTGCAGAAACTGCACTCCCTCGTACACGTTCAGCAGCTTGGTGTGCTGAGCGACGATCTTCGCACTCGAAACATCTTTGCGAGTCGTCTGGCTGAAAACACCGCCGGCTCGTGATCTCATACGGACGTTTTGCAGACGGTCGCGTTGCAGTCCGGTTTGGCTGACCATCTTTTGACGCAGGGCGGCACCATGCACATCGTCCAGATTGGTGGCGACGCGCTGCACGTTGAAGCCTTCGCGAATGCCGTGGACTGTGCGGACGGCGGCGAAGCGCGGTGCGTAGATCGCGACCCGGTTCGACGGCTTCACTTTGCGGTTCCCTTTGTGGTCCTGGAACTCGGCGATCGTGTCTTCGGTCTCGACGCCGACCATGATGTCGCTGTCGTAATGCACGGGATAATCACGATCGCCGCCGTCGAAGAGATACTCGTCCGGGTACTTGTCGGCGAGCGACGGATCGGCGGCGATCAGGCCCTCGCGGTTCTGTTGGAACTTCGGACGAGTCGCTTCTTGAGCATCCGCATGAGAGGTCAGTTGGATGCGCGGTTCGGCGGCGGTGAAACGGGGCCGGGAGTCTTTTTCCCCTTTGCTCGCGAGCACTGGCGCTCCGTTGCCGAAGAACGCTCCCTGTGTTTCATTCGCGGCCGGGATGCGACCGCCAAGCCGAATCAGTGCGAGCGGACGGCCCGACTTGTCGGCTTCTTCGATAAGGTTGGCTCGTGCGTTGACGGTGCGGACGGCGATGTCGCTCGTCAACTCGAACGGCAAGGCAAGTTGCGGCTGCTCGACGTACACGACCTTTGTGACCATGCGGCCTTCAACCGCCGCTTCCAACTCTTCGATGGTGAATGACAGCGGCATCGCAAACGTGTCGGCATGACCGGCGGGCGGATGCAAACGGTCGAGCACTTCGATCGAGGGATACAACTCAATGCCCGGAAACTCCGGCATGTCGCTAAGTTTCACGCGGTACGACTGACCGACCGCGAGCTTCACTTGCGCGGACTCTTTCACATCATCACGCGAGCCGACGAACCAAGTGATTTTGCCTTCGGACGGCAACTCGACGCGCACGGGTTGGAATTCAATGCCGTTGACTCGGCCAGCAATGCGGACCCATTCGGCCCAGGTGCCGGGCGGGACGCGATGGTCCATGAGCGGGTACGGGGCATTGTCTGCCCGTGTTTGTGCGTGAGCCGTTTCGGTGAGCGAACAGCAGACGAGCATCAATCCCATCAACATGCCGACCAGCCGGCAGTTTCGCAGCGCCGCCCACAGATCGGTGATCAAGCCGAGCCGGCGCAGACACAACAGTTCGGGGAGCAGGCTGGCGCACATGGTGGGGGTGGTGAGGTGAGAGGAAAGCGAGGGGTCGGGTGTACGAATTTCAGATTTCGCCGCCGGAGATCATGAAGATGGGAAAGTCTCTGACGGCGAAATCTGAAATTCGTACACCCGACCCCGGTCTGATCGAAAATTGACAGTTACCGATTGACGTTCCAATTCGGTTGCGAGACTTGGCCCGGTCCGTAGATCGGATGCTTCTCGGTGTACTCGACGTGGCGGACCGGCTTGGGCAAACGCATGCCCGGTTCGTGTTTCACGTCGATCAGCATGTGATCGACGGGATCAGGCAGTTCGGTCTTAGTGAGGTTGCGAACGGTGTGCGACTTGAGTCCGGCGGGAGCTCCAAAGGGCAAGTGCGGCGGGCCGGGCAAGCCAATCGGGGTCGAGGTGTTTGGCATCCCCCACATCGGGACGCCATTCATTCCGGCGACGGGGCCGTTCGGACCACCGGGGCCACCCACGATCATCGGGCCAGGAACTCCGGCGTAGCTGTTGCCGCTGACTTCGACCGGCACGGGCGGGACGATCTCACCCTTCTCGCCGTCGGCGTTGTAGCTGACTTGTTGCAGGCCGTTGTCAAACTCGGCGGTCTGTTCGCCGGCACCTTGTTGTTCGAGGTTCTTGTTGCCGACTCGCAAGACGACCATGATCGTGCCGCGGCGATCGGCTTCGGAAACCGGATCGACACCCGGATCAAGCCGCGTCGAAGACAACGTCTCGACACCGGCAATCGCCAGTTCTTGGAACTTCGGGTCCGGGAGATAGATGACCTTGGTCACGAAGTTGTTCGATTCGATTTGATCGAGATCTTCGTCGGTCAATTCGATCGGCACGCTGTTGTGGCTGAGATACGCTTCGGTCGTCGGATGACCGGGGTAGATTTGCAGCGTCGGATACAGCGTCAGCCCTTCGCGGCCGGTCACGCTGGTCAGCTTCAGCCGGAAGGTCGCCCCTTGCGAGAACTCCCAACGAGCTGGCGAGACCAATTGGTTCTCGGCGTAGCCCGGACCAATCTTCCAGCCGATCTTCATCCCGATCGGCCCGACGAAGCGGACCTGCGTGCTCGACGCCTGGAAGGCGCGAGCTTGTGCCTGTCCCATCGACGCGAAGATAGCCGGGTGCGGCAGATCGACCATCGGGCCGGGGCGGGCCATCATCGGCGCGGGCGGAGCAACGTACTCCCCTTTGTCGATCAATCGCTGTCCATCGACGTTGCAGCCGAAGCAGACAACGACCAACGTTCCGAGAGCCAGAAAGTAATATCTCATTACGAGTCCCTTCGACCTGAGACGGTCATGCTCCCCGACCTTGGGGTCGCCCTGCTGACAAGCTGGAACTAAACTCCCGCCGCGATTCGTTCATCTCTGAGCCGGTCTCTTCGCCGGCAGTTCTTGCCACTGAAGACCGCATGTTGAACTCGAATGCCGTGACGGCACTCTTCTCCGCGACACCGGGATAACTCACACAGGGATAATTTCGGTTCTGCCTGATCCGAATCTTTGGCAAATCCGGCATCTTCGAGGCGATATGAAAAGTCTTCCCAAGTTCACAGCTTCCGTCATCGCCCTGGTCGCCGCCGTTTACTGGCTGGCGGGCACCTCGCTGCTCGGTTTTCAGGAGCCAGCGGGCAAGGGGAAGGGGACGGTGCTCAAGCCGGATGACACTCCCAAGGATCGCTCGGCCGAGGCACCCGGTGCCGAATCACCCGAAGCCAAAACCGCACTGGACCAAGCTCGGCAACGATTGCTCCGCTATCAATCCATCAAAGCCAAACTGACCGAGACCGTCGCGCTCAGCAGTCGCCGCTTCACCGTCAACGGGAACTACCTGCAAGGCAGCGGTGCCGACTTGAAGCTGCGGCTCGAATTCCAAGTGAAGCTCGGTGACACAGAAGGTTCGGTCCTGGAGGTCTGCGATGGGCAGGTTCTCTGGACGCGGCACCACGTCGGCGAAGAGGTCCGCATCTCGCGGCGTGACGTGCGGCAGATTTTGAAAGCCGCCGCCGACAACGGCTACACCGACAATCTCGTCACCGTGGATCTGGGCTTCGGCGGACTGCCCGGACTGTTCGCGTCGATCGAGCAGTCGATGCAGTTCGACCAGTTCAAAGAGGACACCGCCGACGGCCACAAGCTGATCGTGATCGAAGGGGGCTGGCGACCAAACATGCTCAAGGTCTGGCAAGGCAACAATCCGAAGGCCCCGCTTCCTGATTACGTCCCGTCCCGCGTCCGCATTTATTTCGACAGCGAGTCATTGTTTCCGCGCCGTATCCTGTACCTCAGCCGCAATGCCGAACAACGCCTGCGTCCAATGGTGAGCCTCGACTTCACCGAGATCGAGACCGACATCGCGATCCCCGCGAGCAAGTTCAAATTCGTGCCTCCCGACGGCGTCTTCCCCGACGACCTGACGCCGAAATTCTTGGAACAGATCAAACAACGTAAACAGCTCGGCAGCAATTGACGCCATGCAGACCGCGTCCGAACTCAAACTCGGCTCCGATGTAGACGACGGCCGCGACCGGATCGACGTGGTTGTACCGAGCTGGCTGCTGTCGATCGCGACTCACATCGTGCTGTTCTTCGCAATGGCGATGATCCTGCGCGGTTGCTCGGCATCGGGATCGGTCGGGCCGAAAGCGGGTGATGCCCAGTTTCGCGAAATCGGCTTGCACGTCGCGCGCGACGCGGTCAACCCGCCGAATGACAACGCGGAAGCAGATCCCAACGAAGCCATGACGCGCGATGAAGGTCTCCCGCAGCCAGAGAAGTCGGTCCTCGGCGACGACGCTTCGATCAACGACTTGCTCAGCCTGCCGACTGACTCGCGCTTGCCGGTGATCGGTGCCGGCCGGGCCGCGTCGCTGCGAACTCCCTCTGACGCGAAAGACCTCATCAAGCCATCCGGCCGACGCAACGCCGGCGGCGACGAATCCTCCGGACTGGGCGAGACCACCTTCTTCGACATCGCCGCCAAGGGGAATCGCTTTATCTACGTCGTCGATCGCTCCGGCAGCATGTACGACCACGGAGCCATCCGAATCGCCAAGGAAGAACTCGTCGTCAGCCTCGCGGCCCTGGAACAAACGCAGCAGTTCCAAGTCCTCTTCTACAACCAGAAGCTGTTGGAAATGAGCGGCAACGACGACCGCCCTCAGATGCAGTGGGCCACCGACATCAACCGCACGTTCGCCCGCCAATTCATCTCCAGCGTGCAGCCCGATGGTGGCACCGACCACATGCCCGCCTTGAAGAAAGCCCTGCGCTATCAGACCGACCATCTCTTCTTCCTGACCGACGCCGATCAGCCGATCTTGTCCGCTCGCGAGATCAACGAACTCAAAACGCTCAACGCCGGTCGCACGAAAATTCACTGCGTCGAATTCGGCAAAGGCCCAGAGCTTTCCGGAGACAACTTTCTCAAGAAGCTCGCCCGCGACAACGGCGGCACATACCGCTACCGCGACGTGACGCGGTTTGGCCGAAAGTAGACGAGTCACTCCGTGACTCGATCGTTCCGGTCACGGAGTGACCGGTCTACGTTTGCCCTTCGCTCAGCCGCTCGCCATCATCGCCGCATCATGATTCTCGATCTCTTCAAACTGGATGGCCGAGTCGCCGTCGTGACCGGTGGCCGGCGCGGATTGGGTCAGTCAATGGCCTGGGGACTGGCCGAAGCGGGTGCCGACATCGTCTGCATCTCAAAGCACGGTCAGGCGGACGAAGCGCGGCGATTGGTCGAGTCGGCCGGCCGGAGGTTCTTCGATATCCAAGCCGACTTGTCCGATCCCGATCAACGGCGCGGATTGATCGACAAGGCGATTGAACTCGCCGGGCATGTGGACATCCTCGTCAACAATGCCGGCGACGGAGTGCGACAGCGGCCCGAAGTCTTCCCGGAAGAGGCATGGCGGCAACAACTCGAACTGCACGTCACCGCGATGTTCGATCTCAGCCAGCAAGTGTTTCCGCACATGCTGCGCAAAGGCCGAGGCAAGATCATCAACATTGGCAGCATCATGTCCTTCGAGGCGGGCTTAAACATTCCCGCCTATGCTGCCGCGAAGCATGCGATTGCCGGTCTGACGAAATCGCTAGCGGTCTCCTGGTCGGCTCAAGGGATCAACGTGAACTGCATCGCCCCCGGCTACTTCGAGACCGACATGGCCAGCATCCTGCGCACCGATCCCGTCCGAGCACCACAAATCCTCGACCGCATCCCGTGCGGTCGCTGGGGCCGCCCCGATGAACTCGCCGGACTCGCCGTCTATCTCGCGTCCGACGCCAGCAACTACATGCACGGCAGTGTCGTCGTGATCGACGGCGGTTGGCTGGCGCGGTGAGTCTTCGCTGTGTAAATCCGTGTCATCCGCGTCATCCGTGTTCTTTCAAAGTTTACGAGACAGAACACGGATGACGCGGATGTCACGGATTTGCGAAACGCTCGTCCTTCAGAAGAGAAATCCAGGATCCGAATCGTCATCCGTTGCGGTTGCCGTCGGTGTCGATTCCGGCTTCGTCTTGCGAACGCGGCGGCGGCCAGCGGTTGGCGTTTCGGCATCTGCCGTGGCGCTGGCATCGAATGATTCCGTCAGCGGCGTGCCATCGGCTTTCGCGCCGACGAGCAGTTCGATGCGTTGCTCCGCTTGTTCCAGCGTCGCGTAACAGGTCTTGAGCAGCGTCACGCCCCGTTCAAACCGGGCGAGCGATTCTTCCAGTCCGACGCTGCCGTTTTCCAAATCGGCAACAATGCGCTGCAACTCGGCCAGCGCGGCTTCGAAGGTCGGTGTATCGGCGTTGGGAGTCGCGGGCATTGGAGTCGCTCATTCGGCGGCGGGAGATTCCACACGGCTAGTGACTTGACCGTGGGCGAGGATTGTCGTGATTCGTTCGCCGTTTTCCAGTTGGTTCGGAGCCGTAACGATTTCACCGGACTCAGTCCGCCGCGTGATCGAATAGCCTCGACCAAGCACCTTGAGCGGGCTGAGCGCATCGAGCGTCGCGGCGACGAGATCGAGTTGTTGCTTCGCCGCGACCGATCGCTGCCGCACCGCGCGGCGCAGTCGCGAATCGAGATCATCCAGTCGAGTCAGCTCATCATGCACGCGCTGGAACGGCCGAGCGATCACACGCCGCGCCGCCAGCCCATCCAATTTCAGCCGAGCTTGCCGCGCTCGATTGGTCAAACCGCTCGCGAGTCGCTGCTGCAAGTTGTCGAGCCCACGTCGCACCTCAGCGCGATCGGGGACAACTCGCTCACCCGCTTCGCTGGGAGTCAGTGCTCGAACATCGGCGACGAGATCGGCGATCGTGACATCAATCTCGTGCCCGACCGCGCTGATGACTGGCAGCTTACAAGCGGCGATCGCGCGTGCCACGACTTCCTCATTAAACGCCCACAGGTCTTCGAGACTGCCGCCACCTCGGCCGCAGATCACCACATCAACGTCCGGCAGCCGATGCACGTTTCGCAGCGCGGTCGCGATCTCTTGCGCGGCCCCCTCGCCTTGCACTTTGACTGGGACGATCACGATGTCCGACGCCTGCCAGCGGCGTGTGATGACTTGAATCATGTCCCGCACCGCCGCTCCCGACGGACTGGTGATCAGCGCGATGCGTCGCGGAAAGCGCGGGATCGGCCGCTTGCGATTCGGACTGAATAACCCCTCGGCTTCCAACTTCGCGTGCATTTGCCGAAACGCGAGTTCGAGTGCGCCGACTCCCTGCGGGATCAGTTGCCGCACGATGACCTGATACGACCCGCGCGGCGCGTAGACCTCGACCGAACCGTTGACGACCACTTGCAGGCCGTCGTGCAGATCGAAGCGAAACCGCGAGGCCGTGTTCCGCCACACGACCGCCGAAAGCTGCGAGCCTTCATCCTTCAGTGTGAAATAGATGTGCCCGGAGTTCGCCTTCAGGCAATTGGAGACCTCACCGCAGACCCAGACCTCCGGCAAGTTGCCTTCGATCAAGTCTTTGATCTCGCCGGTAAGTTCGGAAACAGTTTGAACGTGTGGTGGCATCTTTGGAGTGCGGGGTGGCAGCCCCGCTTTGGATCGCGGCGAAGCCGCTTTTGTTTTCGATTTCGCTTCGGAGAAGTGTGCCCCACCAACCGAAAGAAAGCGGCTTCGCCGCAAAGGAAAGCGGAGATGACTCACCGCACTCCAAAGGGTTCAACCGCCAATCGAGTACATCGCACGCTTCGGCTGAATGAACTTCGCGGTATTGATTTGGTGGCCTTCCCACTTGGCGGCGACGCAGGCTTTGATCGCGTCAGCGATCTCGGTGTCGGAGGCTGCGCCGCGCAACAGGCCGCGGACGTCGGTCTCTTCGAGACTGAAGAGGCAGTTGCGAATCTTTCCATCGGCGGTGATGCGGAAGCGGTCGCAGTTCATGCAGAACGGTTGACTGACGCTCGCAATGAATCCGACACGTCCGACGCCGTCCTCGAAAACGAACTCGGTCGCCGGCGCGTGCGGGTTTTGGTCGGGGATCGGGATCAACGGCATGATCTCGGCCGAGAGCCGTTCGATGATCTCGTGAGCGAACAGAACTTTGTCACGCTCCCAAGCATTGTCGGCGTCAAGCGGCATGAACTCGATGAAGCGGAGTTCAACGCCAGTCTCACGCGCGAACTTTCCGAACGGCACGATCTCGTCCTCAGTCATCCCGCGCACTGAAACGGCGTTGATTTTGACTGGATCGAAGCCGACTCGCTGAGCGGCTTGAATCCCTGCGATGACCTGCTCGTATCCCTCGCGGCGTGTGATCTCTTTGAACTTCACCGGATCGAGCGCATCGAGCGAGACGTTGATCCGTCGCAGTCCCGCGTCCCACAACGCCTGTGCTTGCTCGGCCAGCAGGATGCCGTTGGTCGTGATGCCGATGTCGTGGACACCGTCGATGGCCGCGACCATCGCGACCAGCTTGTGCAGGTCTCTGCGAACGAGCGGCTCGCCGCCGGTCAGCCGGACTTTGTTGACGCCCAAGCCAACGCAGACGCGGGTGAAGCGTTCCATCTCCTCGAACGTGAGCAGATCTTTGCGATCCATGAACTGCACGTTCTCAGCCGGCATGCAGTAGAAACAACGGATGTTGCAGCGATCGGTGACGCTGATGCGGAGGTTCGTGTGTTCGCGGCCGAACGAATCGACCAATTGTGGTGTCATGGCTTGTATCAGTTTCCCTTGTCCGGCTGATGGCTGTGGGCTGATGGCTGATGGCCGTCATCACAAATTCCTGAAGGAAAGGATTACGGCCATCGGCTTTCGGCCTACGGCCTTCAGCCGGACAGCTCGGCGGCTTCGCCTGTTCCGGGATGGACCCATTCGGTACTGCCGTCGCTCCAGTTTTCTTTCTTCCAGATCGGAACAACTTCTTTTAGCCGGTCGATGAGGAATCGTCCCGCGTCGAACGCCTGATGTCGATGGGGGCAACTCACGGCGACCGCCACACTGACGTCGCCCAGTTCGAGATGTCCTAGCCGATGCACGATTCCCGCCTCGATCACCGGCCAGCGTGCGCGGGCTTCGGCTTCGAGTTCCTTCAGCTTCGCTTCCGCCATCTCCGGATACGCATCGTAATCCAGCGCGACGGTTTGTCGTCCCTGAGTCATCTCGCGAACCGTGCCGAGAAACAAGACAACCGCACCGGCCTGAGTCGATCGGACCGACTCGGTCAGCGCGGCGAAGTCGATGGGAGTGTGGGTGAGTTGGATCATCACGTAGGTCAGCCTTTCCAGGCTGACCCATAAGGGTGGGGAGTCAAACGACGCTTGGTCAGGCTGGAAAGCCTGACCTACTAGCCGCCGCTGACCGGCGGAAAGACCGCGAGGTCCGTGCGGCCGGCGACTGGTGTGGTGGGAGCAGCGTAATCGTTGCCGACCGCGATGAGCAGGCTCGACAGGATCGGTTCCAAAGCGGGAACTCGTTCGCCCAGCGCGATGCGCAGATCGGCGGCGGTCGCGGAATCGGGCAGGTCGAGTTCCAGCGCTGGCGATCCCGCGAGGTCACGGGCACGAGCGAATAATTTCAAAACAGTTTTCATGTGACGACGAGTTTCTTGGTGGCTTTCTGAAGGCGCTGCCGAATCTCAGGCATCAGCCCGTAAGACAAGGCGAGCAATTTAATCGGGTGCAGCGTCGGCGTGGTTGTGTCCTGCTCCATCTGCATCTTGCAACTGCTGCATTCGGTCAGGCCGATGTTGATGTCGGTCGTGCGCATGTACTCGATCAGATCGTGGCCGATGCGCAGCGAAGCGTCAAAGTTCTCGCGGGTCAGGCCGAACGCGCCGGCCATGCCGGAGCAGCCTTTCTCAATGGAGAACACCTCCAGTTCGGGAATTCGCTCCAGCAGCTTGAGCACCGGGCTGCCGTGCTGCAAGGCTCTCAGGTGGCACGGCGTGTGATAGCTGGCGGTCAACTTGAGCGGGCCGAAGTCAGTGCGGAGTTGATCCTTCGCGAGCAGTCCCGCGAGGAAGTCGGTCGCCTCGACGACTTGATCCGCGACGACCTGCACATCGGGATGATCGAGCAGTCGCGGATATTCGTATTTCAAACAGAGAGCGGCGGCCGGTTCGGTGCAGATGATCGGCACCCCTTCGCGAGCAAGTTCGGATAACTCGCGGACGTTCTGTTCGGCGACTTTGCGAGCCGCATCAAGGTCGCCGGCCGAGATCATCGCCATACCGGACACGGTTTGATCTTCCGGCACATGCACGCGCACGCCGTTGTATTCCAGGATCGCCAGGAACGCTCGGCCGAGTTCCGGGTCGTGGTAGTTCGCGAAGTGATCGACGAAATAGACGACCGGCTTGTTCTTGCCGAGCTCTTCCGGAAACGCGGTCAGCTCACGCGGGACTGAGTCGAGCAGCGGCTTGCGAGCGAACATCGGCAGCTTGCGTTGCCGATGTATGCCGACAAATCGTTCCAGCAGCCAGCGCGTCGTCGCGTTGTTCAGCCCCCAATTCACGAACCAGCTCAACATGCAGCCGATCGTGCCGAACGAATGCGCTCGCGACAGCAACCAGTGAGCGCGGTCGAGTCCGTGCTCAGCGACGTTCGCGGCCTTCGCCTCGATCATCATCTGCGAGACGTTGACGTTCGCCGGACATTCGAGTTCGCACTGCTTGCAGTTGAAGCACAAGTCGGCGATCCGCTTCATCGCGGAGGAAGCGAAATCCTGCGGCGACACCTGCCCAGATACAAAGTTGCGGACGATGTTCGCCTTCGATCGCGGGGACGCTTCCTCGGTCGGATTGGCGCGGAAGAACGGACACATCCGCAGGTCGGGGGACTGCGTTCGGCACATGCCACAGCCGTTGCACGTTGCGGCCTGTGCGAGCAACTCGTCCGGTTTCCACTTCAAGTGCAACTCGATGACTGGCGGAGCTACCGATGCTGACGCCGTTGGTCGCAGGTTCTTAACCGTCAGATGCGGATCGTCGCTGACCTTCTTACCGGGATTCATCAAGTGCAGCGGATCGAAGACATCTTTGACCTGCTGGAAGACTCGATACAGCGATCCGTATTGCGAGCGCAGAAAACTGGTTCGCGACAGTCCGTCGCCGTGCTCGCCGCTGATCGTGCCGCCGACGTCGAACACCGCTTGATAAAGATCGCGAGCAATCGCTTCGAGTCGCGGCGCGTCAGCCGGCGTCGGATTCGGAAGAAACGGCCGCAGGTGAATCTGTCCCGCCGCCGCGTGCGAGTAGACCGACGCGATGACCTCGTGCTTCTGCAACACTTTTTGCATCCGGCCGAGATATTCGCGCAGCTTCTCCGGCGGGACCGCGATCGCCTCAACAAACGGCTGCGGCCGAGTCGCTCCCTTCACACGGTTCAGATGCGGCACCACCTTGCGCGGCAACGACCACAACAACTCGACGGAGTCGTAGTCGTAAGCGTCCGCCGCCAAATGGCCGTCGAAGCGTTTCGCCGTCTCGACCGCGAAGCGAATTCGGTCGCGAGCTTGCGCCTCGCTGAAGCCGGTCTGTTCGACGATCAACGCGGCCTCGGCCGTCGGCGGGATGATGTGCGTGAAGAAGGCGTCGGCTTCACGCGCGAGCGTCAGCAATCGCCGGTCCAGCAGATCGCAAGCGCTGGGAAGTTGATCGCTCAAGGCATGAACCGCGTCGATCGCGGCATCCATGCTCGCAAAGAACAGCAGCGCGACGCCTCGGCCGGTCGGCAGCGGCGCGGTGTGCAGCGTTGCGGACGTGAACAGCCCCAGCGTCCCTTCCGATCCGACCAGCAACCGCGCGGCGTGCAGATGCGTGCGAGACAACACGCCACGCAGGTAATACCCGGAACAGTTTCGCGGGATCGGCGGCTGCTTCTCGCGAATCAAACTCTCGTTCTCGGACAACAATCGAGCCAATCGGCTGATGAGTCCACGTCGAACCTCGGCCTCGGTCGCCTTCAAGCCTGCGTCGCTGCTGCCGCCGAGCAACGACGCCGCCAACGCGGTCACGCTGTCCGTGACGGCTCCCAGCGGATCACTCAATAACGATTCGACCGACGGCTTCGCGATGTCCTTTGGCGGCAACTCGGATTCCAGCGGTTCGTTGCCCAACTCGAGACACTGTCCACCGGCTAAGACGATCTCGACCGACCGCACATGATCGCGCGTCGAACCGACTCGCATCGACCGCGATCCCGCTGCATCCGTCGCCAACATGCTGCCGATCGTCGTGATCGCGGGGTTCGACGGGTCCGGCGGGAAATACTGCCCACGCTCACGCAGCACGCGATTCAGATCATCGAGCACGACCCCTGCTTGAACGCGCACGGTGTCGGGGCCAATCTGCTCGATCTTCGTCAAATGCCGCGAGCAATCCACGATCAGCCCGCGGCCAAGCGCTCCGCCCGTCACGCTGGAACCAGCCCCGCGCGGGATCAACGGAATCTTCTTCTCGGCCGCGTATTTCGCGAGGGCGATGACGTCGTCGCGGCTCTTGGGAAACGCGACACCCAGCGGTTCAATCTGATACCAACTGGCATCGCTGGCAAACATCGCCACCGAGAGCGCGTCTACGGCCAGTTCGCCCGCAAATACGCCCGACAGGTCTTCGACAATGCGCTGCCGTTGTTCGTGCATGGAGCCCTACTGGGAAATCCGAAATCCGAAACTCGAAACCCGAAGGAAGTCCGAATGAAGAACCCGCGAGAATGTCCCAGAGACCACGCACGATTTCCGCTTCATCAGGATTTCGGATTTCGGATTTCGAGTTTCGAGTTTTCGGCAGCCAACCGGATCGCCTCTTGCCGGTAACGCTCATGAGTTTCGAGGTTAAACCGCTCGTGCCGCCCATCCAGCGGCGCGTGCCGATGCCGAGAGCCACATCGATAACACACCAGCACGTCACGCATCAAAGTGTAGAGCACCCCATCCAGCAACGCGAACAGCAGCAACACGCCGATTGCCCATTCCGGCATCATGAACCACCAAAAGATCGTGCTCACCAACGCCCCGATGGCGACCATCAGAACTCCCACTCGCTGCGGAAAATCCTTTTGCCGCCAAATATCCTCGCAGCCGCAAACCAGGCAGTTCGTGGGTTCTTCACCGGATCGATTCTCCACCGCAATCGGCCGCTGCCACGAACACGCCGGGCAACGCAAATCGGTCGTCTCGGCAACAACCTCCACGAGGCTGTTGACATGACACGCCGGACATTCAAAAACGATCCACATGAGTCATCTCAAATTTCAAATCTCAGATTTCACAACGGCAGCTTCGTCTCGCTGAGCAGCAACGCCGCCGTCATGTCTCCGATGAATGCCAAGATGACGCCGACGAACAGAACACCGGTCGCGGCCTGCGTGTTGCGATACTTGAGGATTCGCCAGACCATCAGGCTCACAACAAGCGGCCCGATGATTCCGGCCAGCCACCGGAGTCCAAGCCAAGTACTCGGCGCATCCGACAAACTGGTGATTCTATCGTTCGCGTCAACCGCCCCGCCCACGAACATGAGCACGATCACGGCAGAGACCACGAACCGCAGCACACCTGCGATTCCCATTAACAGATTGAGTCGTTTCAGTGGTTCAATCGACATCGTCGGGGTCGTGAGATACCAGTGACCGAGCAACATGCCAACCACCGCACTTCCAAGCACTCCGGCACTCGCGACCTCGGACAAGATTGCCAAGAACACTGGGCATGCTGAGGAAACGACAGGAGCACCGTTTCTCACAATCATGTCTCCCCAATAAATGATGAATATGTCGTGCCCAGTACCGGCAAATGGAACGATCAACTCCGCAGCAGAAAAAAGAAGAATTCCGAAGCCGACAACCCCACCGCTGGTTCGACGCTCCAGAGTCCACAGGACTGAGCCAACGAAACCCAAGCCAGCAATCACGCTCGATGGCAACGCCGCCCCCAACGGCGACGGAAGAGCTGAAACCAATTCACTCGACCCCGCGTCGCGAATGGCCGATTGTGCCTCCATCGCCATGCTCAACGCCGCGAGCGTTCCCAGTCCCATCACGACCAACATCTGAATGCGGCAGAAACCGGAGGTCACTTGCCGGCGCGGCATCAGCGCCCACATCAGGCTCATGCCGCAGATCAGACGCAATGCAAACTGAGCAATCATGCGGCCAGCTACCTTTGATTGATCAGCGACATGACTTCGGCTCGGCTGGATTGATTCGTCAGGAACAACCCGCGAACCGCGCTGGTGATCGTGATGCTGCCTGGCTTGCGGACGCCTCGAATCGTCATGCAGGAGTGCTCCGCCTCCAGCACGACGACCACTCCCTTCGCATCGAGTTCGCGATGCAAGAGGTCGGCAATCGTGTGCGTCATCCGCTCCTGCACCTGCGGCCGGCGCGAGACTTCGTCGACCACGCGAGCCAGCTTGCTCAGCCCGGCGATTTTTCGGTTGGGCAAGTAGCCGACATGAGCCTTGCCGATAAACGGCAGCAGATGATGCTCGCACATGCTGTTGAAGGTGATGTCCCGCACGAGCACCAGTTCATCGTAATCCTCGATGAAGAATTTCTGGAGATGCCGCGCCGGGTCCGTGTGCAAACCGGAGAAAAGTTCGGCATACATCCGCGCAACTCGGCCGGGCGTGTCGAGCAGCCCGTCGCGAGTCGGGTCTTCGCCGACCGCCGCCAGAATCTCTCGAACCGCCCGTTCGATGCGCGGCAAGTCCACGGAGGGCGTTATTTCTGAGTTGTCGCTCACAATGTGATTCCCTGGAAACAGAACGCCGTCGGAGCGGGCTTCCGTTCCGACGGCGGGGAAAATCTGCGGATCGAAAGAGCGATCCGTGACGGCGGGATTGTGATCGCTTTCCGATTTGGCTGCCATGCTTGGCCTTGCTTTGCGGATCAGTTGCCGGTCTTGCAACTCAACGGCTCGACCATAATACTCCCGCCTCTCAAAGCGAGCCGCTGGGCAGATTTCCGTTTGAAAAGGGTGAGAACGTCATGAGTCGGAAGTGTGATATTTGCAATCGAATCGCTGGCCGAGGCAATTCCAAGGTCGAACGCGGGAAGGCCAAATACCTCGGTGGCAACGGCCGCAAGACGACCGGTATCAGCAAGCGACATTACTTCATCAATCTCCAAACCGTGCATATCGAAAAGCCGGAAGGTGGAGCGATGACGTCTCGCGTTTGCACCAAGTGCATCCGCAGCGGATCCGTTCGCAAGAGCGTGAAGCGGAAGCCGTTCACGCTGGCCGAGAACAACTAGACGGCGAACGAGTTCTCTCAAATTTCTCAAACCCGGTTCCTCCAGGAGCCGGGTTTTTGTGTTGTAGGTCAGGCTTTCCAGCCTGACCAGAACGCTTCCCACGACGCCGATTGCCGATCGCGTCAGCCTGGAAAGGCTGACCTACGGAGCAAACTCATGGCCGAACCGCTCACGAAGGAAACCGTCACCAAGGTTGCTCACCTCGCGCGGCTGAAGCTGTCCGAGACGGAGCTGGATCTCTTCACGACACAGCTCGGCCAAGTGCTGGGCTATGTCGAACTGCTCAACGAACTCGACACGACCGCCGTCGAGCCGATGGCACACGTGGCCGACATCGCCAACGTCTTCCGCGACGACGAAGTGCGACCGTCTCTGTCCCGAGCTGCCGCACTGTCAAACGCTCCGAAGTCTGATGGCAAGTTCTTCGTCGTTCCGCAGATATTGGAAGAAGGATAGAACCGCAACAGCGCATCAACCCAATGCGCGTGCGGGGGAGAACGCAGCGATGTCCTTGCTCTCGGCTTCCGCGATCAAGTTGATTGGCCAGTTGAATCATGGTGACGTGACCTCATCGGAGTTGACCGAAGCGTCTCTCAACGCGATCGCCGCCCAGGATGCGAACATCCGCGCCTTCCTCTCGACCAACGCGGAGGCCGCGCTCGCTCAGGCGAAGGCGATCGACGAGAAACGCAAAACTGGTCAGCCGGTCGGCAAACTGGCCGGGCTGCCGATCGCGATCAAAGACAACATGTGTACGCTCGGCGTGAAGACAACGTGCGCCAGCCGCATCCTCGAAAACTTTGTTCCGCCGTATGACGCGGGAGTCGTCGAGAAACTCAAAGCCGCAGACGCGGTGCTGATCGGCAAAACGAACCTCGACGAGTTCGCGATGGGTTCCTCGACGGAGAACTCGGCGTTTCAAGTGACTCGCAATCCGTGGAACTTGGAGCACACGGTCGGCGGCTCAAGCGGCGGATCGGCGGCGGCGGTCGCAGCGCGGATGGTGCCGTGGTCGCTCGGTTCCGACACGGGTGGTTCGATTCGTCAGCCGGCCGGCTTCTGCGGAGTCATCGGGATGAAGCCGACGTATGGCAGAGTCTCTCGCTACGGGCTGATCGCGTACGCGAGTTCTCTCGACCAAATCGGCCCATTCGCGACCGATGTCGCCAGCGCGGCGTTGTTGTTGGAGGTCATCTCCGGCCACGACGGCCGCGATTCGACCAGCGTGGATCGGCCAGTGCCGGAGTATTCGCAAACCGTCGAGCAACCAATGAACGGCCTGCGAGTCGGCATCGCTCGCGAGCACTTCGGCGAGGGACTCGACCACGAAGTCGCAGCGGCGATCAAGCAGTCGCTCGACGTGTATCGCTCGCTCGGAGCGGAGATCGTCGAGCTGTCGCTGCCGCACTCGAAGTACGCGATCGCGACGTACTACTTGATCGCGGCGTCCGAGGCATCGAGCAATCTGGCTCGATTCGACGGCGTGCATTACGGGCATCGCGCGGCGAAGTTCGACAACCTGATCGACATGTACTCGGCCAGCCGCGGCGAGGGTTTTGGTCCGGAAGTGAAACGCCGCATCATGCTCGGCACGTACGCGCTCTCGGCCGGCTACTACGACGCCTATTACCTGAAGGCGTTGAAAGTCCGCCGCCTGATCCGCCGCGACTTCGACGCCGCGTTCGAGCGTTGCGACGTCCTCGCCTCGCCCATCGCCTCAACCCCCGCGTTCCGGCTGGGCGAGTTGGTCAACGATCCGCTGGCGATGTACCTCTCGGACATCTACACGATCAGCGCGAACCTTGCCGGCATCCCCGGCCTGTCGCTCCCCTGCGGCCTCAGTTCAACCGGCCTCCCCATCGGCCTGCAACTCCTCGCCGCGCCGTTCGAGGAAGAAAAACTTTTTCGTGCCGCCCGCATGTTTGAGCGCGCGACCGAGTGGCATACGAAGAGACCGTAGCCCGACTCTCCGAGTCGGGAATGCGTTTACAAGGCTCCCGACTCAGAGAGTCGGGCTACGGCTGTTGAAGCGCTCCGACTCACCCCGACTTCACAAGTCTCGGCCAATGATCAAACGGGGTGACTTAGTAATTGCCGGGTCGATTTGTCAGCGTGGAGGTCTGCCTTACCGGAGACGATTTTGAGCAGTTCAGCACCGCTCATGCGGAAGGCGGCATTATGCGGGCAGGAGTAGACGCAACTGACTTCCTCCTTGACTCCGACCACCTGACGGCACAAGTCGCAGGTGGTTGCCTTTTGTTGAATGACAGCCTTCTGGCAGCCGGAATCGGGCGGGTATTCGCGCAACACATCGAAACCGTGCATGTTGATGTTGCCGTACGGACAATTCTTGGCGCATTGACCGCAGCCGATGCAATGGTCGTCGATGACGATTTCGAGCGAACCTTTGCGGTGAATGGAATCCACCGGGCAGCCGACCAAGCAGTACGGATCTTGGCACGAGCGGCACGAACTCGCGACCAGGAATTTGTCGATCCGCTGCCCCTCGCGGATCAGTCGCACGATGCCGCCATGCGTGTCGCTACACGCCCGCGTACATTCGTCACACCGCGTGCAGCTTTCGAGATCCATGACCAATAATGTCTGGGCGTTGAACAAACCTTGGTCCAGGAACCCCGCCATCGGGAGTCCCATCTCCCGGTTCACCGGCTTATTCTGATCGAGGTGGCTTTTGCAGATTTGGACAAACTTGTTCCGCAGCTTCTCGAAGCGGAGAATCAACTCCGAAAAATGTTCGCCGCGAATGCGAACCAGTTCCACATCGTCTAGGGCGGTACAAGTGGCGGTGCGGCGGGCGACCAAGCTCTCGGGAACATGTTGGTCGATTAGATTGGGAATCTTCGACAACAAGGCGATTTCGCCGAAGTGGCGATTGGGGCCAATGTAATCCAACACTCGCTCCGTGCCATGAAGAGTCTGAGTGACTTTCACATAGCCGAGCCGAATCATGTAGAAGTGGCCGACAAACTCGTCGTTCTGAATCACCGCTTCGCCTTGCCGGAAAATGTTCTGGCCGGGATCGACTCGCAAGAGCGTCACCTTGTCGCGGAGGAACTCGACACATTCGTGGCGTTCCTCTTTGGTCAGATCCTGGAAGAACGAAATCGTCCGCAAATGATCCTGCAACGCCCGCTCGCGATAGACGCGGTCGAGCATGGCCCGCGCGGCCGGATTGCGCTGGAGGACGTACAGCACGTTGCGCCGAATCTCCAAAACCTCTCCGTCACCCATCGCGACCACAGTCGCCGTGCGCGGGTGATCGCTCATGCAAGTCATCTCACCCAAGATGAGGTGCTCGGGAGTTCTTGTGCTGACTTGTGTGCCATAGTCGGTCGAGTCGTTGCTCGCTTGTTTGGTCCCACGGCCAAACAGCCGACCGAAGAAGCCGACCGGTCCATCGTCGGCACTCTTGCGCGGCGTGCCGATATACACTCCAAATTCCCCTGCGTTGAGGATGAAGGCCGTCGCACCGTAGTCTCCCTGCCGGCAGAGGACGTCCCCTTTTTTGGTTTTACGACGCACGACCGACGCCGAATTCCATTGCAGAAACTTGTACGGCACACCGGCAAACAGCGGGTGCTGCCTCAGTTCCTGCGGCGAGATGGCGGTGTACTCCGGCTTCTCGACCAGATCACGCCACCAGTCCGAGACGACCGGCCTGCGGAACGTCAGCGCATCGGTCGGGCAGGAAACCATGCACTCGCCGCACGACACGCAGCTTGAATCCTCCATCGGGTCATCGAGATCGAAAGCGATCTTTGCCGTGTAGCCCTTACCGGCTCGGCCGACGACAAAGTTCTTCTTGATCTCGTCGCAGGCTCGAATGCAGCGGTTGCAGAGGATGCAAGAATTGTGGTCCACCGAGATCAGCGTCGAAGAGTTATCGCGCCCTCGATCAACCGGGTTATGCGAAGCGAACCGAGTTGGATTGGCACCTACCCTCTGGACGAGGGCTTCCAATTCATTCGGTGTGTCCTGGTCACGTCCTGGAGCACCGTCCTGCTTGGGGCGAAGGTGGTCCGAGGCCAACAATTCCGTCAGCACTTTGACGCTTCGCTGCACGCGCTTCCGCGCTTCTTCGTTAGTTGACTCCAGAGTATGCACTTCCATGTCCGGTTCGGCGCGATGGGCACAAGACGGCAAGAGCTTTCCGCCTGATCGCCGTTTACCACCGGTGGTGCGGAAGACCTCAACCACGCAAATGCGGCAGACTCCCGCCGGATTCATGTGCTCCTGATGGCACAGAACCGGGATCGGATTCACATCGCCCGGCTTCTTAACGAACAGCTTGGCGGCAGCGTCATAAATCGTCGTGCTGCGCGGGATGGTCTTGCCATCCTGGTCAATGACGACGTTGCCTTGGGAGTCGGTCGTCGGAACGGCCTTCTTGACCGTTACAGTCTGGCCGTCGATCGTCAGGGTCACATCTTTGGCGTAGTCTTTTTCCGTGGCCGAAACCACTCGAATCAACTGGCCATCCACGTCGCGGGCAAATAGACCTTCGACTTCCCAGAGTTGGGATGTCGCGTCCTCATACGCGTTATCGGCCATTGAGATACCTTTCCACGTCAGCGGGGAAATGTTCCAAAACTGAGGTCAGCGGATTTGGAGCGACAGTGCCCAAGCCGCAGATCGCGGTCAGCACCATCGTCTCGCCCAATTCCTTGATCGATTCACGTTCTGCTTTCAGTGTTTCTGCCGAGTATTTTTTCTGATGCAAGTCGGTGCCGATCTCGACCAGTTTTTGAGAACCGATCCGGCAGGGGACGCATTTGCCACACGACTCGTTGCGATAGAACTTCTGACAGCTCAGGGCCTGCTCAACCATGTCGGCCTTCTCGCCATAAACGACCATCCCGCCGCCGAGCATCAATCGCAGGTCGCGGAAGACGTTCGTGTCTAGCTCCAAATCCAAGATATCGAAATGCGTCGCGTCAGGTGGCAGCTTCTCTTTGACGAATTTTGCGGGCAAGTGTTTGACGGGGAGCATCGCCGGTAAGAACCCGCCCGACGGTCCCGATGGAGCGAATGCCTTGAACTCCTGGCCGTCGCGCATGCCACCGCAGAAGTCGATAATGAGTTGTCGCAGAGTGATGCCGCTGGGCACCTCGTAAGCGCCGGGACGATTGAGATCGCCGCTAATCGAAAAGAACCGCCGCCCTCGCCCCGCACCGCCCCCTGTCCCCTGCGAGGCGTACCATTTGCCATCCTCCAAAAGCACGACTGCGGGAACCCAGGCCATCGTTTCCACATTGTTCAGCAGCGTTGGCTTGTCCCACAGTCCGTTCGTTTGCAGTTCGGGCGGGCGATTGCGCGGCTCGGCACGTTTATCTTGCATCGCTTCGATCAGCGCCGTCTGCTCGCCGCAGATGTAGCCGCCCGGGCTGACGAACACCTCAACCGGAAACGACACGTCCGAGCCAAGAATATTCTTGCCGCAGAAACCGAGTTCCTCCGCCTCTTTAATCGCCTGCTCCATCACCTCGATTTGCTCTTCATATTCGTGCCGGATGTAGATGTAGCCGTGCTTCGCTCCGACGACTAAGCCGCCGAGAATGATCCCTTCCAGAACCAACCACGGCGTCCTCAGCAGCAGTTCCCGATCCTTAAACGTGCCCGGCTCGCTTTCATCGCCGTTGATGACGACATATTTCTCATCGCCAGCGGCCTCGAGAACTTCCGACCACTTTTTGAAGGTTCGGCCTCCGGCACCGCCCATGCCAATCAAACCGGCGGATTCCAACGCCTTGATGATCCTCGTCCTTTCAGCAGTTCTGTCGGGACTATCGATGTATCTCCGGACGGCGGAGTACTTCGGCTGGCCCTGGTAGACGTCAATTTGCCAGAGCGGTGATTGGTCGGGAAACGACGCATCGGTATTTGGTGTCGGCGGCGAGCCGGCCATGGTTTGTTGAATGATCGTGCAGAGCTCTTCCGCAGATCGCTGCACGTAGTTTCGCGGATGGTGACCAGTCACAACGGTCGCGATCGGAGCTCGATCACAGCGGCCCAAACAGGAAACG
This sequence comes from Planctomyces sp. SH-PL62, assembly GCA_945893075.1. GTDB lineage: Bacteria > Planctomycetota > Planctomycetia > Planctomycetales > Planctomycetaceae > SXKJ01. Next base: position 8,781 of record CAMDDX010000009.1, on the reverse strand, counting down.
CCCTCGACGTGCAACTGCTTCTTATCAAGTCCCTGCGCGAAGGTTTCCAATCGCTTGAGGATGCTATCCGAGCCGCGCAGATGGCAGGCCATGTCCCGGCAGACTTTGACTTCGAACTGCGGCGGTTCGTCGCGCCGAAAGTGTGGGAAAAAGCTGGCCACTTCATGCAGGCGATACAGTGGCGTTCCTGTCCGCTTCGACAACGATCGCAATTCGTCGGTTGGCAAAAAGCCATGTCGATGTTGGATGTCTTGCAATGCTTGAACGATCATTAGCAGCTACCCCTCTAGTTTCGCCAGTTGTTGGAGCAGGAGTTTGACCGCGTCCTGAAACGCTTCGCCAGTCGGGTCGAATTCGAGTGGTGACTCCAGTTGCCCACGGATTTTCTCCAGCGTGGATTGGCTTTCACGGAGCGCTGCTTCGCGTTCGCCGGACTTAACTGGATCTCCGTTTTTCTGGCTTTCCATGTGCTCTTCCCGCAGAGCTTGATGCCACGCAGTGGTCGCCAAATACCACTGCGCCACTTCGTCCCAGTCACCCCGGAGAGCCGACAAATTCTTCACCAGACGCTCGACGGTTTGCAGTGGATTGGCAGGCGGCGTGAGCTTCGGTCGCAATGCGGTCGTGAGCGACAAGACCTTCTTAGAATCAGGATGAATCGCGCTCATTGCCAGCTCAAGCTGATGCCAGGAGTCTTCGTCATTCGCCGCCCCCGCCGACTGGAGCAGCAAAGCTTGTCGAGGCATCGGAGAATACCAAGTCCCCCAGACCAACGATCCAATCGGCGATCGACGATTCGCTGGCGTTTCACGGTGAAACAATTTCTGACGATAACTCTGTGACCGCAGCTCGTGGTGGCAGGAATAGCAACTGATTTCTGAGAACTCCGGCCAAGCGTGCTCCTTGTCCGTTCCGCCGTCGGCTTTTGCACGCGCCGCAAGCAACTCAAACGCGGCGTCTGCCGCGACAAATTGACCAGTCAACCACGTCTCTGCAGCGAAATTGGCTTGCGCCTTTTTGACACCTTCAGGCTGGCGAACTCGATTGCGATCTTTCTCCACATCCCAGTGAGCCGGCAGGCTGTTCAGATAGGCTGAGAATTCAAAGTTAAGACGTGGATGTCCCGCAGCGATCAGATCATGATTGACCTCTCGTGCCGGCTCACCGTTATGAGCCGGCGAACCGACATGGCAAACAACGCAGACCTTGGCTCGCGGTGCAAGTTGCTGAGTCACCTTCATCTGGCCGGACTTTCGCCCGGCGTGTTTGTCGCCGAGCCATTCCCCCGCGACGCCGTGGCACGACGCGCAGCTCACGCCATCTTCCGCAAAGCCATCAGACGATGGCCGACCTTCGCCGATGGTCGCATGGCACGTCGCACATCGCTTCTCCAGAAAGGACCGATATTCTTTGGGGTTCTTTTGTGGATCGACTTTTTCAGGAAAGACGAGTCTGGCCACAATTCTTTGAGATCGGTCACCAAACAGCACCGCGTAAGCATCGGCGTGAGGATCTTTGGTCGCCCAAACGGTGTAAGAACTGTTCCATTCCCGCTGCTTCCCCGCTGCTGCCACCGAGCCACCGTGGCAGGCCGAGGCGGTGCAGGAATTCATTCCCAACGAAAGATGCGTCGCCGCTTGAGCCGCTGAAGGCTCTGTCGCAGGCATCAAAATCGCGGTTAAGAAGACAGCGGTGAATGTCATGGTTTCGCCTCCGGCGATCCCTGACCTTTTAATGGGTTCGCTGCACGGATCGAATGGTCGGCTCTGTGATACCGATGACACTCGACGCAATCGGCTCGCGCGCCCCCACGTTTGCCGTCAGCACTCAATGGACCGTGGCATTCAAGGCAATTCTCCCGACCCAAGATCAACACATCCTGACTGTTCATGGACGTGGTGGCTTTTGCGTGACACACATTGCACTGCTCGATGGCTGGCTTCGTGGGATCCACATTGCGGTGCGAGTTGTGATCAAACCGCGCGTGCTGCAACCAGACTTGCGGAATGTTGGCCGGCTTCACCGGCAACAAGCGTGGCTCACCGGTTGGCGCATCTTGGTGGCAGTGCCCGCAGACCGTCAGCAAGTGTCGCTCCGCACGACTCACTCGATCATTCACCCACTCCTTGGCTTCCACGGAATCGGAAGCGGGCTGAGTCAAACTTGGCACCGGTAGCCGCTCGATCTTTTTCTGCAGCAGACTGGGATTGTCCTTCACATATTCACCCAAGTAGGTGCCTTCCACGATCTCGCGAATAGCACTTGGAGATAAGCCGTGTGGGACGACCTTCTTTTCCGCGCCCGGCTCGAACGTCAAGGCGTGACACGCGCGGCAATTCTCCTCGAACGTCACCGGCGTCATGTATTGATTGGCGGAATCCTGCTGGTGGCACGACACACAATCCAACTGAACCAAATCCGCATCTGTCTGCCCCGAGCGTCGGTATCGTTCGCGATCGTCTTTGCTCAAATCCTCCAGCTTCAGAGAGACTTTGTCTTCCGGTTTATCGCTCTTCAGCCCCTTCATCAGATGGCGACCGTGTGTGAACTTGATCGTCCCCGGATCGCTCTTCAGCGAGCGGAATTCCGGGTGAACGAGATCAAACCGAGTCACGTCCTTGTAGGGATCGGGATTGGCGACCTTCATGTGTGCTGCAAGACCGTCGTGGCAAACGGTGCAAGTCTGATCGTCCATCCGCAAGAGCGACGCGAGTTTTCCGTTGTGATCGCGATGACAACTGGCACAGCTCGGCACCTCTTCAGCGATCTGCCGGAAATGGTGTTCGGGACCAGGATGACATTTCTCGCACTTCTCATCCGCCAGATGGTCCCAGGGGCGCGACTGCGGGTTCCACTTGTTGAGCAAAGATGCCGCCCAGGTATCGTCTCGAATGGGCGCGAAGTCCAAGTGGCACGCCTCGCATTTATTTTCCCAAGTTGCATGAACGATCGCCAAGGGGCCGTGCGAGTACGGAGCGTTTCCTTGCTCCCTGGCCATCAGGCTCCAGCACAACCAAACGACCGGAGTGAAGATGATCGCGAACAAGGACAACTTGGACTTCCAGCGGCTCAGGTCATCACGCCGATGGTGGTAGCCAAACGGAATTCTGACAGCCCGCTGCTTACCAGTGACGGGAGGCTTCATCTTCGCGTCCATAAGTTACTCGCATCGTCGTAAGGTTGGTCTTCCAAGGCCGCCGGTTGTCTTTGGGTTGACCTGAGAAGGCCAACCGACACCGGTCACCAATACTTGAGCGCCACGTAGGCATGGACGAACATCAACACCAGCAGCGCCATTGATAACGGCAGATGAATCCACAACCAACTGTGAAGCCACCAATGGAGCCGGGTCTGCAAATCGAATTGCCGGCGCTGTTCACAGCATTCCTCGATCGCTTCGAGAATCGGATGAGCTTCGGGGTCCAGAACCGCGCGAAGCTGCCGAAAAAACTCGGCTGACCGACTGCGATTACTCAGCGGAGAGCGGAATCGCCGACCTCGCTTGAGGAACGGCTGAATGATGGTATTAAACTTTTGGCGCAACACCTCACAATTCGCGACGGGAACTTGCGGCACTGGCGTTCTCAGCAAATGACCCGGGATCAGTTCGACATGGCGGACAGCCCCGATCACCACACGCCCAGCATCGCGTTTATCGGATGCCTCGCTCGGCAGCGAATGAGATTCCTTGCTTGGCTGCGGATGTGCTGAGGCTTCAGAACTCTCCTTGGGGAGACCGCAGGTGGCGAGTACCAAGCTCTCAGCATCGGCCAAGGCCATTTGCATGGCTTGCTCGATCTGTGAATAGATCGTTTCGAGCGGCGTGTCGACGAGCATCTTGCGTGGCATATACTGCTGCATCGCCAAGCCGAAAATGCCACTGACGATGACCATCGCGAACAATAGGGCGAGAATGGTGCTCAGCCAGCCGCCCCACACAAATCCGCTATGCAGCAAAATCAGCGGAACCGTCAGCAGGCCGAGCCAAATGTGGGCTTTCATCCACAAGCGAGCACTGCCCCAGCGCCAGGATCGCATCATTCTTCGGGGCCACAAGAGGCACTCGAAGACAATGATGCCGCCGCCAAGGATCCCCAGGATCAATCCGGGGGGGCTGCTGCCTCCAGGCAAACGCGTTGCGTAAGCGTGAGCCCAAAAAAAGTAACCGAAAACCGCAGCGGCCGTACCGGCCAAGAACATGGCGAACCACTTGCGGTGCATTGCGAAATGCTTGCGGAGGATGAGCATGGTGCGTGACAAACGTCGTGAGAGGTGATGACTGCCTGATGCGACGAACACACTTCAGCGGGCGGATTCTACAACAACGCCAGAAGAGAACAACCAATCCGCAATCAGTTTTCGACAACCTGTCTCCGAGAGAAAAATCGCATCAGAGAACGGCACTACCAAACTCTTGGAACGTGAACTTTGCGAGCAGCGTTGGGACTCACGCGCGAGGAATGCAGGTCATCGGCATTGATCCGGGAGAACTGCTGACCAATTGATCTCGGTAGCGATTTCTTCGTCAACAATGGTCCAATCTCGGCGAGACCTCGAACTCTTGCCTGTGACGGCCCGGCTCAGCCAAGGACATTCGCATTTTTTGCAGATCGCAGGTGAATTCGAGAAGTGCAAGAGCATTGAAATTGATGCCACTTCCTCCGCCGCTTCATCGCGACGAGTTTCCGTCGAATTGAAACAATTTTGCTTGTTAAAAGTTCGTCTCGTCCAGATGGGACGTAGTTGTCCGAAGAATTGGTGAAGGCTGGCGGTCTTAAGACACCCAGCCCCACTCACCGAACCTCGTTTTTCAGAATGTCGATCATGGCCGACTCAGGCAGCATCCGACACGAGATTTGGCGGAACGCCTCCCAAGAGTTGTCGTCAGCACAGAATGTTCTTGGGTTTTGTGGATTCCATCTTTACCTGATTACCAAACCAGGACTTTTGCGTCACGGACGCCACGGTTGTGTCTTGAAATTCCCTCAGAATGAGGCCAAGGCATCATGGAAGAAGCCTGCGGATCATGCTCCGGACGCCGGGGCTGAGCCTCTGCCTGTTAGTTAGCGGTACGCTCGCCGATGACGCGTTTCGGCGACCGGAAGAGCCGTGGATCACACGGAAATGGTCATCGCCGGGTGATCGCCAACCGGCGGTCTGAACGGCACCACGAAACTGGATGCCAGCACTCTGCAAAACGACGATGTGATTGACCGCCTCTTCGGCGACGATGCGGGGAACCTGTTCTTCGGATCGCCCACTGATGTCTTCGACGCGATCAACACCAGGGACAATCAGGAATCACAATTCCAAATCTAATGACTCAAATTGAGCGATTTTTGAGTCCCGCTCGCAGGAATTGACTCAGTCGGTCGGCCCGAGCAACACAAATGGAGCCCAATGGTACGGATTTTTCCAGCCTGATTTGTCTCGCATCTTAAGCTTGGCTTGATGGAGAGCCGACGCCGCGTCTAGCCGGCCCGACTTCCGCAATTCGACGGCGATAATGTCAAAGAAGTTTCTCATCAGTTCGGCCGTGGATTCGTCGGAAACACTCCAGTGACTGGCAACGACTCGACGAGCCCCCGCGGCTAAGAAAGCTTGGGCTAATGTTGTTCCGGCTTCGAATGGGCGGTCATCGGGACCGACGTTCGTTTGACCGGCGCTCAATACGGCCAATTCACACTCATTGAGCGGCAATCGCAGAATTTCGTTGTAGGACAAGAACCCGTCGTTGTCTTCGTTGGGAGTCGCCTCCGCCGATGAAGTCAGGGCGATGGCTCCGAATAAATTCCCATGCTCCTTATCCATGATCCCGTGCGCGGCGAGATGCAAAATTCCTCGACCACGCACGCTCTCCACGAAGTTCTTTTCCGTGGCGTTTGGCCCCAATAATTTCTTGACGCTCATGCCACGGCGCTCACAGCATTCTGCCAATTGATCACACTCTTTTTGTGTTCCCTTCAGTAACGGCAACACTCCCAGCAATCCATCCACCATGTCACCGGAGATCTCACCACTTGCCTTGGAGCTCTCATTGAAGGCAAAGCTCGCGGCAACATTCGGACGGAGCGGCTCTGGCGTCGAATCTGGGGAAACAGCAGTTGGCGTTTGTGTGCTGGTCCCCTTTGGCTGGACAACGTTCACACCATAATGTGGATTTCCCAAGGTCACCAAACTCCGTCGAATTCCTGCCGCCGAATCGCGTCGCGTCATCAGCTTGATCAAGATATTGGCGGATGGCGCATAACAAATCGGAGGAAACGTATCCAGCACGTAGCTCAGTGACTGGCCATCCCGGATCAGCAACGCCTCGAACGGAAGATTGTGCAACGCTCCGTCGGGAATGATCACGAGCTTCTTGGGCTTTCGCTTGGAAATCAGATTGCGCAATGGCTCGGGGAGCACGATGTCTGCCACGGCCGCAACCGATGTCGTCGGTGCGGTGATTCCCGCCGTGATTTCGAACTTATCTTTGCTGCGGGCTCGATCGAACTGTTTCTGAGCCAGTGCCTGGCGATACCAGGTCACGAGCGTCAACGTCATTTGCCGTGTGAGTGGCTCGACGTTGGGCGTTTGGTCCGATACGGGAGACAGCTTCTTCGCTCGATCGACGGCCACAGCCAGTTTGATCAGCGTGGGATGGGCCTGCTGATCGATCACCAACACAAAGCTATGCTGCTCGCCTAAGCGATAGAACAGAACCAGCGTATCAGGATCGATGTTCTGTTGAATTTGACCAAGCGATAATTTCTCCCAGTCTTGTTCGAGCACTTTCCTGTAGTGCGGACTCACATCCCGAATCGAGTTCCAAACGTCCGCGTACTCCGTTTGAGCGTCTTTGAATTTCGTTCGGACTTCCAGCCATTCTTTTTTGGATTCCGGTGAATTCGAGTGCTCTTGCAAGGGTGTGGTTTGCATTCGCAGACGGCTCAGTTCGATTCGCGATTTCTCTTCGCGAGCCAGCAGCGCATCGGCCACATTGGCGGGCAGATCTTTACGAAGGTCGATCCCCGCCAGTTTCAATTGATCCAGGAAGGTTCGATTGCGGCTCTGCTCGGCGGCATCAATGACCGTGTCGAAGTCACCGTCTTTCAGTCCCCACTCCACTCGCGTTTCAAACGCCGACATGAACTGCGCGAGATATCTAGCGCGGCCTTGTTCCGCCTGACCGTAGGTTTCCTTCCGAATGGCTTCGGGGATTTCGATGGCTTTACCCAGAAGCTCGTAGGCGTCCTGGTTCCGGTGTTCTTCGCGATAAACGGCCGCCAAATTGCAGAGCGTGTTGTATTGATCTTGCCGAGAGACGGTCGTGCTCGCCTGGAGTTCGCTGGCCTTTTCGAAGTACTGCTTGGCGACATCGAACTGGCCTTTTTGAAACGCCACCAATCCCAAGAGATTGCGTGTAAATGCTTCGGCGGCTTTCGTGCTTGCAAACTCATCGGCCGCCTTGGGCGTTTGAATTTCGAGCGATTGCTTCCAGTGTTTCTCGGCCTCGCCAAAGTCTCCATTCCGTAAAGCGGCGATTCCGATCTGGATATGAGCGGAAGCCGCGGCGGGGTGCTGTTCTTGCCGATTGGCCTGGCACACCGCGAGCGATTGTTGAGCCCACTCGGCGGACTCGTGGTAGTTTTTCAGTCCGCTTTCCATGGCCGCCAGTGCGTTGTAGTGGCCGACGGAAAGCATCGTTTTTGAGCCGACCGTCTCTTCGAGGACATCCAGTGACTCTCGGCAATATCGAGCAGCGAGTTTGAACTGACCGAGTGACTTGTAGGCCATCGCCAGATTGAGCAGCAGTCGGCTGCGAGGTCTATTGGATTGCGAACCACTCTTCTTACAGCCCTCCAGGGCCTTGACGTACAAGTCGATGGCTGCCCCGTACTTGTTTTGGATCAAGTAGACGCTGGCGAGGTTGTTGTAGGACTTCGCCAGATCGGGATGTTCGGGGGGCAATTGCAGGTGCTTCTCGCGAAGCTCCAGTGCTTCCGAAAACCGCTCGACAGACTTAGCGAACTCGCCGGCACCTAGCTCCACCGCACCGAGGTTGTTGAGTGCTCGCGCGAGCGACGCCTGTCCGTTTTCCTGTCGTCGATAGTCTTCCACCAATGCACTCAGGATCGACCTGGCTTCGCGATTGTTGCCCGCCGCGCTCTGCAAGAAGCCGAGCACCGATTTCGATTCCATAACGTCCGCATGCGTTGGCCCCAACTCGGCCGTCTGAGCTTCGACAAGTTGCTGACCGATCGAAATCGCGTCCGTAAAATTGCCAAGCTGCTGATACAAGTTTCGAAGCTGTTTCAAGTCGACTGCCGCTGGTTTCGCCGAAGCCGCATCCGACGCTGATTCGGCCAGAAGTTGCTTCAAGCACTCCACCGCGGCGACCCGTTCGGATTGGGCTTTCTCAGAGAGTTGCTGCCCGCGGTAAGCGTTGGCCAAGAGCTGATGGATCCGCGAAGCGAGTCGCGGAAACTCCGCGTGCGAAAAGGAATCGAGGGCTTGCCGGAAATGTTTTTCGACACGCGGGAAGTCTTTTCGCCGTGAAGCCTGTGCCCCGAGTTCCATCGAAGCGCGAAACTGCTTCAGCTTTCCATCGGGAAATTCTGCGAGCGTCGTCCACAAAGCCTCCAACAGTTGGTCCGCCTCGGCGGTTCGCTGGAGAGCTTCCTGGCATTCGACGATGCGTGTGGTGATCAACACTCGTTCGTCAGGACTCAGACTTCGTCCAACACGTTTGAGCAAACCGCGTCCAACTTCATCAGCCTCTTGCCGGAGTTGATCAGC
>CAMDDX010000008.1 GCA_945893075.1 Planctomyces sp. SH-PL62 | reverse complement strand
CGGTGACTGGTTATTTTCGTTCTTGAAGTTCATGCCATACAGGCCCGTGATGAAACCCAGCGGCAGGAAGATCGTCGAAAGTATGGTCAGCACCTTGATGACCTGGTTCATGCGGTAGTTGGTCTTCGAGAGGTAGTAATCGCGGAGGTCGGCACACATCTCCCGGTAGGTTTCCACGACATCCAGAATCTGAGCGGTGTGGTCCACGCAGTCTCGCAGGTACACTCGCGTTTCCGGGCTGACCAGCGGGCAGTCGTCGCGAATCAGTTCGTTTAAGGCGTCCCGCTGCGCCCACATGATCTTGCGGACTTGCAGCAAGTTGGTCCGTAGGCGATGGATTTCGGACACGACCTGGGGCGAAGGAGATGCCTCAATGGCCTCGTCCACCTCTTCCATGTGGTCGCCGTACTGCTCGACCAGCGGAAAGTACGCGTCGAGGGTCGCATCGAGAATCGCGTAGGCCAGATAATCCGGACCCGCATGGCGGACTCGGCCGGCCTGTTTTCGAATCCGGTCACGCAGCGGATTGAGGCAGTCGCCGGGACGTTCCTGAATCGTCAGCAGAAAGGTTTTGCCAATGAAGAGGGAGATTTGATCGGTTCGCAGCGGATTGGCCTCTTCGATCATGCGTGTGACGAGAAACAGATACTCGCGGTAGTCCTCGACCTTCGGACGTTGATGCACATGGACGACGTCTTCCATCGCCAGCGGGTGAATCCCAAAGAGATCGGCCAGCGTTTCCAACTGCCGCGCATCGGCCAGGCCGGTGACATTGACCCAGGTCATCGGCCAATGGCTCAGCAAACCTCCCAGCTTGCTGATGTCGGTCAACGGCTCTTCATGAAACTCGGTGGGTGAGTAACAGATGACCGAAATCTGAGTCGGCGCAGCACACGGCGGCGAAATGAGAGTGCCGGGAGCGGCTCCCGGTGCTGTTTGCCGTTGGAAAGGGCGATCGGAATGAAGGCAAGATTCGTCGGACATGGTGAACTCCGAACTGCAAGCTCTGGATCGGCGCATGACTTCCACCGCCAGCCGGTGGCCAATGGCTAAGCAGGCTCGGCATAGTGCGGCGTGAGGTTCCATTCCGCAAGCACTTCGGTTTCGCGCTGCTGCATCACGGCCAGCTCTTTCGATGAGCGATCGTCATAGCCGCACAGGTGCAGCAAGCCATGCACCACGTACAGCGTCAGCTCATCGAGCGGCTTCCAGCGGTATTTCGCCGCGAATTGCTTGGCCATCTCGGCACTGACGATGATCTCTCCCTCCAGCCGTGTGCCGCAGCCGCGCGGAGAGTCTTTCGGGATCGGCAGCGAGGCCTCGTCGAGTTCGCTTTCCAGCAGGAAGCTGAGCACATCGGTCGGAAAGTCGTGCTGCAAGTAGCGGATGTTGAGATCGTGTATCGTTTCGTTATCCACGATCGCGAGGCCAATCGAGGCAGAAGCGCATCGCTCGGCCGCCAGCACTGACCGCACGACATCGCAGAGGCGGCGATGATCAACAGAAAGCGTTTTCTGCGAATCGTCGATCTCGACGATGTAACGGCCGGCCCAATCGGAAAGTATCTCTGGTCCGCGCGGTTGAGGTTTCTTGGAACGCGGTGAACCGGATTTCGAATTGGCGGGCATGTGTTGAGTTTCTACTTCATCGGCTTGAGCACGAGCATCCCCAACGGCGGGAGCGACAACTTCACGCTTTGAGCCTGCCCGTGCGAGCGGACTTTCTCAGAGCGAACTTTCCCTTGATTGCCGACGTTGCCGCCGCCGTAAATCTGAGCGTCGCTGTTGACGATCTCGATGTAGTCGCACAGCTTCGGAACACCGATGCGGTAGTCATAGCGCGGGACCGGCGTGAAGTTCAGCACGACCACCGTGAAGTCGTTGCTGTCCTTCGCGTGGCGTGAGAACGCATAGACGCTCTGTTGCCAATCGTCGCATTGCAGCCAGCGAAATCCGTGCGATTCGAACTCGACCTGGTGCATCGAAGCTTCGTCGCGATAGACACGGTTCAAATCGCCAAGGAAACGCCGCAGGCCGTCGTGCTTCTCATGGCCGAGCAACGACCAATCGAGTTCCGTGTTGTGATTCCATTCCAGCCATTGTCCGAACTCGCCCCCCATGAACAGCAGCTTCTTGCCGGGCAGCGTGTATTGATAGCCGAACAGCAACCGCAGGTTCGCGAACTTTTGCCAGTAATCGCCGGGCATCTGCGAGAGCAGCGATTTCTTGCCGTGGACGACTTCGTCATGGGACAGCGGCAAAACAAAATTCTCCGTGAAGGCGTAGACCATGCGGAACGACAACTCGCTGTGATGGTGCGAGCGATGCACCGGCTCAAGCTGGAGATACTTCAGCGTGTCGTTCATCCAGCCCATGTCCCACTTCATGCTGAAGCCGAGTCCGCCCGTGTAAACCGGCCGGCTGACTCCGCCCCACGCGGTCGATTCCTCGGCGATCGTCAGGATGCCAGGGAATTCGCCGTGCAGGACCGTGTTCATGTCCTTGAGAAACTGAATCGCCTCCAAGTTCTCGCGCCCGCCGAAGACGTTCGGAATCCATTCGCCGTGGCGACGCGAGTAATCCAGATACAGCATCGAAGCGACCGCATCCACGCGAATGCCGTCGATGTGATACACGTCGAGCCAGAAGCGGGCACTGCTGAGCAAGAAGTCCCGGACCTCGAAGCGGCCGTAGTTGAAGATGTACGTGCCCCAATCGGGATGCTCACCGAGCCGCGGATCTTCGTGCTCGTACAGGCAAGTCCCGTCGAACCGGCCGAGCGAGTGAGCGTCCATCGGGAAGTGTCCCGGCACCCAATCGCCCAGGACGCCGACGCCGTTTTGGTGGCAGTAATCCACGAAGTACATGAAGTCGTGCGGCGTTCCGAAGCGGCTGGTCGGAGCGAAGTAGCCGGTCGTCTGATAGCCCCAACTGCCGTCGAAGGGATGCTCGGTGACCGGCATCAATTGCAGGTGCGAGTAGCCCATCTCGTGGCAGTACTCGACCAGCATGTGAGCCAGTTCGCGATAACTGAAATACAACCGGTCCGGCTCGGTCGGCTTCCGCCAACTGCCGAGATGCACTTCGTAAACCGAAAGCGGTTGCTCAAGCCAATTGGTCGCCTCGCGTTGCTTGCGCCAATCGGCGTCGTGCCACTCGAAGTTGCCGAGGTCGTAGACGATCGACGCGGTCTTCGGTCGCATCTCGCAGAAGAAGGCGTAAGGATCGGACTTCTCCAACAGTTGCCCGGTCGGCGTCCGGATTCCGAATTTGTAAGCCGCACCGTGGGCGACCCCCGGCACGAAGCCGGTCCACACGCCGCTGTCTCCGCCATTCAGCCAGAAGTTGCCGTGCTGCCAACTGGTCTTGTCGCACAGGACGCTGACCTCGCGGGCGCTGGGTGCCCAGACGGCGAAGCGTGTTCCATCGACGCCGTTGACCCGATCCAAGTGTGCTCCCAAATGCTGATACATCGCTGCCTGATTTCCATCCGAGTTCGGGATCGTTCGCTTTGTTTCGACCAGCGGCTGGCGTGAATGCCGAGCCGCCGGATTCTGCCGCCACGGCACGTTGACCTGACGGCGGCGCAATCGAGTGTAAATGTTTTCGTCCATGAAAATTGTCCTTTTGCCTCCGGCTCAGCCAGAAAGCGCACGCCCGTCGTTTCTAAGAGTACGGGCGAATCTGATTCTTCGACACGCCCGGCGAGACTCTTGAAATCGTTTCTATCCGCCGGACGCATTCAATCACCCCGCGAGCGCGGCGGCGAATTTGGATACTCAAAATCAGCTCAAGTTCGGTCGAGCCGCCGCGCTGTCTTGTGGATTTCCACGCCTTTCCCGCGTGGAAAACTTTGCCACTCGCACGGACTTGAGCAATCACAGCGGCGACACTCTAGGCAGTTGATCAAAGCGACTCAAGAAAAGGTCATGTCTTCGCGGCTGCGGTTTAGACTTGGGAGCGGTGAAATGAAAAATGAAAAACGAGAAATGGAGAATGCAAAATGGGTCCGAAAGCGGCCGCAACGACTCGCAAACGGAAGGGCGAGGACATCGAGGAACGCACTATCGACTTCGCGGCCCGAATTGGCCGCGTCGTCGATGCTCTTCCGGAAACCCGCCTTGGCCGACACATCGCGGGACAACTGGTACGGTCGGGGACGTCACCGGCTGCCAATTACGCGGAAGCCTGTGCTGCTGAAAGTAAGAATGACTTCATCCACAAACTCGGCATTGTCCTGAAAGAGCTTCGGGAAAGCGGAGTCTGGCTCAAGCTGATTGGGAAGGCGGAGCTTCTTCCACCCCCACGAGTCGCTCCACTGCTCGACGAGTGCGAGCAACTCAGCAAGATCATTGGTCAGTCCGTAATCACCGCCAAAGCCTCACGCTCGCGTTGACCTGCCCCCACATTTTGCATTCTCCATTTCTCATTTCTCATTTTCCATTCCCGAGCTTCCCCCCTCTGTCGTGAGTATGTCCCGTGGATTCGCATCGCAAGATCATTCTGATTGCCGGCCCCATCGTGCTGATGAGCGCCTGCTTCTTGCTGACGCTGAGCACGGCCAAGGATTCTCGGCCGACGCCACCGCCGAGACAGATTTCCGTCGATGTCGTCTCACCGCTGAAAAATGATGCCGATTCGCGATTGCGGCAGGCGTGCGAGAACATCGCCCAGGAAATCGTCACCCAGATTGATCGCGGCAACGCGGTGCTGATTCGTCCGCCGTACGTGATCGCCGGCGACATGCCGGAGGATGCGCTCGAACGCTTGTACCAAAACGTCGTGCAACCGACCGAGCGGGCGCTCAACGTCGGCTTCTTCGATGCTCGGCCAACGGAGCCGATCACGATTGTCGCGTTTGCCAAAGAGATTGGCTTCCGTGAGTACGCTCGCCGAGTCGATCACCGGCCGGCACAGTCGTATTACGGCTACTACTTGCGAGACCATCGTCGCTTGGTCGTCAACGTTTCCACCGGAGCCGGCACGCTGGCCCACGAATTGACGCACGCGCTCGCCCACTTCGATTTCCCGAACATGCCCGAATGGTTCGACGAGGGCCTCGCGTCGGTCTTCGAGCAAAGCGAGTTCACGGACTCGAATCATCGCCTGACCGGCACGGACAACTGGCGCGTGCATCACGTCCTGCGAGCCATGCACGAAAACCATCTGCGTCCCACAGGCGACCTCATACAAGGCAAATCCGTCCGCGCGAACAACGAGGCGATCGACTACGCCCACGCTCGGTACGTCTGCTTGTTCTTGCAGGATCAGCAACTGCTGGAACCGTTCTACCGCAAGCTCCGCTCGCGAGCCGAGACTGACCCGTCCGGTTGGCAAACGCTGCGCGAGATTGTGGCTCGTGAGAATGCCACGGAATTCGACGCGGACTTCCACCGTTGGGTCGTCAAGTATCACAAGACGCAGCGCCAACGCACGGTCCGCAAAGACGGCCACACGCTTTCGATGAAGCCGTTTGAACCACCGCCAGAAACCATTGCGGCCGACGTCGCCAAGTAGCCGCGTTCGCCAGAACGCGGGGGAGCGTCTTCGATCCCCGCGTTCTGGCGAACGCGGCTACAACGAGCTATCTCTTTTTGCGTCGCAGTTCGCTGAACAACCGCCCGTAGGCACGTTGAATCGCGTCGGGCTTAGTGACTGGCTGCGATTCCAGATGCTCATCGCATTCTGCGTTCGTCTCCGAGGGGAACTCGTCAACGATTGGCGGCAACGAATCCGCTTTCGGTCGACCGGAAGCCACGCGATGGTCGAGCAGCGACTGCTGCACGTCGAGGTACATATCGAGCACATCCGCGCCGATCTGCTCCTCGATCCCGTCGTCCGCGAGCGTCGCTTTCAACAACTCGGTCGGCAGATGCCAGTCGCGCTTCTCGTGGGGCAGGTTTTCAACCTGCCCGTGATCGTCCGAGGCAGCTTGCTCAGATTTCTGGACGGGCAGGTTGGAAACCTGCCCCACGTCTCGCGGCTTCCGCGAATAGCTCTCGACGATCCCTGAATCACCGAAGCCGGAATCAGTTTCCTGCGGATGGGACTCATACGACTCATGCGTCTGATTTGTCCCATCAGACTCGTCGTCAACGCCGGCCGCCGCCATCACGAGTCGCGTCGTCTTCACCGCCGTCGCGGTCCGTTTCGCGGCCGTGCGAGCATGCGGGACGTGATGATTCCAGACGACGCCTTCACCGCTCGCGATGCGGACGTAGCGGTCGATCACCGGCTCCTCTTCAAACTCGACCTGCCGGTCGTCATCCACCGACCACGATCGTTCGGGCAGATTCCAAACCGGCTCGTCGCTGTCGTCGTCGGCTTGTGGAGTCCAACGATCGTCGTGGGACTCGCTCTCGAAATCGGAGTCGTTCTCCTCGGCCGCGAATTCCTCGACCGCGAACGAACGCGGCGACGGACGACCGAATTCATACTCCCGCGCGTCGAACACTTGGCCCAGCGTCGGCGGGTCTTGTCCGTCCTCGATCGCCTGAGTCAGTTCGGTGACGTTCGCCAAGAGTTCGTCGACCGACGACTGCCGAGTGATCGTTTGCCAATTCTCTTTGAGGCACGTGAGTTGTTGGGCCGCGACCGCTTCCTGTTCTTGTGGCTCGGCCGTTGATTCGTCGAGCTCACCACCGATTTCAATCGCCGCGCTCGATCCGCCGAACGCAGACTCATTCCACGAGTTTGTCTCGTGAGTCTCCTCTTCGACGGCCTGTTCCTGCTGCGGCCACAGATCGACGGCTGAGTCTTCCATCGCGGGCCGCTGCGACAAGCCACGATAGATCTCGCCGCCGCTGATGGGATCGTTCCAGTGCAGTGGAAGTTGCTTCAAGTCATTGAGTGCCTCACGCACGATCTCGGCCGAGACCGGACGACGCTCGGTGACGTATGCGAGCAGCAGCGCGTGGTCGGCCAGATGATTCAAACAGCGCGGCACACCATCGGCCGCCTTGGCCAGGAACGCCAACGCTTCCTCGGTAAAAATCTCCTCCGCTTCGCCGCCAGCGAACTCCAAGTGCGCGCTCAGATATTCCAGCGACTCGACCTGAGTCAGCGGGGCGAGATCGACTTGGCAGCAAACTCGCTGATTGAACGCGGCGAGTTCTGGATTGGCCAATCGTTCTTCGAGATCGCGGTCGCCGATGAGCACGACCCTGGCGAGTGGCTCGCCCCCCTCGGCCAACAGCGTCAGCAAGCGAAGTTCGTCGAGCAACGGCAAACTCAGCCGATGGGCTTCATCGACAATGAGCACGAAGCCCTGCTTCTCTGAACGAAGCGACTTCAGCGCGGAGGCCAGTTCGAGCCGCAATTCTTGCTCAGCCTTACGGTCAAACGGCCGGTTCAATTCGTAGAGGATCGCCTGCAATAACGCTCGCCGAGTCGCATAGGCCGAGTGTCCCAGGAACACGGTCGCGAACGTCGGTTGCAGTTCAAACGCCAATCGCAACCCGACCAGCGACTTGCCGAGCCCAGCCTCTCCCGTCAGTACGCCGATCCCCTGCCCTCGTTCACACGAGACCGCCAGCGCATCGAGGACTCCCTGATGGGCCTCCAGCGGTACAAAGCAATTGGCATCCGGAGTCGCCGAGAACGGCCGGCGTTGCAGTCCAAAGAATTCTTCGTACATGACATGTCCCTATCGTAGGGCAGGCGGCTCGCCTGCCATTCCCGCGACAGGCGAGCCGCCTGTCACCACGGAACGAGAGCGCAATCTGTGCGGCAGGCTCTTGATCGAACTCCGGTTGTGCCGTGCTTGAGGGCTTCTCCGGTCGTGCCGAGCGTGCGGTGAGTCTCGTGCTCAAACCTTGGTCTGCGTGGGGAGTTCGCGTTCTCAGCGATTGGCAAACGACGGCGAGTTTTCCGGTTGTGCGGATCGCACCCGATTCCATCGTCGTCTTCACACACTAACCCGACGCGCAAGCGAGGGAGCACGCTTCACAGGACTACGAATTCAGAACGATTTGAAGCGTTCACCCTCGCTCTCGCGTCGGGTTAGTGTGCGAACGGAGCGTTGAGCATCTCGCGTATGACGAGTCTCGACCGTGACAACCCGCTTTCGCTTACTTCATTCGCGACCTAGAATCCTCTAACGCTCGCGGGTGTCGCGAGGACACAGACGGCCCGTGGTAAACCCAGGCATGTCAGAAGCAACGATCAATTTCGAGAATCAAGACCTCATCCGCACCCTGTTTGGAGAACGTGACCGACACCTCCGCAAAGTTCGCGAGTCTGTCGGGATCGAGGTCGTGATTCGGGGCGATGAACTCCACCTCTTCGGCACGGACGCCCAAGTCGCACGCGGCCGGGACATCTTCGCCGAGCTGCGAACTCTCATCGAAAAGCACGGCCTGCTGCGCGACGGCGAAGTCATCCGTGTGATCGACGCTCACCTCCGCCCCGGCAAAAGCGCCGAGGTCTCTCCGCAACAGACGTTCGCTCCATTCCCTCCGACGCCCACGCTCACGCTTGGCGCGGGTTCCGCGCTCGGCGCGGGTCTCCCGACCCCGCCGCCGGACCCCGATGACGCCGTCATCGTTCGTGGCGGGCCGCGGGTGAAACCCAACGGCAACGGCTCGAAAGGCGAGCCGGCCGACGGGGGCATCAACGTCTTCGACCGAGCCCGCAGAATTCACCCGCGCACGGCCGGGCAGTTCGAGTACGTCGAAGCGATTCGCCAAAACGACTTGACCCTCTCCATCGGCCCGGCAGGATCGGGCAAGACGTACCTCGCCGTCGCGATGGCGGTGAATGCGCTGCGTCAGGATCAGGTTCGCAAAATCGTGCTCGTCCGGCCGGCGGTCGAAGCGGGTGAGCGGCTCGGCTTTCTGCCGGGCGACATGCACGCGAAACTCAATCCGTATCTGCGACCATTGCTGGATGCGCTCAACGACATCCTCAGCTACGACCAGGTCAAACGATACCTCGAAGGGGACGTGATCGAGATCGTGCCGCTGGCGTACATGCGCGGCCGAACGCTCAACAGTACGTTCATGATCCTCGACGAGGGGCAGAACACGACGGTCACTCAAATGAAAATGTTTCTGACGCGCATGGGTTACGACTCGAAGATCGTCGTCACCGGCGACGTCACGCAGATCGATCTGCCGCCGCAAGTGCCGAGCGGCTTGATCGACGCCTTCGGCCGGCTCGGACATCTGCCCGGCGTGTCGTGCGTGCAACTGACCACGCAAGACATCGTGCGGCATCGGCTCGTCGGCGAGATCGTCAAAGCCTACGACGGCGAACAACAGCCAGTCGCGAAGCGGCGGAATAAGTAATTTCTTTGGAGTGCGGCGAGTCATCGCCGCTTTCCCTTCGGGCGTAGCCCTTTTTTTGAACTGTCCTTGCAAAACAACAAAAGTCGCTCTGCGACTGCTCCAAAGCGGCGATGGCTCGCCGCACTCCAAAGACCATGATCCTCTTCGGTCCATTTTCCTTCCGACGTAAACGCACCGCGCGAGTCTCGACGCTGCGCGACGATTCGTTGCTGCGGCACATCGGCGATGCACTGACCGATCGCAATGTTCTGTTGCGGTTTTTTGTCTGCCTGCTCGCGATGGTGGTGTTGATCGTCGCGGTCGAGGCGTGGCGGTCGCCGTTCATATATCGGCTGGGCGATCATCAACCGCATGGCATTCTGGCTCAGGTGCCGTTCAAACGAATCAATCGCTTTGAGACCGATCGCGCCAAGGCTCTGGCCGATGACCAAGTTCCGTTCGTCTTCCGCCTGGAACCGAAAACCTCCGGGCGTCTGTTGGAGTCGTTCAAGTCGGATCTCGAAGAAATCGCCAAAGCCGAAGCCCTCGAATCCGTGCGTTCGAGCACTCGCTCGGCATTCGGCTTGTGGACCGAAACCGACAAGCCGATGGACGACATGCCGCCGGAAATGCGCGAGCAAGAATTCCGCAAACTGCGAACGGCCCTCTTCACCGGCCGCCCACACGATCCAATGGCGACCGAGGAATTCCTCGCACGCCCGGAAGACATGTCCGATCGAATCGCGCAGCTTGTCAACGAAGCCGAGAAGTTTCTGGAACCGCTGCAACGCTACGGCATCGTCGATCCATTTGAGTTAAGCCGCAACAAAATCCGTTCTGACCACTCGCTGGCGATTCTGAAACTGACCGACGACCTGCCGGCTCGCGAAGCGGCGTTCAAGGACGCGGTCTCTCCGGCGGAGGTCTTGCTGGCCGAGTTACTGCGGGACGAAGGCCGGCTCGGCAAGAGTTGGACGCAACTCCCGAATCTGACCGCGATCAAATCGTCGTTCGAGCGTTGGTTGACCGCGAATCATTCGACTCTCGTCTCGCTGCGTTACGACCCGTCACAGACTCAAGTGGCGCGGCGCGAAGCACGCGACAAAGTGGCCAACGTCACCGATCCTTACAACCAAGGAGACGTGCTCGTCCCCCCCGGCCAGAAGATTGACGAGACCGCGCTCGACGTGCTCCGCGACGAATACGATCAAGTCGAACGGGACGTCTCGCTGCGCGACCGAATTGTGCGTGTCGCGGCGGTGTTCGTGCTGATCTTCGTGCTGACGGTGCTCAACGGCTATTACCTCGTCCTCAATGAACCGCGCTTGGTCGAGCGGCTCAGTGGCTTGGCGGTGTATCTCGGAGCGATCGTGCTGGCGGCGTTCCTCGGTCGCATCCTGAGCTTCGATCCGTGGCGAGCCGAGATCATCCCGCTGATGGTCACGGTCATGATCCTGGCCATCGCCTACAACCAAGACCTCGCCGCGCTGACTGCGTTCACGCTCAGCCTGTTGCTGACGCTCTCATCGGTCGCCGACACCGGCGAGTTCGTCGTGCTGATGAGCGTCGCCGCGACCGCCATCGTGCCGCTCAGCCGAGTTTCCTCGCGCTCGTCGCTCATCAAGATCGGCTTCTGGTGCGGAGTCGTGTTCTTTCTTGTCACTTACGGCACGGCCGTGATCAAGACGCAGTCGCTGGACCTGCTGTGGCACGATCAAACTCTCCTGTTGCACGCCTTGCGCGGAGCCGGTTGGTGTCTGGCCTCTGGCTACATCGTCGCCGGCAGCCTGCCGTTCATCGAAGCAACGTTCGGCATCGTCACCGACATCAGCCTGCTGGAACTCAGCCACGTCTCGCACCCGCTGCTGCAAGAACTCGTCCGCCGAGCACCCGGCACGTACAACCACTCGATCACCGTCGCCACCCTGGCCGAGTCTGCCGCCGAGCGGATCGGTGCGAACGGCCTGCTGGTCCGCGTCGGAGCCTACTTCCACGACATCGGCAAGATGCTCAAGCCCGGCTACTTCATCGAGAACATGCTGGAAGGCTCCTCCAGCAAGCACGAGCGTCTGAACCCTGCGATGAGCACGCTGATCATCATCGGCCACGTCAAAGACGGCGTGGACCTCGCCGAGCAACACAGCCTGCCGCGCCCGATCATCGACTTCATCGAGCAGCATCACGGCACGACGCTCGTCCAATACTTCTATCACGCCGCCTCGAAAGCCGCCGAAGACCACCCGGACCGGATCGAAGTCGAAGAGTCCAGCTTCCGCTACCCCGGCCCGAAGCCGCAGTCGCGTGAGTCCGGCGTGATGATGCTCGCCGACGCCATCGAAAGCGCCAGCCGCACGCTCAGCGAACCGACCCCCAAACGCATCGAAAGCCTCGTCCGAGCCATCACCATGGACAAACTCCTCGACGGCCAATTCGAGGAAAGCACACTCACGCTCAGCGAAATCAACCTCATCCAAGAATCGCTGACCAAGTCCCTGATCAGCATTTTCCACACTCGCATCAAGTACCCGGAACAACGGGCTGGATGATGTGTATCTCGTTGATTCGGCCGGGCCTTCGGAGCGAAATCGGTCGCTTCAGTTTGCGAAATCTGCCTGCGGCTTGAGCATTCCGGCCGGCACACTCTGCCTCGTCTTCGCAACGGCAATTCTCCGCACGACCGGTAAATCCCACCAAATCGGTTCAATCCGTTCGGCGACCTGGGCCGATAAGCCGTGGTGAAGCGATGCGAGTTCGTTGATGCCGTTGGCCTTCCACAACGCTCCACGTTTCTTGTGCCTCGGTCGATGGCGGTCGAGCTGCGCCGTTTTTCCAGTCCGTCTGAACGAGGAGAAGAGCATGTCCCTGGTCTCGTGGCTGCAAGGTCTGCATGGAGCGTTGGGTGGAACGAAGAATCGTCGCGGCGGGCCGAACACTGATCGTCAACGCGGGATGCCACGGATTGAAGCGTGCGAAACGCGAATGCTGTTGAGCGTTGCCTCGGTCTTCAACGCCACCAGCGGATTGCTCACCGTGACGAGCGACGCCGACGACGCCATCACCGTCGGGGCCGATGCCGGACAAGTGACCGTCAACGGTTCCAGCACGGGAGTCAACGCGGCCGACGTACGTTCGCTCGACGTGGCAGGGGGAGCCGGGGACAACCCGATCAACCTCTCCGGCGTGACAGCGACAGCGTTCACGACGCTGACTTCGGTGACCATCAACGGTGGAGCGGGCACCGATTCGATCGTGGGCAGTGACTTCAACGACGTGATCAATGGCGGTGCTGGCAACGACACGGTCAATGCCGGTGCCGGCCGAGATTCGGTGAGCGGCGGTCTTGGAAACGACCTGCTGCTCGGACAAGTTGGTAACGATTTGATTTCGGGAGGCGATGGCGACGACACCTGCGACGGCGGCGGCGGCAGCGACAAGCTCAATGGCGAACTCGGCAATGACAAACTCATTGGCGGTTCTGGAAACGATGTCCTCAACGGCGGCGATGGCCGCGACAAGGTGCTCGGCGGAGACGGCAACGACAGCCTCAATGGGAATTCGGGCAACGATCAAATCGTCGGCGGAGCCGGCAACGATGCGATCGACGGCGGTGGCGGCAACGACAACATCACCGGCGACGCGGGTGCCGATCTCGTCAACGGCGGTTCCGGCAACGACACGCTCAACGGCGGCGGCGATGACGACACGCTCATCGGATTAGGCGGAGACGACAATCTGGATGGCGGTGGCGGTAACGATCTGGTGAAAGGCGGCGACGGCAACGACACCATGCTCGGCGGACTGGGCAACGACAGCTTGAGCGGGTCGGCCGGCAACGACACAGAAAACGGCGGCGACGGCAATGACACCATCTCAGGCGGCGATGGGAATGACATCCTCGCTGGCGGAATCGGTGACGACAACCTACGTGGAGACAGCGGTGCCGATCATCTGCATGGCAATGACGGGGTCGATCTCCTGCAAGGCGGAGCCGACAACGACGTCATCGACGGCGACGAAGGCAACGACCAGATTCAGGGAGGCGATGGCGACGACACGTTGTCCGGCGGCACGGGTGACGACAACGTCAACGGCGGAGCCGGAGCGGACGTGAGCAGCGGCGGCGAGGGCACGGATGACGTCATCGACGACGACCAAGGTCTGAATGACATCGACGTGTAAGCCTTCAATCGCTGGCTGCGAAAGACTCAACACGGGTGGTTCACGTTTCGGCGTGAGCCACCCGTTTTCATTGGAACCCGCCTCATTTTGACGCCAGCGGCACCGAGCGTCCTTTTTTCAAAATTCCGCGCCCGACTTCGGCTCGTCGAGTCACTAAATTGGTGACGTCATGAATGAGCGAACTCCACAACCTGAAATGCTGTTGGAAGTGAACGGCCTGACCGACACCGAATTGCTGACGTTGTTCGTCAACCATCGGGACGAGGCCGCGTTCACCGAATTGGTCCAGCGGTATCGCCGATTGGTATGGAGTGTTTGCCGGCGCGTGCTGTCGGACACGCACGACGTCGAAGACGTCTTTCAGGCGACCTTCTTGGTCTTGGTGCGTGACGCGGCGCGAATTCGGCGACGACCATCGCTCGCGAGTTGGCTCTACGGCGTGGCGTATCGGCTGGCCATCCGAGTGGGACGGCAGGCTGATCGGCGGCGCGAGATCGAATCGCTCACGAATGATCCGATCGCAAACGACGACTTCGCTGAGATCGCCCAGATGTTCGTCCGGCAGACGGTGGATGAGGAACTGCACTCGCTGCCGAACAAGTATCGTCAGCCGCTAGTCCTGCATTACCTCACTGGCAAATCGCAGAAGGATGTCGCCTCCGAAATGGGACTGACTGAGGGAGCCGTCGACGGGCTACTCAAGCGCGGCCGGCATCAACTGCGGATGCGGTTGGCTCGGCGAGGCGTCACGTTGGGCGCGGTGTGGCTCGTGTTGAATTGGATGGAGCAAGCCGCTCATGCCGCTGCGTTGGCGGCGCTCACGCAGACGACGGTTCAAGCCGGACTGGCGTATGCCTCCGGCAAGACGGCCGGTGCGGTGTCGGTGGCGGCGCTGAGTCTCTCTGGAAAGGAATTGGTTGCCATGTCATTCCTGTCAAAAACGGTCGCGAGTCTTGCGGCGGCAGTCTGCGTGTTGGGACTGCTCGTGGGTGGCACGAATTGGTTGCTGGGATCGAACCAACCAACTCGCGTGTTTCCGCCGACACTCAACACGATCGCGAGTCCGGCTCGCACGCTGTCGGCAGACTTGCCGAATGTTTTATCGCCGGAATCGAATCTCCTCGCCGCGGCGAATTTCGAGACTTCCGAAGAGGCTGCGACGGGACAACCTGCGGCTGCACCCAAGGCTCAAGTCCCCGGCGACGAAGGGCGCTCGTGGGATTTCCAAGAACGCAGCAAATCCGTCGAGCGAATCGAGGCTGAATTGAAAAAGCAAAGCGAATTCGCCTTCACCGATACGCCGTTGACCGATGTCATGAGCTTTCTGTCCGACTATCACAACATCCCGATTGTGATCGACAGGGAAGCGTTGCATGAAGATGGAATTGCAGAAGATGCTCCGGTTACTCGAACACTGACCGGTCTCACTTTGGAAAGCTCGCTCAATATCGTGCTGGCCTCGCTATCGCTGGATTACGTCCTCACCAATGAAGTGCTGATGATTTCGACGGTCAAGAAGGCCGCGGCGACCACGGAAGCGCTCGTCTACGATCTCTCTCGGATTCCAAACATCGAGCCGAAGACGCTGTCGTCGATCATCATGTCCGTGACGAAGCCGGAAGCCTGGACCGAAAAGGGTGGGCCAGGAACCCTGACCCTGGGACCGGACTTCGTCGTGATCAACCAAAACCAGCGGACGCACCGCAAGATCGTGTCCTTGCTGAATCAGCTCGAACGGCACGCGAAAGAACATGCCCAGCGGCGCGGCGTCAAGTAAACGACAGCAGCGATCCCTGGAGTGCTCCGGCTTGACGGAGCCCTCCATTCAGTTGAAATGACGACGTTGATCGTAGGAAAACGCCCTTCAACCCGCCGATTGTCAGCGTGGTTTTTGGGATTACGGACGCCGCTATTCCAATTGGATGGAGGGCTGCGTCGAGCCGCAGCACTCCAGGGCTCACTCCGGCAGCGGCTGGCCCTTGGTCTCTGGGGCGAACGGCAGCGCCACCATCCCCAGCACGAAGAACGAGCACATCGTCACGCCGGCGTAGCGCATGGCCAAGACATCGCCGTGGTGGCCGTAGACCATGTCGGCCAGATAGCCCAACAGCAGCGGGCCGGGGGCGGCCAGATAGCGGCCGACGTTGTAGCAGAACGACACGCCCGTGCTGCGTAGCCGAGTTGGGAACAACTCTGGGAAATAAATCGCGTAGCCGCCGAACAGCGCGATCTGGCAAAAGCCCATCAGCGGCACCATCCAATAGACGTGCGAAAATTCCTTCAGCGATGAGAACGCGAACGCCGTCGCCAACAGCGCTAGCACGAACGTAATCGCGAACGCCGGCTTGCGGCCGATGCGATGCGTGATCTTGGCGAAGCTGTAGATTCCGAAGAACGCGCCGATGTTGAACAGCAAGCCGTTCACGCCGGCCCACCACGTCAGCCGGCCTTCCATCGCTTTGTTGCGTTTCGCGATGTCGTCCAAGTGCGGCACCGACTCAGGGATGTCAGACAACGGCTCGCCGACGAACTGTTCTCGGCTCGCTCGGTCGGCTGCCGACTGAGGCCGCTTGGGGTCGTCATCGAGCAGCTTCAACGCCGACTCCAACGACACGGGTTTCTTGGCTTTGCTCAGCTTGAGCACGGCTCCGTACAGAGCCTTCGCTTCGGGAGTCACCATCGCATTGGGCGAACTGAGCTTCTCGGTGGCAGTCTCCATCAGCTTGGCATCTTGCAGGACCGCGCGAATGAAATCTTGATCGACTTTGTCCTCGCCCTTCGCGCGCGCTTCGCTTTCGAACGTCTGCCGGAAGACCGTCCGCACCAGCTCAAAGCTAAAGAAGCCGATGCCCCACAAGCCTACGACTCCCGAAGTGGCCAAGATCAAACCGACGATCGCGCGACGGCGGAGAAATGGGACACCCAGCAACTCGGGAATCGAACCGAGCTTTTGTGTCTTGTCCGCGCGAAGGGCTTTCCATTTTTCCGGCTCTTGCAGGCGGCGGCGAACAAACAACGCCAACAGTGCCGGCAAGGCTCCAACCAGGAACATGTATCGCCACGGCTTCCATTCGCCGAGCGCCCCCGCTGCTTCCAGCGGTGCCAGTCCCATGCTGACAAACGCGGCCGAGATGTTGCCAATCGCCGAGCAGGCTTGCAGCCAACCCAACGCATGAGGCCGTGCCCGATCCGGCATGACCTCCGCCACCAACGCCACGCCGACCGCGAATTCACCGCCGACTCCGAGTCCCGTCAGGAACCGATAGAACACGAAATCCCAGTACCCGACCGACGCGGCGCTCAGCCCGGTGAAGAGCGAGTACAACAGGATCGTGATGACCATTGTTTTGGCTCGGCCGAGGCGGTCTCCCATGATGCCGAAGATGATCCCGCCCGTGGCCCAGCCGAGCATGAAGATCGTCGTCGCCAAGCCGCCGTACCACTGAGCCTCTTGCGGCCCGTGCAATTCCGCGATGGCCGGGCCTCGCGCGAGGTTGAACAACTGCTGGTCCATCGTGTCGAACAGCCAGCCCAACACCGACACGAACAACACGAACCAGTGATAGCGATTGAGTTCCTTGTACCACGGCCCCAGGCCGGCCTCGGCGTTCGGATCGCTCTTAAATGCTTCGAGACCGTGCATGGGAAATTCGTTCCTGGCTAGAGGCGGGAATCAAAAGGGTGTAACCGTCCTACCGGACTTGGCCCCAACGGGGACTGACTCGATAGCCCAGGGCAACGCCCTGGGTTGGTGTGACAACAACGGTCGTTAAGCCCCAACGGGGCGCAACTCGCGTGAACTCAGTTCAAGTTGCGCTCCTTCAGGGCTTGGGAAGATATCGCGAATGACTCACCCAGGGCGATGCCCTGGGCTTTCGAGTCACGCCCCCTTGGGGCTGAAATCCAGGATGCCGATGACACCCTAATCGAAAGTCGCAGCAGTACAGCCAAAGCGGTCACGGGCTGCAACCGTTGGTCGAACGCGATGACGTCGTTCGAGAATTATTTCTGAAGCAGTTCGACCGCGTCGCGATACCAATCGGCTTCATCATTGAGCATCTCACGGCGGCAGAACTTTTCCAACGAGGTCAGATACTCGACCGGTTCGACGCGCAGGTTCCAGCAGACCTTGTGCAGGCAGACCGGGCAGAAGTGCAGCGGCTGCGAGTCGCTTTCGACGCGGTTGTTCGAGCCATTCATGCCGCATTGAAACGCCGTGCAATGCTGGATGGTGAGGATGTGGCCGGTCTCGTGAGCGGCGGTCGCCAATGTGCGTCTCAGGCAGAGCCGGAAGGCGTCTGCATCTTTCGACGGGTCGCCGTTGCGATAGATCGACCAGACACCGAGCCGCTCCCGGAGATTCGCTTGCCCAAAGACGAAGTTCCATTTCTCGCCCGGCCACAGATCGCTGGCGGTGAAAGCCAGATAGGCCAGCGCATCCTCAGGACGTTCCAGAGCCAGCACGCGGTCGAGCACATAAGTCGAGAGAATCTGCTTGTCGCCCCAGGTCGGATGCGTGCGTCTCGCCTCATCGGGAATCTTGTCGAGACTCAGCCGCCGATGAACCTTCACCGGCACCGTATAGACGAGGCCGAGATACTCCATCGTCAGTTTCAGCACCCGATCTTGGTCGGGCGTGAAGTCCCCGATCAGGCAGAGGTGCATCGTCTTCAGCCGCTCGCTCTTCAGCACAGGTTTCGCTTGCACGTATTGAGCGAACGTCTGCCCCGCCTCGCGATGATTTGCCAACCAATCATGCGGCCCCGGCTTGTCGAGCGTCTTCGCAATCGGAGTCAGCTTGGTCTCGACGACTTCGAACCGATCTTTGATTCCAGCCTCTTTGTCAGCGGCTTCGAGTCGGCTCGACACGGCCAAGAGACACGCCATCACCAACAAGCAGCGAATGGGCATGTGACCGTGACTCCAAGCTTAGATCGCGCAACATGAGAGACGGCAAATTCATCACCCTTGCCATCGCGTCTTCATGAACTTCAGCGCGTTGGTGGCGAGGGTGAGTTCGTCGGTGAACATTCTCCGCCAGATTTTGGTCGCGGCGGCGAGGGCCGGGAGCGACAGCCCAAAGGCTTCGACCACGAACCAGCCGTCGTACTTCACTTCTTTCAGTGCCGCGAAGGTTTCGTCCCAATTGACGCCCCCTTCGCCGGGGGTGGAGCGGTCGTTCTCGGAGATGTGGACGTGGACGAACTGGTCGGCGTAGCTCTTGATCGCGCCGGTGATCGACTTCTCTTCGATGTTGGCGTGGAAAGTGTCGTACATCGTCTTGCAGTGCGAGTGATTGATCTCGCGGCAGAAGCGGCCGACGTCGGCCGCGCAGGTCAGGAAGTAGCACTCGAAGCGATTGAGGTATTCGACGACCAGCGTGACGTTCGCTTGCTTGGCGTAGTCGGCGGCTTTGGTCAGAGTCTCTTTGCCCCAGTTCCATTCATCGGTCGTCGGGCAATTGCCTGAGAAGACACCGATCGCGGAGTGAATCGGTCCGCACAGGTGCGTGGCTCCCACGGCCTGGCAGCAGTCAATCGCCTTCTTGAGCCGGTCGAGTCCCGCCTGCCGAATCGCCGCATCGGGAGAGATCGGGTTCTCGGTATCGGTACAAATCGTGACGGCCGTCCGTTGCAGGCCCGTGTCGGTCAGCTTCTTGCCGAGCTTCGCGAAGTTGGCCGTGTTCATGTCGAAGATCGGGAGCTCGACACCGTCGTAGCCGATCTTCTTCAGCGAATCGAGAAGTCCGTAATGCGACTCGTTCACGTCGGTCGCCCACAGCAGCATGTTCATTCCGTATTTCATGGTGATGGCTCCTTGGATGAGTGATTCAGAACAGACTCCGTACCGCGACCGTGAGGGAGCGGGCTCGGTAGTCGTTGGGGCTGGCCGCTCCCTCACGGTCGCGGTACGGATGGGAATTGAAAGTGCTCTTCCGGCAGCAGATCGCTCAGCCGGTCACGGATGAGCGGGCGGGCGAGACGCAAAACAGATTCCGCCTCGGCCGGAAGAGGCGGCAGTTTGACCCGCTTCATCACTTGGTTCAAGCGACGCAACAAACGGTCGTCGGCCAGGTAGTCCGGCAGAAAGCGTTCGTCGATGAATCGCGGGATCAGTGGCACGATCTGCTCCGTCGGCTGCTTGGCCATCGCGTTGATGGCCTGTTGCACGGCCAGCGGTTCGATCGAGCGGAGCACGTCGTAATACCGCTCGATCTGCCCCGGATGCCGTTCGATGAGTTCGGCGTCGATCAGCAATTCGGTGACGATGTGGCCGAGGAATCCCGCTCGCAAACTCTCATCGGGGGCGAGAGCATCGCGGAACTTGACGGCCAGATCGGCGCTGAGTTCCGTGAACGCGCGCGTCTGATGAAACCAGCGGTCGTCGTCCAGATGCTGCCACACACCAGCCGCGACCTCCGATTGAATCGAGCCATCATTGAGCATGAACGGCTCGACCAGCTTGCTCCGCATCCGCACTTGCCGATCGACGACCGACAACCAATCCGGCACGTTCGTCCCGACGACAAAGTACGGTCGGTCGAGGAATCGAATGGAGTGAGCGAAGTAGTTCATGGGCATCCTTGGAGTGCGGCGGCTCGACACCGCCCTCCATCATTTGCGGGATAAAGGCATCGACTGACGAAAAACCGTCGTCGTGAGAAGACGCTGGTCGAAATTACCGCAGCACGATGAAGGTCGATGACTGCTCACGCAAATTCCCGCAATCGAATGGAGGGCGGTGTCGAGCCACCGCACTCCAGGTTATGTCACTTCCTCGACCAGCACGCGCAAGAACGGCTCAACGTCCGTCACGAGGCCAATCGACTGAAACGTGCCGCGATCGGCGAGCTTCGTGACCGTGGCCGGGTTGATATCTACGCAGACGGTCTTCACCGATGCCGGCAGCAGATTGCCGACGGCGATTGAGTGCAGCGTCGTGGCGATCATCAAGCAGAACGTCACGCCTTGCGAATGAATCAATTCACGCATCGCCGCTTGAGCGGCCAGCGCGTCAGTGATGACGTCGGGGAGCGGGCCGTCGTCGCGGATGCTGCCGGCGAGGACGAACGGGACGTTGTGCTGCACGCACTCGAACATGATGCCACTGGTCAGCGTCCCTTGCTCGACCGCGTTGCGAATACTGCCGAGCCGGCGGATGCGATTGATCGAACGCAGGTGATGCTCGTGCCCTTCAGCCGTTCCGCCGCCGCTCTCCATCGAGATGCCAAGACTGGTGCCGAAGAACGATTGCTCGATGTCGTGAGTCGCCAACGCATTGCCGGCGAAGAGCACATGCACGTAACCCTCGCGAATCAGGCGGCTGAGATGTTCTCGGCTGCCGGTATGCACGACAGCCGGACCGGCGACGACAAGAATTTTACCGTCCCCTTGTTTTGCACGACGCATCTCGGCAGCGATCTCGCGGACGGTAAAGTTCTTGGGCTTCTCGCTGCCGACGGTGCTCTGCATGAAGCCAAACACGCCGAGCTTGTCTCGATCACGCTCCTGCGGCAGCACGCGCGTGCCGTGATGCCCGACGACGATTAGGTCGCCCTTGCGGGCGTCGGCCATCGGAAGCGTGGCAACCTTCTTGTCGGACGACACCACCAGCCCGCAGTCCATCTCCGGCCGTTCGACGCGATGCCACACACCGCCAATGCGCACCTGCGTCTCCTGGTTGGTCGAGCAGAAGAAGCCTTCGGGAAACGCTCCGTCCATGTCGGCGGGCACGAGTTCCGCATCTTGTTGATGAATCCTGACGGCACCGTGTCGTCCAATGTCCCGCACAATCTTGTCGAGATGTTCGGTCGAGTCCGCACTGACCAGCAACCGCGCCGCGCTGGGATCTTGCCGCCGCTGCCCGACCGAGATGTTGAGAATCTCGAACCGTCCCCCTTGTGACATAATTTCGTCGAGCACCTTCGGCAGCAGCAAACTGTCGATGATGTGCCCGGCGAGTTCAACTTCTTCCGAAGGCGAGCTTGATTCACGTTCCATCGGCATGATGTCTTCCTTGATCAGTTCGGCCTAATGGCCAGCAGCAGCAACGCGCGATGCACTCGGTCGAACCGATTTCACGGCCGACTTTTTAGACGCGGGCATTTTACGAACCGCAGGGACTGTTCGTTTCGCCGCCGGCTTCCGTTTCGACTTAACGACTTTCGCCGACGGCGGAGGCGGGAGTTTTCCATTCCGCCGCAATTCGTCCATCCATCTGCGTGTTCCAAATCGGCCCTCAAGCAACCCCAGGGTGGTGAAGTGCATGTCGATCTTCGGCCACTCAAGCAACGTTCCCATGCCGAGTATGTTGACCTTGGCTCTCTGCTTGTCGGTGGCCGTCGCCAATCCTTGAGCAATGTCGGCCGGAAATGAGTAGCGCGATCCGTTGTTAAGAGTGATGGCGATCTGACGCGAGGCCGTGTCGTACTCCACTTTGACGGCAAGCGGTTCACGTTCTAATCGCTCACGACCACGACGATCAGCCTCCTCAAACATCTGATCAAGTTCAGACCTTGTGTACGTAAACTTGCCCATCCGAACGACCCGGTCTGACTTAGCCATGAAACTTCCTCCATTGAGCCAACAATCTGTCACGATGATCTAAGACGATCCGAAATGCCTTGGATTTTTCGGATGCGTTCATCCCTTCATTGTCGCGAATCGATGGCTCGTGATCGCCGTCACCAAGATTGACAATCAAGACATGATCTCCTTTGACGACATGCACATGAGGCGGCGGATGATCTCCCACGGGGATCATTACCGCAAAACCATTCTGTCGCAGGACGGTTGGCATGGCGAGCATCATGAGCCACTCGACCTCGCTTGCAAAGACCGAACAAACGAAGTTCACTCCGGCCGAATACAGCTCCAGTCATCAGAGATGGAAGACTCATGAAGATCTTGACCGATGCCGAAGTCCGCGAGTGGTTCGCTCGCGAAGTCCCTTCCAATGTCTTTGCTGGCCAGCGAGTGCTGGTCATCGTGCCCGATTCGACTCGCACCGCGCCGCTACCGCTGCTGTTCAGCGCCTTGCATGACCAAATCGGCTCGGCCGCGAAGCAAGTTGACGTGCTGGTTGCACTCGGCACCCATCCGCCGATGCCCGAGGCAGCGATCGCCAAAATGCTCGGCATGAGCGACTCCGATCGAGCCCCCGGCCCACTAACCCGAAGCGCAAGCGAGGCCAGAGGCAAGTACGCCAACGTCCGCCTCTTCAACCACGAATGGAACAACCCCGCACGACTGACGACGATCGGCTCGCTCACAAAAGCCGATACCGAAGCAATCACCGAAGGCCGCATGTCGCTCGACGTACCGGTGACGATCAATTCGCGGATCGCCGATTACGACACGCTGCTGGTGCTCGGCCCGGTGTTTCCGCATGAGGTGGTCGGGTTCAGCGGCGGCAACAAGTATTACTTCCCCGGCATCTCCGGCCCGGAGTTGCTCAACTTCTTTCACTGGCTGGGAGCGATCATCACGAACGTCGGCATCATCGGCGTGAAGGGGACGCCCGTCCGAGCCGTCGTCGATCGCGCCGCCACGTTGATTCCGAACACTCGCCGAGCGATCACGTTCATCGTCGCCAGCGACGGCAACTTGCACGGCTTGTTCTACGGTACTCCGGAGTCCGCGTGGGAGTCCGCCGCCGACCTGTCGAGCCAAGTCCACATCAAATGGATGGACCGCTCATTCCACACGGTACTGAGCTGTGCTCCGCCGATGTACGACGAGCTGTGGGTCGCCGGCAAGTGCATGTACAAGCTCGAGCCGGTCGTGGCCGACGGCGGCGAACTGATCATCTTCGCCCCGCACCTGCACGAGATCTCGGTGACACACGGCAAGCTGATCGCCGAGATCGGCTATCACGTGCGCGACTACTTCACGAAGCAATGGGACCGCTTCAAAGACTACCCGTGGGGAGTCCTCGCCCACAGCACCCACGTCCGCGGCACCGGCACGTTCGACAACGGCCTCGAGCAACCACGAGTCCGAGTCACCCTCGCCTCACAAATCCCCGCCGCCGTCTGCGAGCAAATCAACCTCGGCTACCGCGACCCCGCCACGATTGATGTCGAATCCTTCGCGAATCGAGAATCCGAAGGCGTGCTGCTGGTCCGCAAGGCGGGCGAGTACCTGTATCGCCTCAAATAAACTGGCTCCGGCTCTCGATACGAACGGACTGGAGTGTGGCAATGGGACGAAAAAGAAAGACTAAGAGATTCTCAATTCTTTTTGCCGACACCGTCGCCCACATTGGCGAAGATCGCGTCTATGTCCCAGACTCTGAACCTCAGAAAAGCTTGATGGAACAGCTTAATTGTCCTGCTGCCGATGAGGTGTTCATTGCACTTCGAAAGACATTCTCATTGACTTATCCCCGGAACCCTTTCGTTGACGGCGTTCAGTCAGCCTTGACTGAGATCCGTCGCATCGGAGTCGAGGCTCACCATTACCGCACGAACAAGAATTCGTTGGCGTTCAACAACGCGCGGCAGAGAGCTGGCAACCCGTGTTCTCGCAGTAACGCGGCGGCGGCTGCAGTTTCGTCCGGGGTCGGCGAGCGGCCGAAGGCCAATTGAATGGCCGCCGACACCTGCGAATTCGGCTCGGCAGCAGACGTCGCGCGAATTCGCGCCGCGAACAGGTCGGCTTGCTGAACCAAGAAGCGACTGTTGAGCAGATTCAGCGCCTGCAAAGGAGTGTTCGATGAGTTCCGCTTCGGAGCGACTTGTCCGCCGTCCGGGCAATCAAACGTGCCGAACGTGTCGTCGAGTTGCATCCGATGCTTGTGTGCGTAAACCATGCGTCGGAAGTCCGTCTCCGGAACAAACTGCTGCTTCGAGTTGAATACGCGGACGTAGTTCGCGTTTGCCTCGAAGAGATCGAATCCCGTCCCGTTCATGCGACGATCGAGTTGCCCGCTCGTCGCGAGAATCGCATCGCGAAGCACTTCCGCCTCCAATCGTTTCGGCGGGAACCGCCACAACAGCCGCGAACCCGCATCAACGGCCAGGCCGTCGTCGCGCGGAGTGCTGGCTTGCCGATACGTCGCGGAGAGGACGATCAGTCGGTGAAGACGCTTGAGTGAAGTCTCCGAAGATTTCAGATGGAAAATCTCACTGGCTAACCAATCGAGCAACTCCGGATGCGTCGGCTTGCCGCCGTTGAGGCCGAAGTCGCTGGGGGTTTCGACGAGTCCCGTGCCAAAGTGGTAATGCCAGAGGCGATTGACAATGACTCGCGCGGTCAGCGGGTTCGCAGGATCGTTGATCCACTTCGCGAGTTGCACGCGGCGCGAAGCTTCAGCCGCAGTGGAATCCAACTGCCAAGCTGAACCAAACGACGCCAAGCCAGCCGGGGCAACCAACTCGCGCTTTTGCAGCGGGTCGCCACGATGCAGTCGGAACGTTTCTTCGGGCGGCATCAGCTTGCCAGAGTAGGCCATCGGCACGGCACTCAATTCAGTCAGCGTCTTTTGCAATACCGTGCGCTGGGCGGTGAGTTGCTCGACGCGGGCTTTGTTCTCCGGCGACAGCACAGTGACCTTGCGAGTCTCGTTCGACTCATTCGTCTTGTTGGTCATCGGCACACGATCCGCCGAACCAGCGACGATCTGCCAAGTCGCGCGGTCGAGTGACACTTCAAAGACGTATTTCGTCGCGGTGCGGTCTTTGTACTGAGCCGGATCTCGGTCGCGGCTCCAGACGATGCGGTCGATCTCGAAGTCCTGCGGCAACTCCAGTTCCACCCAGCCGCGGCCCGGCTCGTTGGAGATCCAACTGAAACTATTGCCATAGCGGCCATCGTTGACGTGATCCAGTTTGTGAATCGCGAACCCCGGCAGGCTACTCGATGCCTTGACCTTCGTGCCGCGCGAGGCGAGGGCGACGTTTTCCGGCTTCGCTCCGATCGTGAAGATTTCCAACTCGTCGATGCACGGCTCGGCCGAGTTCGTCGCGTGGATCGTCATCCGCACGAAGCGGGCTTTCGTCGGTGCGAAACGTTCAACGAAGATCGCTCCGTTCCGGTTCGCCAGTGGGTCGAGCCGCAGGATTTCGGCTTCAATCGCGGCAAGTTGTTCGCGAATAGTTTGTAGGTCAGCCTTTCCAGGCTGACTGCGGTTCGCTTCGGCCGCGCGCAACGGTCGGTCGCCGTGTTGCACTCCGGCGAAGCACGCCTTCATGCCGTAGTAATCGAGCTGCGAAATCGGATCGAACTTGTGGTTGTGGCACCGAGCACACCCGACCGTCAGGCCAAGGAATACGCTGCCGGTGGTGCTGACCATATCGTGCAGTTCGTCGGCGCGCTGCTGCAAAGTCAGGCCGAGGTCGGGACTTTTGACTTGATCCCATGAGCCACCGACCAGGAAACCGGTCGCCTCATCCGCGCCAATCGTGTCGCCGGCGAGTTGCTCGAAGACGAATTGGTCGTAGGGCTTGTCCTCGTTGAAACTGCGGATGACATAGTCGCGATACGGCCACGCATTCGGCCGAGGCTGATTCATCTCAAAGCCATGACTCTCCGCGAACCGCACCACGTCGAGCCAATGCCGCGCCCACCGCTCGCCCAAGTGCGGCGACGCGAGGTAGCGATCAACAAGTCTCTCGTAGGCATCCGGCTCAGTATCGGCCACGAACTCCTCGACCTCCTCCGGCGACGGCGGCAATCCGAGTAAATCAAACTTGAGTCGCCGAATCAGCGTTGTGCGGTCGGCTTCTGGAGATGGTGTGAGGCCGTCGCGTTCCAACCGCGTGGCGATGAAAACGTCGATTGAATTATGAGATTTGAGATTTGTGATTTGAGACTTCGGAAGCATCGGCCTCACCAGCGGCCGAAACGCCCAATGCGACTTCGTGACGTCTTCCTTTTCGCTTCCGTCGTCCGGCCATTCCGCCCCGCCGTCGATCCAGCGCTTGAGCAACTCAATCTCCGCCGCCGTCAGCTTCTCTCCTTCTGCCGGCATTTCGAGTCCTTCTTCCAACCCGGCCACGACGCGAAACAGCGGACTCTCGCGACTCTTCCCCGGCACGATCGCAGGCCCCAAGTCATCGCCCCCTTTGAGGACCGCCCCCTTCCGATCCAGCCGCAACCCCGCCTTCTGTTTCTCCGGCCCATGACACGAAACACACTTCTTGGCCAGCAACGGCTGGATGTGCTTCGCGAAATCAACCGGGCCGTCAGCAGCAAGTGTGCCTGGTGCGCCACTCAGAGAAATGAGCGTGACCGCGATAAGCCAAAAGCATTTCGGGGCGGGTGTGCGAATTTCAGAACTTGCGGTCATCGACTCTTCCACTTTCCAAGCCTCCTTCGGCAAATTCTGAAATTCGCTCACCCGCTCATCCGCAGCAGCCGGTCACGAACGCTCCGCTGCAGGTTGTTCAGGCTCGCGAACTGTTTTTCCAAAACGAGCACGACGCACCAGCGAGTGAATTTAGCCAAAACTCTTGGCAACTCGTGCGGTGATTTTCGAAACAAGTTCCGGTGGCAATGGCCCACGGCGGGCCGCCGCCATGTTCTCGGCCAGATGAGCGAGGTTGCAGGTGCCGATGATCGTCGTCTGGCAGTGCAGATGCGAGAGCGTGTACCGCAGGATGAGTTCCGCGCGAGTCATGTCGTCTGGACGCAGTTCGTCGAGCTGGGCTTTGTCCCAGATTTCCTCGAGCGCCGGTCGCTGAATTTCCGCATCCGGGCCACCTTGAGCGATCCCGCCTCGCAGAATGATGCCAGCACCTGACTCGGCGGCTCGACAGATGAGGTCGTGATGCTGCGGTGCCAGACAGGAATACGGAATCTGAAACGTGTCGAACACACCCAGGTCGATCAAGGCCGAGAGACTCGGCAGAGAACTGGAGACGCCGATGAACCGGACCAAGCCCTGATCCCGAAGACTGGTCATCACATCAATCAGTCCTTCGCGTTGCAGCGTTTCGGCATCACCCCCGTGGAATTGCAGAAGATCCACAGAGTCCGTGCGCAGACGCTGGAGGCTCGTTTCCAGATTTCGCCGAATGACATCGGGCTTCCAGACGTGATCGAGTTCCAGATGGTCCTCCCGTTGCGTGTAAACACACCCGCATTTGGTGGCGAGATAAAACTCACTGCGGCGCGACCCGATGAAGCGACCGATCCGTTCTTCGCTGGCCCCATAATCGGGCGACGTGTCAATGAAATTGATGCCCGCATCCAGCACGGCATTGAGAAACCGCTCGGCATCGTGGTCGCTCACCACACGGACACCCCAAGTCCGCGGCCCACGCAACCCCATGCTGCCATAACCGAGTTGTGTGACAGCCAGCCCCGTGCGTCCGAGAATTCGGCGGTCCATCGTTCTGAGTTCTTAATAGGAAGGAAAAGGGGACACAGCGGCCACATCTCTTTGATTGGATTGGACGAATAAGAACAGCGTTCCTGAAGTGTGCCCGAATTCAACGACCACGCTTCTTGGGAAAGCTCGCATTGGGCTTCAAGTCCACAACGTGTTCGTTGCCGAAGAGCCGAACGTTGAAGTACTCCAGGAATCTCGTCTGGCCCAGCACCACGATTTCTTCGCTGGTGAGTTCGGGATAGGTGACAACTGCAACCGGCAGGCTCCAACAGATCGACTCGGTACGGCTGGCGAGTTCAATTTCGACGTGCCCCAACGCCGCCTCGACGGGCTCACCAGAGAAGCCATGCAGGAGCCACCGTTTCTTCGGATTGAGTTTGACTCCAATTCGTTCGGCAATCGTCGCTCCGATCACCACGCTGTCCGCGCCGGTATCCACCAAAGCCAGCGAAAAGAATTCGCCTCGCGCACCAAGCAGGCGGATGGGAATTTCCGGCCGATAGATTTCCGTGGAACCGTCCAACGGTGACTTGGGGATGTCGTAACTTTCGTAGGCAAATCTCATCGCGTGACACCGACAAATCGAGACGTGGCGTGCGGAGCTTTCGTGAAGTACGCCTGCACTTCGCCAGCCGCTTCAGCGGCGGCGATCGTTTCCGGCAGCGTGATCCCGCTCGCAATGATCTTCGTCCGAGCATGATTCCAGGCAATCCAGAGCCCGCCGTATTTCTTAGGGACTCTCGGTGACGGCTTTGTTTGAGATCGCATGAGTCGCCTCTCGCAGAATGGGATTCGGAACGTGGCTGAAGTGTATTGCCGCTCGATATGCGAACAACTTCAAACGCGAAAACCGAAGCGTGTTCGGAACTGTTTCTGTGCGATTAACGCTGTTTCGGTTCCGGCCACCTTTGTCTCACCCGTGGTGAGTTCCTCCGTGATGTCGACCGATATGCACCTTTCCCAGAACGATCACGAATCGTTGGCGGGTTCGTCGTGTTCCAACTTCCGGTCGTCGGCAACTTCTTTCCTGGCGAAGTCCGCGAGAAACTCTTCTGGCGTGCGAGCCGGTATTGGACTGTCACGGAAATCAGCGGAGTTCCGGGTCAGAATCACATCCGCCAAGCCAGCTTCGGCGGCACTCACCTGAAGTGCGTCTTCAAAATCTCGCATTCCGTAACCGAACGCCCGCACGGCATCGGCATGTTCCACGCTCACGACTTGAACCCACTCCAACAGGTCTTTCAGGAACTCCATAGCCCGGTCGTGATCCGCCTGACTCCGCAGGATGTAGAACACGTTTGACAGCGTGTGCCAGGCGATGAAAGCTTGGTTCTCGTCGCGGCCGCATTGACTCAACGCCGCTTCGCTGGCCTCGTGCAACCCCGGCCGAGCGAGCGCGACATCCAGCAACACATTGGCGTCAATCAGAACTCGCATGGATATCGCTTCACGACCGCAAATGTTTTTTCAACAGCGACTCAAGCCGCGGATCGCTTCCCGCCGCGGCATTCGGAAACTGGCCGCGCCACTTCGCGACAAACCGCTCGCCCGTCATCGCACGACGTGGTTCGGCAGCGCGGCGAACCACCCGAAGCTCCACGAGATCATCGTGTGTCCGGCCCGACACGACGTCCCCGTCATGGAGTTCGAGTCCTGTAAACGTCGTTTTGGGCAATGAGATCGAGTCTTGTGCCATTGCAGTTTCCCTCAGTTCTCAGCATTGGTCGCACTCGGCCATGTCATTTCACGCGATGCCATATCAGGGGCAAAAGATGAGTCCAGCATACGCCAAGAAGCCGCTCGTCGAAAGATTGTTTGAATCATCGAGGCTCCCTTAGACAGAGACAGCGTCGTCATCAGCGTCGTCAGTGACAATTTCGATTTCGTCTTCAACTTCATGCTCTTCTTCGTTGGAACCATGACTTTCGACGACCGCCTTACCGAGTGCGCCAGAGATCATTGTGGAAAGCGCCTTGAGGCGAGCGTCGAAAAATCCCTGAAAGTCGTCGTTTCGGAGAAACTCTGGCTCAATCAAGTGCGTGCGCAGAATCTCGTCGAGACGATTTGAGGAAAGACCGTGCTTAGCCTCGATACGCTTCAAATAGATTGAAGGGGCGTCGCCACTGATCAGGATGTTCGACTTCTTGGAGAGCGGTGTCTTATTGACGATCGAGTCAAATATCCTTGGGCTGATTCCGGCCTTCTTGCTCCACGCTTGAGGGAAGATGTGATGCACATCCACCTTGTCGTTGTAGAACGTCATTAACTCGAAACCCTTGCCGCTGATGAAGTCCTGGCACCCATGACGCATCAGAAGTGCGTGGACCGCCTTGTACGCTGCGGAGAGTCGTGTGCGCAACGACCTGAGTCGGTCCTGCTGAAAGATGGCTTCTTCAACCGATCGGGGCTTTGGGCCATTTCCTGCAATCCAATTGACGAGCTCGGGAACATCGCGGGCAAGCTTTGATTCCGTACTTGAGCCGTACTGTTCCCCAAGCGAGACGGACCAGAACCACAATGCCAGCTTGTCTCGCGCTGCTGCGGTCTGACCAACATCACCGAGGATCGAAAGAGTTGACGCGAGTGCCGTAATTTGCGGCGGGTAGGGCACGTCTTTGGCCAGGATAATCTTGAGTTCGTTCAGAAAACCTGCCGCTTCGATGAAACCTGCCTCAACCATGTCTGCATGAGTTCGGTATGCAGCCAACGGTAGACTGAGCAGTGAATCTCGCTTGCAACTGATCTGCGGTAGGTCCGCATCCTTGACGCCTGCGGCGGCCTTTTCGGCTCGTGTCTGACGCGTGTGGAGCAGCGTGCAAGCCTGAAGAAAGTCTGTGCTCTCGATGTCTTTCAAGACCCGACGAGGGTTGTTCTTGTCAAACATCCGACCGCTGCGACCAAGGGCGGGTTTCGCAACCGGACCCTTCCAATCCTCGCGCAGGTCAAAATTGGACGCTGCGTAGATGGCCGTGACCAGTTCAAATGCGTCAAGCTTCTTTCCGCCGACGTTGACTTTTTCAAAGACGAGACAGATCGCTTCGCGGGTATTCTTCTTGTCGAGCCGAATGATCGGCATCTTGTAACGCTGGATGTTCTCGACGATGCCCTTGAAGAACTTGGACTCAAGGTCGAAGCGATCTGGCTTGCGGGTTTTCCAATGCCCGCGCCAACTGAAGTACCAGTCCGTGTGATCGAAGACCTGATTGAGTGGAAACAGGTCTTGCTCGAACTCGAACTCAGGCTTGGAGAGGTCTCGCTGAATATCGCGGCCAAAATTAGTGCGGACAATTCGATCGGCTGGCACTCCAACGATTGCCTCTTCAATGTTCGCTGTGTCCGATGCAGCCTTGTTGATGTCGAGATAGTAATAGCGTTCGACTTCTACTTTTTTCTGGGTGGTCGTGCGAATCGGACGCTTGCAGTACATGGCTTGAAAAAGCGATGTCATGCGTTGTTGACCGTCGAGGAGCAGTTCGTCCGGTCTCGAATTCGTCTTCTCGACTCCTGCCAGCACGCGTGGTTTGAAGGCCACTTCCCCACCAGATTCCAACGTGAGGAGGGCTCCAACCGGAAAGCCTTTCGCAATTGACGCAATCAAGCTTTGAACGTCCTCGTCTCCCCAGACGTAATCGCGCTGAAAATCAGGAAGTTGCAGTTTTCCAGAATCAACATTGCGCAGAATGTCCTTCAAATCCTCTTTCGTTGTATCAAACATTTGCGGTCCTCTCTTAAGACTTTTACGTTGTGATCTACTTGGCTTCTTGCTTGTCGCGCGCAGGACGGAACTCGTCCCCGACGTTCCATGTCGGCAATTGGTCGGTATCGGCAACGTTGCGGGCCACTTCCAGCATGAACTCAGCCAACACAACGAAGCCCGAAAAATCCCAGTCCGGCTGAAATTCATCCTGCGGCGAGTGGTACGCCTTGTCGTTGAAATCCTTGTGAGCCTTGGTGGCGAAGTCATTTGGCTTGCCGGTGATCTTCATTCCCGCCGCGACGGAAAACGCGGGGACGCCCGACTGCGCCATCGAGAAATGGTCTGATCGGTAGAAGATTCCCAGATGTGCCCTTTGGTCCACTTCGATCTCAAGGTGGTTCCTCTCTGCCGCCGCTTTGACCGTCGGCCAGATCGACGTTCGGTCGGCACCGGTCACGACGACCGAGGCCGGTACGCCCAGCGGCAGGATCATATCGACGTTCAGATTGAGCGCTGTCTTGCTCAGAGGGATGAGCGGATTCCGGGTGTAGTACTTCGAACCGAGCAGCCCTTTCTCTTCCGCAGTGACGGCCAGGAAAACCGCGGATCGTTTGGGCTTGGGCGACTGACTCGACCACGCGCGGGCGAGCTCCAGCAGGAGGCCGCAGCCGGTGGCGTTGTCCGCCGCGCCGTTGTAGATCGCATCGCCGAGGACCGGCTTGCCGATGCCGAGATGATCCCAGTGCGCGGTGAAGATGATCGCCTCGGACTTCAGCGTCGCATCGATCCCTTCCACCAGGCCGACGACGTTGTGACTGACGAAGTTCTCGATGCGGGTCGGGAGGTTGCCTTTCAAGTTCACACCGAGGGAAGAGGGCTTGAACCCCTTGGTGTCCGCCTCGCGCAAGGCGTCTTCCACGGTGCGGCCCGACAGCCCCAGCAGTTTTTCACCCGCTGTGCGAGAGAGCCAGCCTGCGAAAGCCAGCACGGGTTGATTGGGTTCCCGCTTGAGCTGCGCGCTTTCCATTCGCCGCACGACGGAATACGGATAACCGGCCGTCTCATTCGTATGAATGATGAAGCAAGCCTTTGCTCCGCGCCGGGCAGCTTCCTCAAACTTGTACGTCCAGCGCCCGTAATACGTCAGTGCCGTCCCTCCGAAGAATCTGGGATCGCTTGAGGGAGGCTCGTTCGTGAAGAGGACGACAATCTTGCCCGTCACGTCGACACCTAGATAATCGTCCCATCCGAATTCCGGCGCGGTGATGCCGTGTCCGACGAAGATGGCCTCGGCGTCGAACTCCTCGGAACCCGCTTGCGTCTGACTCACGCCCGCGAAGCCCTCTTCGCAAGGGATGTCGAGCGTGGTCCCGGCCTTCACTGCTTGGAGCGTCGACTTCGAGCTCGTGATGACACGCACGAGCGGCACCGGTTGGAAGTACGAGTCGCGCTCGCCGATCGGCTTCAAGTCCGCCTTCTCGAACTCGTCCGCGAGGTATTCCGTCGTGAGCACCTCGCCGTTGGTTCCCGGTTCGCGACCTTCCAGCCTGTCGCTCGCCAGATGAGCGACTGCGGACCTGATCCGGTCTGCGGAAATCTCACCCGCCAAAGATGCGGGAATGAAGGGCAAGGCAACGAGCAGCAGAAGTAATCTGTACGCCACAGGTATTTCCTCATCGAGAGTTCAAGACG
Organism: Planctomyces sp. SH-PL62; assembly: GCA_945893075.1. Taxonomy (GTDB): domain Bacteria; phylum Planctomycetota; class Planctomycetia; order Planctomycetales; family Planctomycetaceae; genus SXKJ01. The sequence continues at coordinate 20,148 of CAMDDX010000008.1, read as the reverse complement.
GTGAGTGGGTAGCACGCATGAACGCTCTCTTAACGGCCCATTGGTCGGGCTGCTAGAAACCGGCTGCTTGAGAGATTCAGCAGCGCTGCTGAATCTTTCGGAATTGCGTGGCAGCCGCCTCCCGCTAAGCTGAACCGCGTCAGCCCACTTGGCGGGAGCCCAACTTCGCACGTTGATCAGTCAGTGGTCCCGCCTTCCCTCTGCACGATGCTCGAGGATCAGTTCATGCTCACCATTTGGGGAAAGAAACAGAAGCCGCTGTGCGACAGCCTCTCGCGCCGCGATTTTCTGCAAGTGGGAACCCTGGGTCTTGGCGGCTTAACCCTGGCCGATTTACTAAGGCTCAAGGCACAGGGGGCGCAGCAGGCGAAGTCCTCTCACAAGTCACTCATCATGATCTATTTGTGCGGAGCTCCTCCGCACATGGACATGTATGACATGAAGCCGCTGGCCCCGGCGGAGTACCGAGGCGAGTTCAAGCCGATCCAGACCAACGTCTCCGGCATGGAGATTTGCGAGCTGATGCCATTGCAGGCGAAGATTGCCGACAAGTTGACCATCATCCGCAACCTGCGAGCTCTCGCCACTGACACCCATGTGCCGGAAGAGTTGTTGTGCGGTTACCCTTGGGGTCCAGAAGGTGGCCCGTTCAGTTTGAAGCCCGGTCTTCGGCCGGTCTTCGGGTCGGTGGTCAGCAAGCTCCTTCCGAGCAACGGCACGAGCCTCCCTCCGTACGTCACGTTGGGCATGGAACAGATGCCCCACGGCGGCCGGAGGTCATTGGCACTCGAACCGTCCTATTTGGGTTTGGCCCATCAGCCATTCGATCCCGGCTCGCCGGGCTTGGTTGCCAACTTGAGTTTGGCCGATCAGATGACGTTCGACCGTTTGACCCAGCGCAAGACGTTGCTGGGTGCCTTCGACAACATCAACCGTGCCGTTGAACGGACTCAGGGCACTTTTGCCGGGATGGACTCATTCACAAATCAGGCTCTCGACATCATCAGTTCGTCGCGCGCCCGAGACGCCTTCGACGTCAGCCAGGAACCGGAGAAGGTTCGGAAACAGTACGGCACTCACTCGCGATTTCTGCAAGCCCGGCGGCTCGTCGAAGCGGGAGTCTCGGTGGTCACTGTGCTGGCCCCCGGCTATTGGGACACGCACGCGAATAACTTTGGTTCGCTGCGGCAGATGCTCCCTGAGTTCGACAAGGGCCTTCATGCATTGGTGACCGATTTGCACGAGCGCGGCATGGATCAGGATGTGACGGTCGTGGTCTGGGGTGAGTACGGTCGGACACCGAAGATCAACGGCAATGCCGGGCGCGATCACTGGCCGCAGGCCAGCTTCGCCCTTGTCACCGGCGGCGGGTTCAAGATGGGCCAGGTCATTGGCGCGACGACGTCCCGTGCGGAGCAGCCGCTCGGTGGTTCTTACATTCCGCAAAACCTGCTGGCCACTCTGTACCGAGAGGTCTTCGGCATCGATCCCGCAGCGACCCTCCCGGACCACAGCGGCCGTCCGATCGCATTGGTGGAAGAACGCGAATCCATCAAGGAGCTGCTCTAAGGAGCAAGGTCGCAATATCTTCGCGAAGTGAGACAGGCTGCTATGAGCCGCAGGGCGCTAGCCCCGGTTCAGATGACACAAACCGGGGCTAGCGCCCTGCGGCTGATCGGGAAGCTGCCGCGATCTTTCCCAGCAGCGGGGCCATGTCCCGGTCAAAATCACGCTTCGCCGCAGCCAGCACCACCAGCAGCGGGATCGCGATCAGCACCAACCGCACCGATCCCACAAGCCACGGCTTCCGGTGCCGCAGTTGCGGCATCTCGGTCACCCAGCACAAGAGTGGCGAGAGCAGTATGGCCAGCGCATAGCCGGTCGAGAGTCGGCCGAAAAAATGACCGACGAACAACAGGCCGAACAAACCCACCACTCCGACTCCAACGATCGCCGGCGCGCGAAAGTTGGCCAGTGCGAAAGAGCGTTTCGACATCAGTCTGGCCCCGATGGTTGTTGCCACGAGCGTCGCCACCAACGGGAAAGCCGCGAGTCCTCCCTTGATGTAACCGGCCATCATCACGGTCAGACCGGCACACAGGATCGGCAGACAGAGTGCCAATGGAATCGAGGAACCTGGGGAACGCTGGGACAACCAGGAAAGCAGACTCCACACACCAGCCAACAAGGCTCCACACACCACCAGCGCCATGCCGGTCTGCCACGGAGTCCAGCCTTCAGGAGCATCGCTCAAGTAAACGGAACCGTGCAACAAGATTCTTGGGATCGTTGCAGCCAGGCTCATCCGCAATAGCCACGCGACCCAACGCGGGACGTTCTGGAATCCCGCGATCAGTTCGATGCCGAGGGCCAATGGAACGGTGATCGTTAAGAACCGATCGAGACCGTTCACGGGAGGCCAGGCCAATCGCAACGACACCATGCGGTAGCCGACCACAAGCCCGAGTCCAATCCCCAAGACGCAGGAGAAATTCAGCCACGTCATGTAGCCACGCTCGCCAAGAGCGTGGGTTTTCCCGCGAATCTCCACGCTCTTGGCGAGCGTGGCTACCATCGTCAGCACGATGATCGCGCTGACGATGGCGGCGGCTCCCATCGCTTTCAGATAAAGCAGTGGCTCAGGCATCAGCTATTTTCGCATGCCTTCGCAATCGATGATGATCAACGCCTCGTCACCGATCGGTCCGATGGCGTTCTTGTCGAAACCGTAGTCGCTGCGCTTGAGCGAAAGTTCGGTGGAGAAGGCAACGCGCTTCACGTCTTTGAAGGTGTGTTCTTTGCCCCCCTTCAGGACCAAGACGATCTTCTTGGTCTTGCCGTGCATCGTGAAGTCGCCGGTCACTTCGTATCCGCCCTCAATGACTTTGGTGCTCGTGCTTTTGAATTCGATGGTGGGGAACTGCTTCGTATCGAAGTAGTCGGGTTGCCGGAGGTGTTCGTCGCGGGCCTTGTTGGCCGTATCGACGCTGTCGGCTTTGATGGTGAGCAGGAACGTCGACTTGGCGGGGTTCTCCCGATCGAGCGAAAACTTTCCTTCAACCTCATTGAACCGGCCGTGAATCCAACTGATGTCGAGATGTCGCGCCTTAAAACTGACCGAGGAATGGACCAGATCGTAGGCATATTCGTCCGCCGCTGAGCCTGATTGGCTCCCCGCGCAGACGACCGTTCCGATGACGAGAGTCATGACCCAAACTGAAAAAACTCGACGCATGAGATTGTTCCTTCCGAAAAGAGTTCGCAAATCATTGGGCTGTGTCACCCGCATGTTCGCGGCGATCCTAGGACCGATCGAATCGTGAGTAAAGCAGGCCGTGCTACCACCTCAGGGAGCCTTGCGGATTGGTGGTAAATGATCGCGCTCCATGTGAGCACGCTTGCCGTTGTAGTAGTCCACGAACTCAGCAACGACGTGATCCAAGTGCCGTTTGCCGAAAAGAATGAACTTGAAAAGGCACTCGTACTTGATCGTCTGAATGAATCGCTCGACACGTCCATCGAGGTTCGGCGAGGCCACCGGCAATACGTTGGTGCGGACTCCCTTCGCTTTCAGCGTCGCCGTGAATTCCTTGGTGATTTTGGTGTCCCGGTCGTGCATCACGATCGCCGGCTTCTGCTCACGAGTCATGGTTTGATCGAGGAACTCCTTCGTCTGCTCCACGACCCACGCGGAATTCGGATGCTCGGTGGACGACGACACGATCACTTCGCGACTGCTCAAGCACAGAAACGCCATCAGATACATGTCCCGTAGGCCGGTGGCCGTCACCGTTTTGATCGAGAAAAAGTCCACGGCCCACAATGTCTCCGTATGACGTTTGATGAAGTTGTCCCAGCAATCGGAAGTCTTATCCGGTCCAACTTTGAGGCCCTCCTCCTTCAAGATCGTGCGAACCCGCGCGGTAAAACTCTGCTTCCGTGTACGACGAGTACGGCTGAGCGTCCGGAGCCGCCTGCCCCCACCGCCGGTACACGCCAGAATGAACTCGTCACAGCGGTCATCAATCTCCCGATTGATCACCGCCTGCGACCGCCGCCCCGTCGAGGCCAACGTGTCCTCCCAGCCAAGCGGCTCGAACTTGATGTCCAGCCCGTCGCCGAAGCCAGCGTTGAGTTCCTCCCGCACCTGCTGGAACACCGCCCGCTCCACCGCCAAATCACCCGGCGAGGCGATGAAGACGCGAATCGTGCGGGGTCGGGTGTTCGGTTTTTCGAAATTGGCGGGAGGTACGCGTCATTTGCAATCCAACCTCTCTTCCCGCCAATTCCGAAAAACCGAACACCCGACCCCAGGTTGATCGTCAATGGTCTCGTTCGAGAACGAATCGAGCCATCGCTTCCAAGCGTTGGCCACACTCGCCCCACGGTGCGATCGCGAGGCATGCTTCGTCGATCAACTCTTGAGCCATCTGGCGGCTGCGGTCCAAGCCGATCAGGCCCGGATACGTCAGCTTGCCGAGGCTCGCGTCCTTGCCGACCCCTTTGCCCAACTTGTCCTGCGTTCCGGTCACGTCGAGCACATCGTCGGCAATCTGAAACGCCAGACCGATGCAGGTGCCGTAATGGTCCAGCGTGCCGAGCTTCGCGACATCGGCCTGAGCAATTCGTCCGCCGAGCGTCAGTGCCGAACGAATGAGCCGGCCCGTCTTGCGGCGATGGATGGCTTCCAAATCCTGGAGTGCTGCGGCTCGACGCAGCCCTCCATTTGATTGCGGGGGTTGGTATTCGTTGGCGGCTCGCGCTGTCGTGACGACTGACGACGGCCCCGATGAGTTCTCGCCAAAAACGGCGCTGGCGACATCAACGGAGCGTGTGGCTGATTGAATGGAGGGCGGTGTTGGGGCACCCAGCATCTGGGTCACACCGCACTCCAGGGATTCGGCTTCGAGATCCGCGACTTGTCCGCCGACCATGCCGCACGCTCCGGCCGCGAAGGCGAGGTCCGCGCAGCAAGCGGCTGCCACCGAAGAGGGTCGCACGTCGCGAGCGACCACCTCGAAGGCCAGCGTCAGCAGAGCATCGCCGGCCAGGATCGCCAGCGCTTCACCGAAGACTTTGTGATTGGTCAGGCGTCCGCGCCGATAGTCGTCGTCGTCCATCGACGGCAGGTCGTCGTGAATCAGCGAGTACGTGTGAATCATCTCGATCGCACACGCCGCCGGCAGCGCGGCCTCGGAATCACCACCGCAAGCCTCGCACGCCATGAGCACCAGCACCGGCCGGAGACGCTTGCCACCGGCGAGCAGGCTGTACGACATCGACTCGCGCAGCCGTGGTGGACATTCGCCGCCGAGTCCACTTTCCTCAGAGAGACACTTCGCCAACGCTGCTTCGACCTGCGTCTTCCAGGCGGACCAAGACGCTTGCAACGATCCTGCGGAGTCAGACATTCGGCAATCTTTCGTAGCCGCGTTTCGCCAGAACGCGGGGATGAGACCCAAGCCCGCGTTCTGGCGAAACGCGGCTACGAGGGGTGACGCGCTAATTGTCCGTCTTCAATTTGAACTTCAAACTGACCTTGCCCTTGTTGTCCGCCAGTCGATTCCAAGCGTCTTCGCAGCGCAGGAAAAGTTGTCCCTCGCCCGGAGCGACGAACGATCCGTCGGCCGGGATCGCGAACGGTTCACTCAACTCGTAGTCGTTGAAGAGCACGCCGACCAACTGGCCTGATTTGAACGGAGACTCATCACGGATGATGCTCGGCAATTCTTCGAGCGCTTCCGTTTTGAGATTCCGCTTTGAGGTTACGGTCTTCTTGGCGGGCGCTGGCTTTTCGGGCGGCTTCTGATTCGGCAACTCCACGCCGAACGGAGACAACTCCGGGCTATCGGCGGACAGAGTCCAACTCCCTTCGGCGGAGACTTCAAACTCCTCCCCTTTCCTGACGATCACCCGCGATGCCTGCCAGCCTCGATTCGCTTCAACCGTGCAGACGATGGGTGCCTTCGGCATCGCATGTCGGAATTTGGTCTTCCAATCCCAGGCAGTCAGCGTGACTTCGTAGCCGAGATCGAAGTGCTGGAGAAAAAACAAATACTCAAAGGCGATCTCCTTCGACATTGAGCCGTAAACTCGCTCGAACGTCGCGTCGGGTTGATCGGCCAAGATGCCCAGTCCCAAGGGGCGGAAGCGGTCGTAGTAATTCGGATTGTTCGCCAGCAGATGACAGAGCGCCCAACGCCATGTGTAGTTCTGCCACGAGTCGCCGGTTTGATCGCGGCTATTCACGATCGCTAACAGCGGCTTCGGCTCGGAGCCGCGCAGGTATTTCACGACGATGGGCAGGCAATGCACGCGCGATTCGCCGTCGCGCCAGCAATGCCCCATCTCGGCCATGCCTTCCGCATACCACGTTGGCCCGGCATGGCCAAACATTTGATGACAGTAGGCATGGACCGCTTCGTGCTGCGGCACGCCTCGATCGGCGATGGCATAAACGCGAGCCTTCGCGGCCAACAGTTTTCCCGTCTGGCGATTGACCGTGCCGGTACTCATGGTGATCCCCGCCTTCTGCTGGATCATCTCTCGTCCGACCGGGTCCAAGGAATTCGGCGGCCAGACTGCCAGATCGCGGACCACGAACATCTCGATGGTTTGCTTGTTCGGTCGTCCCCAATACTTCGAGATCAACGTCAGCATGGTCTCCAACCGCTTGAGCAGATCGTTGGCTTCGGCTTCGGGCAGATCGGTATGCACCAGAAAATTCGCCGAACTGTAGTCTCGCGGCCCAGCCGGCTGAGGGGCATCGGACTTCTTGCTCTTTGATTTGGAAGCCGTTTGAGCCAACACAAAATCCGGGGACGCGAGAAGCCCCGCTCCGGCCAAGAGCAGAATCAGGATTCGCCAAGCCTGCCAGCGGCTCTTTCCGCACGCAGCGTCAGCTTGAGTTGCGTGGCTTGTCATTCGGTGAAACTCCTCGATGTAAACGCCCCGATGTCGAACACCAGCGTCGCGGGCCTTTCGGCAGTTTGCAACGTCAATAGAATCCGCGAGCCGGGTGAGCCGGGGTCAGGTGTTCCATCTTGGGGAGTCCCACTGCGTGTCCGCCAATTCTTTGCCGCGTTCGATGTTGATCACCGCCGATTTTGCCGAGCTTCGCCGCAGCGTGGCGACCGCCAGACATAATGGCCAACGGATTGGCTGCGTGCCGACGATGGGGGCATTGCACGCGGGGCATACCAGTTTGATGGACGCGGCTCGCCAAGAATGCGATTTCGTCATCGCCACGCTGTTCGTCAATCCGACGCAGTTCGGACCGCGGGAAGATCTCCAAAAGTATCCTCGGCCGTTTGAGGCGGATCGCGACAAGTGTCGCGCGGCGGGAGTCGATCTGCTGTTTCGACCCGACACCGCTGCGATGTACCCGCCGGAATTCGCGACCTTCGTCCATGTCGAAGGTCTGACGGCCAGCTTCGAGGGTGCCGTGCGGCCGTGGCACTTCCGCGGCGTGACGACCATTGTGACCAAACTTCTGAACCTCACGCAGCCGGACAAGGCGTACTTCGGTCAGAAGGATTTTCAGCAGCAGGCGATCATCCGCCATATGTGCCGCGACCTCGACATCCCGACCGAAATCGTCACCTGCCCGACAGTGCGCGATCCCGACGGTTTGGCTTTGAGCAGCCGCAACGCTTACCTCAGTCCAACCGAGCGGGCCTCCGGATTGTCGTTGTATCGAGCGTTGAGTTTGGCTCGCGACAAAGTGAAATCGGGCGAGCAAAACCTCGACGCAATTCGTCTGGCCATGCGAGCGGAAATGGAACAGACTCCGGGCATCGCCGTCGATTACGCGACGATTGCCGATCCCGATTCGTTGGCCGAGTTGACCGTTCCGCAACCGCGTATGGTCGCGCTGGTCGCGGCTCGCGTCGGGCCGACACGGCTGATCGACAACCTGTTGATTCCCTTTTCGTAGCCGCGTTTCGCCAGAACGCGGGTCTCACGCGGATCACCCGCGTTCTGGCGAAACGCGGCTACAGGAAATGTCATGCGGCCGATTTTGTTCCGCATCCCGCTGGATGGATCGCTCGACTTGGGGCCGCTCGGTCAGGTGCCGGTGTTTGGTTTCGGACTGCTCTTGGGCGTGTGGCTGGCTGTCGGCTTGTTCGTCTGGTTCCGGACACGACGCAGTAACAGCGGACCTCCCGCAGTTGGCGACTTGGTGACTTACGGCGCGGTTGGCCTGGCGATCGTGTTGGCTCCGAGAGTGAGCAGTTCGATTCCGGTGTTCGGCTACGGAATGATGATGTGCCTGGGCTTCGTGTTTGCCACGATGCTCGCCAGCCACCGGGCGACTCGTGCGGGGTTTCCGCTGGAGACGATTTGGGATTTGACGTTCTTGTTCCTGGTCGGCGGGGTCGGCGGAGCACGGCTGTACTATTTGATTCAGCACGGCGACCGAGTCTTCGCTCAATGTCAGACCGCACAGGCTTATCTGACCGCCGCCATCTGGCTGCCCGACGGCGGTTTGGTCTTTTTCGGCGGACTGATCGCGAACGCGGTCGTGTTCTGGTGGTTCTGCCGCTCGCGGAAACTCGATGCGTGGAAGCTGGGAGACCTAATCGTCCCCTCGGTCTTTCTGGGCATGGCGTTTGGCCGGTTCGGCTGCTTCTTGTACGGCTGCTGTTTCGGCGACCGGTGCGACCTCCCCTGGGCGGTCGAGTTCCCCGAAGTCAGCATGGTGTTCAAGTCCCAGATGGACCGCGGCTTCTTGCCAGCCGACGCGAAGGTCAGCCTGCCGATTCATCCGACTCAGCTTTACAGCGTCATCGACGGCGTGCTGCTGTGCTGGCTGACGCTGGCGTACTACCCGATCCGAGCACGCGACGGATCGGTCATCACATTGGCTCTGTTGACGTATCCAATCACTCGGTTCTTCATCGAGCGTCTTCGCGGGGACGAGATGGGGATGTTCGGATCGCTTCTCACCAGCGCGCAATGGATCAGCCTGACGATGCTGGCGGGCGGGATCGCCCTGGCGACTCTGCGAGCACCGCTGCTGAAACGCTCGACCAGCACCACGTGAAGGGGTCGCGCCGGGTTGAACAGCGACCGTCGAAACGACATCCTGCTCCTGTCGAAATCTCAAATCTCAAAATTCGCCAGCAGGACGCAGCGCTCATCTTGGACGAACCTCAGGCCGAACGTAGTGACCAGGAATTGATCGCCGCCGCTCTGGCACGCGATACCTCTGCGTTTGGCGAATTGGTGGCGAAGTATCAGAACCGACTGTTCGGCGCGCTGACCCACATGCTCGGTTCGGCGGAAGACGCGAAGGATGTCGCTCAAGATGCGTTCGTACTGGCGTTTCAAAAGCTGGCGACGTTTCGCGGCGACTCGCAGTTCTATTCCTGGCTGTTCCGCATCGCGATGAACGCGGCGGTCAACTTTCGCCGCAAGAACCGCTCGCTGGGAGCATCCATCGAAGCGGCGAAGGAACGCATCGGCCTCGAACCGACCGACCAGCGCGGCGACACGAGTCCGGAACAGCCGCTCGAACAAGCCGAGCGGCAACGTCTCGTCCGCGAAGCGCTCTCGCAAATGACGGAAGAGTTCCGCATCCCGCTGGTCATGGCCGAGATGGAAGAGATGAAATACGAAGAGATCGCCGAGTTGCTGAAGTGCCCGATCGGCACGGTTCGCAGCCGCATCCACCGCGGCCGCGCGGAACTGCGTGAGAAGCTGAAGCGGCTGCTGAAGAACGAAGAAGATTTGTAGCTTGGACGCCCACGTCCGAGCGACCGGACGTAGGCGTCCGGTCTACGGTCGCGTCGCATCCGCGTAGGACGCTCGCAGCAGCAGGTGCATCTCGATGAATTGAATGCGGCGGATCAATCCGGTCTGCGGCATATCTGCCTCGCGAGCGGCGGCTTCGCACCAATCGACGAACGCCAACGAATCCCAGCCGCGAGGCAGTCCAAGTTTTACTCGCCAACGCCGCGCTGAATCCGAGTCATCGGCTGCGATCAACTCATCGGCTCGCCGAGCCAACTCCGCATGGAATTCGGGCTGGCCGACGCGGCGGAACCAATACTTCGAGTTGCCATAGTCCGGCTCCTGCCGGTGCATGATCGCGTGCCAAAAGTTCCCGCAACGATGTCGCCCCTCGTCCTCGATCGACTGCGATTGCCGGTGACTGGCGTCGCTTTCGCCATGCAACAGCCACAGACCTGCGAGCACCGCAGTCGCGTCTGCGGAGGAAATCGCGTGGCCGCACAAATCGCTCAGCCGAACGAGACGCAGCTCGGCAAACAGCCAGTCCAATTCGCGGCGCGGCGGAGACGACAGTAACTCCGGCAACCAACCCTCATCGTTCGCGACGGCCGGCGAGGTGTCCAACACCACCAGCATCCGTTCGTCCGACCCGACTTGCAGTTCGATGCGCGAGCCTCTCTTGGCGAACTCCACCAAACAGCGCCACAACGCGGAATGATTCGTGTCGCCAGCCACCTGCACCGCACGACGCAGCGCATCCGTGGGCCGGACGACCAAACAAGTCGCGAGCGGCGGACAGATCGCCAACGAAGCCAATCGCTGCGGCAAAGCCGCCCACGTTTCCGCAAAGACATTCGCCAGCAACTCGCCACGCTGTACCACGATCACCACCGCCGAATCCGCGTGTTGTCGTAACGCCGCGAGGGCGGCCGTTCGACCTGTTTCGCTCAGGCTTGCGGTCGATTCAGAAAGGATCCAAGCCTCGCCGGATTCCACACACAACAACTCACCAAATCGTTGAGCGGAGTCCTGTTGCAGCGGCATTTTTTGCCTCTCGAATGAGCTTCTGAAATTGATTGTTGGAAACTGAGAAATTCGTGTTGACCCACTTTTTGAGAACTCATATTGTCCGTCCGCCTTCAACGCACTGAATCAAATTCAACACGTTGAAGACAAACGAAAACACAATTCGCAATCGCCTCCCGGAAGTAGCCAGAGTCCTTCGCCCCCCTGGGACCAGCTGCTTCCGGGATTTTTCTTTTCGCCCGTAGCACAGACGGCTCGCCTGTGACTTCCTCGGAGAACCAACACAGGCGAGCCGCCTGTGCTACGAGTTGCTCAATCCAGGTCTCGCTCCACCACTGTGGAAGCATCCGCCTTGGCGATGACCACGAGTCCTGAATCGGTCACGGTGAATCCGCGCCGGCGGTCAGCTTCCAGATCGAAGCCGACTTCCATGCCTTCCGGGATTTGCACACCTTTGTCGATGATCGCTCGACGGATGCGGGCGTGGCGGCCGATGGTCACGTTGCTCAGCAGGATGGACTCGCGCACGTCGGCCCAACTGTTGACCCGCACGTTCGGCGACAGGATCGAACGCTCAACCCGGCCGCCGGAGATGATGCCCCCCTGCCCCACCAGACTGTCGAGCGCGAAGCCGGCACGCGAGTGGCCTTCACGCAGATCCGCAAACACAAACTTCGGCGGCGGCAACGGAGGGTGATACGTCCGGATCGGCCAAGACATGTCATACAGATTGAACGGAGGCTGGACCGCCACCAAATCCATATTGGCTTCATAGAGTGCCTCGAGCGTGCCAACGTCTCGCCAGTATTGGGCCTGATTCGTATCCCGATCGCGGAAGGGAAACGCTCGGACGTTATGAGTCTGCACGACCTGCGGAATGATGTTCTTGCCGAAGTCGTGGGCGCTGCTGGTATTCGTCGCGTCGTTGCAGAGTTGCTCGAACAGAAACTTCGTGTTGAAAACGTAAATGCCCATCGAGGCCAGACAGCGTCCCGGATCGCCGGGGATCGGGTCGGGATCGGCGGGCTTCTCGCGAAAGTTGATGATGCGGCGTGTGTCGTCAATCTGCATGACGCCGAACTGATTCCCGTCCTTCAACTCGACCGGCAGGCTGCCGATGGTCAAGTCCGCCCCCGATTCGATGTGGTCGCGGAGCATCTCCGAATAATCCATCTTGTAGATGTGATCGCCGGAGAGGATCAGCACCTGCTTCGACCGCGCCTTCTCAATCGAGTAGATGTTTTGATAGACGGCGTTCGCGGTGCCGGTGTACCACTCCTCGCCGATGCGCTGCTGCGGCGGCAGGATGTCGATGAACTCGTCGAGTTCCCGGCAGAGGAATCGCCAGGCCAGATTGATGTGCCGGTCGAGGCTGGCCGCTTTGTATTGCGTCAGCACCAGAATCCGCCTCAGCCCACTGTTGACGCAGTTCGAGAGCGTGAAATCAATGATGCGATAACAACCGCCGAACGGCACAGCCGGCTTCGCTCGATCACGAGTCAGCGGCTGCAACCGCTCTCCCTTACCGCCCGCAAGCAACAGCGTCACGACGTCTCGCATCCGAAGCCTCTTTCCGTGAAGGTGCCTGAGTCCGGGGGACGGATTATCAAGACTTCTTTCGCGGGAGCAATTCACTCGCCGGTGATTTGCCGACCGCCGCGTCATTCGCCTATTGTTCGCCCCAACGTGGGGCACGTTTTCAACGTGCCCGTCCCTCATTATCCGACGCCTCTCACGAGCACGATGAAATCGTGCTCCACGAAACAAACTGGAGTTTCCCTGTGTCTGATCATCCCGAACATGTCGTCATCATCGGCTCCGGCCCAGCCGGCTGGGCCGCCGCGATTTACTCTGCTCGCGCCAATCTCAAACCGCTCTGCATCGAAGGAGCGATGACCGAGGAAAACCGGATCAAAGGGACGTTGCCGAAGGGCCAACTCGCACTGACCAGCGAGATCGAGAATTATCCTGGCTTCCCTGTCGGCAACCTCAACGAATACCTCAAAACCGCGATCAGCGATAACCGCAAGATGATGCTCAACCCGGACGCCTCGCACGGCATCGACGGCCCCGACCTCGTCGAACTGATGCGGCAGCAAGCGACCAACTTCGGCACGCGAGTCATCACCGACGACGTGGTCGATGTTGACCTCAGCCAGCATCCGTTCGTGCTGAAGACCCTCGAAGGGCAAACGATCCGCGCGTTATCCGTCATCATCGCGACCGGCGCGCGAGCCAATTATCTCGGCCTGGACAGCGAAGAGCGTTTCAAGAATCGTGGCGTCTCAGCGTGCGCAGTCTGCGACGGCGCGTTGCCGCGCTTCCGCAACAAACCGCTGGTTGTCGTCGGCGGCGGTGACAGCGCAATGGAAGAGTCCAGCTACCTCTCGAAGTTCGCTTCAAAGGTTTACATCACGCATCGCCGCGACACGTTTCGAGCCAGCAAGATCATGGCCGAACGAGTCCTCAAGAACCCGAAGATCGAAGTGAAATGGAACACGGTGGTCGATGAAGTCCTCGGCGACGAGAAGGCCGGCGTCACCGGAGTTCGGCTGCAAAGCACGCTCGACAAATCGAAGTCCGAACAAATTGATTGCTCTGGCTACTTCTGTGCAATCGGCCACACGCCGAACACCGACTTCCTCAACGGCCAGCTCAAGCTGACCGAGAAGAAGTACATCGTTTGGACGACGGCGCAACGAACCTACACGACCATCGACGGAGTCTTCGCCGCCGGCGACGTCGCCGACGACTACTACCGCCAAGCCATCACCGCCGCCGGCAGCGGCTGCCAAGCCGCCCTCGACGCCGAACGCTGGCTTGCCTCCAAGGGGCTTGAATAATTGTTGTTGTTCAAATGCGCAACTGCCGACGACCTTCGGGAGAACGATCATGGGACGATTCAAAGCCACCTTGGAATTAGCAAATGAAGTTGACCTGATTCTCGCCGGGCAAGGACAGCTTGCTGACGACAAAGTCCGCCGCGTTCAGATCGAAGGTGTCGTTGACACGGGGGCGGCCAAACTGGTCCTGCCAGAGTCGGTGGCTCGCGAATTGGGCTGTCCCGACGGGAATCCGATCACGGTCAAGTATGCCGACCAACGAACGGCAACGCGTGCGACCGTTCACAACGTTTGGCTGAAGCTCGGCAACCGAACGGGAGCATTCTCGGCAGTCCTCGAACCACAACGCACCACAGCATTGATTGGTGCCATCGTGATGGAAGAGTTGGATCTTGTGGCCGACTGTGTGAGCGGCGAACTTCGCCCAAGAGACCCCGACACGGTCGTCGCAGAAATTGAATAGCGTTAAAAACAAGTGACCTCATTTGTCATTCAACTTAGGAGTCGCTCATGCTCACCAAAGAAGGCTGTCTCTCTCGTCGCGCCCGACTCTGGAGCGTCATACCGAACGACGTCGAATGGTTGCTGATCGCCGATCCGCGGCACGTCAAATACCTCGCGAACTTTTGGATTCCGGCGTTCAGCTTTTCCGGCGGCGAGCGGGCGTTGCTGCTGCTCGAACGAGACGGCAAAGCCTCGCTGCTGGGAGATAACTTTGCGTTGAAGTCAGGTATCGGTGATCCGCTCGAAGTCGAGAAGATCGCTGAGACTTGGTACGACCACCAGCACTCGGTCACCAACCGCGATCACGTCTTGTTCAAGGCGGTGCAGCAAGTCGCCGGAAAACTGCGTGGCCGCAAGGGAGCCATCGAAGCGGAATGGCTCCCGGTTGGAGCCCTCAACGCCATCGGAGCCGGCAATGTGGAACTCGCCCCCGTCGAACTCGGCACGTTGCTGAGAAGATTGCGACGGAACAAAGATCCGGACGAGATCGCGCTGATGGAGCAGTGCATGCGAGCCACCGATGCTGGGCAAGCTTGGGCTCGCGAGAACATCAAAGCCGGGATGACCGAACTCGACGTCTATCGCGGCGTCCAATCCGCGACGCTCCAAGCCGCTGGCCGAGTCGGTGTCGTCTACGGTGACTTCCGAGTCTCCAGCGCCACCGCTCCCAAAGCAGGAGGCTTGCCAACTCAACACGTTCTCGAAAACGGTGAGATGTTCGTTCTCGATTACTCGCTGAGTTTGGAGGGCTATCGCAGCGACTTCACAAACGTCGTCGCGATCGGCACGCCGTCGGCTCAACAGCGTGAAGTCTTCGCCGTCTGCCAAGCCGCGATGGCCGCCGGAGAAAAAGTCTTCAAAGCCGGCGCACGAGCCGCCGATGTCTACCACGCCGCGAGTGCTCAGTACGTCAATTCGTCCTTCGCGGCTCAGGGCTACAACAAGCTCACACACCACGCCGGCCACGGCATCGGCCTCGCGCATCCGGAAGCACCGATTCTCGTCCCGGAATCCGAAGACATCCTCGAAGCCGGCGATGTCGTCACGCTCGAACCCGGCTTGTACGTCGCGGGCGTCGGCGGAGTCCGCATTGAGCACAATTATCTCATCACCGAAACCGGCTACCGCCGACTCAGCAACCACATCATCGCTTTGGACTAAATTGGAGTGCGGTGTGTCAGCACCGCTTTGGATTTTCGGAAGACAAAGAAAGCGGCGATGACCCGCCGCACTCCAAAGGGGAAGACATGCTCGACCTGCAATTCGTCTGCGAGAACCGCGAAGCCGTCGAACAAAACTGTCGCCATCGTGGCGTGGCCGTGGACCTTAGCCAACTTCTCACTCTTCGCGATCAGCGCAGCAAGTTAATCGTCGAGGGAGATAATCTGCGGCGCGACCAAAAAGAAATCTCGTCCCAGATTCCGAAGACGAAAGACGCCGACGAAAAGCAAAAGCTGATCGCGCGCGGTAAAGAGCTGCGAGAAGCCATCGCCGCCAACGAGAAGCAAGTCGCTGATGTCGAACCGCAACTGCGCGAGGTACTCGTCGGCATCCCGAATATGACGCATCCCGATGCTCCGGTCGGTCAGGAAGCGGACAGCAAAGTTCTGCGGATCGTCGGAGAGATTAAAAAGTTCGACTTCAAGGCTCTCGATCACGTCGCACTCGCCGAGAAGCACGATCTCATCGACCTCGAAGCAGGAGCGCGAGTCACCGGGCACGGCTTCTACTTCTTGAAGAACGAAGCGGTGCTGCTCGAACTGGCGTTGATTCAGTACGCCGTCGACAAACTGCGCACGGCCGGGTTCACTCTGCATACGACACCGGACCTCGCTCGCATGGATGTGCTCGAAGGGACTGGCTACATGCCGCGCGGGCCGGAGACGCAGATTTATTCGATCACGGGGACCGACCTGAGCCTCGTCGCGACGGCCGAGATCACGCTCGGCGGCATGTTGAAGGATCACATCCTCGACATCGAAAAGTTGCCGCTGAAGTACGCCGGCATCTCGCACTGCTTCCGCACCGAAGCGGGTGCTCACGGCAAGGCGACGAAGGGGATCTACCGCGTACATCAATTCACGAAGGTCGAGATGTTCGGCTTCACCGCGCCGGACCTCGCCGAGTCCAACAAGTTCCACGAACTGATCCTGAGCATCGAGGAAGACATTTTCCAAGGCTTGGGGATTCCGTACCGAGTGCTCGACATCGCCAGCGGCGACCTGGGCGGGCCGGCGTACCGAAAATTCGACCTCGAAGCCTGGATGCCCGGCCGCGGCGAAGCGGGCGAGTGGGGCGAGATCACCTCCGCCTCAAACTGCACCGATTTTCAATCTCGCCGGCTCGGCATCCGCTGCAAGCAACCGGACAAGAAGGGGACGCAGTTCGTCCACACGCTCAACGGCACCGCCGTCGCGATCACGCGAGCCATGATCGCGCTGCTCGAAAACCATCAACAACCCGACGGCAGCATCGTCATCCCGGAAGTGCTGAGGAAGTGGATGGGGATTGAGCGAATCGGCTAACGGGCCACTCTCGCAGCATTCACCGGACTTCGCGCATGATTCCGTGGCACCGACTCTTCGGCATCGCATTGACTGACCTCTTGGCCGGCACGGCTTGGGAGGTCGTGTTGGAGTTGGACCTGTCGGTTAAGCAACAGTTGTTGGACATTGTGGTCGTTCGCCGTGGGAAAGGGCCTCAACCACGCGAGTTGCCGGACGGGCTGGGTCCGCTCGCCGACCACAATCTGGTGACGTACAAGTCGCTGCGCGAGCCGCTTGATGGCTGGGCACTCAAGGAACTGGCGGCCCATTCGGTCAATTACCGCAAACAAGTGAGCCCCTCGTTAGACCGGTTGTTGCCAGAGGCGTCGTTTCGGTTATTCGCCGTTTGTACGCGGTATCCCCAGAAGCTGGCGACTCAAGTTGTTTGGCAAACGATCGGTCCTGGTGTCTACGACGTTCCGTGGGGCACAGACACGATTCGCTTGTTGGTGCTCAATGAGATGCCGACCGACGACCGCAACGCCGTTTGGAATCTGTTCAGCGCCGATCGCGAACGAGTAGATTACGCTGCTGGGCGATTTCGTCGGCAACAACACAGCGAAGCCAGTTCGCTCTTAAAACTGCTTTACGAGAACTACAAAGAAGAGGGAGTTGCCATGCCTTACACCAAACAAGACTTTTGGCGTGACGTCACGAAAGCCCATCTCGACTCGTTAAGTCCCAAAGAGCGTCTCGCCGGAATATCGCCGGACGAATTGCTCGCCGCGATATCACCGGACGAATTTCTCGCCGCAATGCCGACGGAACAGCTCCGCACGATTGTTCGCAAAGCGGAGCAGCGATTGGCTCGATCGCCGGCCAAGAAAGCATCGCAGGCTAAGCCGCGCACGAAATCCAGCCGAGTGACAAAAACGCGGTAGCCACTGATTCAATCTTCAAAGCTGGGAGAATCGAATTGTCCTCTGAAGCCTTTGACAAAACTCTGCTCTCGTTGAAGCGACGGACTCCGTTCCGCCCATTCGAGATCGCATTGATCAATGGTGATCGCGTTGAGGTTGACCGTTCTGATGCAATCGCCGTCCGCGACGGAGTGGGCGTGTACGCTGGCTCCGGCGGAGTCCCTGCAATTTTTGACCACGAAGGCGTCAACCAGATCATCAGCGATCCCATGTAACAGCCGAATGGCGAACTCAACCGCACCGCTGTCGCGATCACGCGAGCCATGATCGCCTCCTCAAAAATCACCAACAACCCGATGGCAGCATCGTCATCCCGGAAGTGCTGAGAAAGTGGATGGGGATTGAGCGGATTGGGTGAGAACCCTCAGTTTCTGATTCTGAATAGGATACCGCCATGACACAGATCAGTGGCCCGACATTGCCGGCACCTAAGGCACATAAATTTGCAGAGTTGCATGGACTCACGAAAGAGGCAGAGCAAATCGACAAAATGGTGGAGCGTCAGAAGGACAATTGGAGTCAATTTAAGAATCGTCAAACTGATGTTCGCCGCGGGTATTTCATCGAATTGTTTCGGCAGCATGGCTTGTTCGAGAAGTTCAAAAAGGAATGTTGGCCACGAGGAAATGGAAAAGAGGGCGAGGATAATTGCCGTCGCTATCGCACTGCAAAGGCTTCTTTCGACGAGGCGGTTGGTGGTCCACTCCTTTCGTTTAGCTCGCACAAGCCCAGTACGAATCAGAAAGCAGCTCCGCCGACCGAAGAAGTTTCAGCCACAAAAGTCAGTACCCCATCGCCTGTAAGTATCGAATCTCCGCCTGCCGAGGATCAATCCGCAGAACGCACGCTGATCGAAGACCTCGCCGAAATCGACCACCGAAATATCGAAACTACGACAAAGTCCACCCTAGTGGATACTAGGATCGGCCAAGGGTGGTTTCGAACCGAAGTCTTGAAGCGATGGGAGCACTGTTGCGCTGTAACGGGTTCGAGCACACGAGAAGCGATCAGAGCGTCGCACATTCTGCCTTGGCGCGATTCAACGGACGAAGAACGACTGGATCCGAACAACGGTCTTCCATTGATTGCGAGCCTTGACGCGCTATTTGATACCGGACTGATTTCATTCGACTCGTCCGGCCGCTTGCTTGTCGCGACGAAGTTGACCGAATCGGAGCGAAAAATCTTCGGCCTCGATACGCGAGCGCTACTCAAGAAGCCCTCAGAGAAAACGGCGACGTATCTGGCACGTCATCGCCAAAAGCATGGTTTCGGAGAATAGCGAAACGCGCGGGCGGCATTTGTGTTTTTACCTGTGCTGATGGTCGATGGCGGTGGTATAGAATCTCGGCCAGCGAGAATTTTTGATCTCGGTACTGCATTGGGATCATTTGCTGAATAACGACGGCGAGAATCACCATGACGAGCGAAGAACAGGGCCGAGTGTTGCACGACAAGCTGACTCGTGGCGAGGCGTTGTCGAACCAGGAACAGGCCGAGTTGGAGCGGTGGTACGCTCGTTTGGATCGGGACGAGGGTGCTGTGCTCGCGCGGACAGTCGCCTCGCCGAAGTTGGCCGAGCTAGAAGCTCAGGTGGTCCAGGCGACGGCTCAACTGCAAAGCGTCACGCAACGCATCCAAACCCTCTCGGCTGAGAATGCGGTGGTGCGACAAGAGATCGCGGACCTGCAACGCCAGTTGATCCAAAAGTCGGCGACGCAACCGGCATGAGCATTCCCGTCGAACGCTGTGACACATTCCACAAGCCGGCAAGCTACTTCTTCTGCCGGTAGAGAGCCTTCATGAAGGGGTGCCATTGGCCGTCGTCGCCGAGGATTTGCGACGAGAGCGTGCGGTGATCGTCGCTGACGAACTCGATGATGTCCTGGTACTTGGCCAGTCCCTCGCCCGTGAATTTCGGCCCCTCGGTGTCCAGCGTGAGCACCTTCTCGGCCGCGTCCAGTGAGCCGTCGTAAACCCACAGGCGAGTCATCACCGACGCGATGAACGTCCCCACGAAGCGTTTCGTTTGCGGGTCATAGCCGAGCTTCATGATCGATTGGCAAGTGCCGCCCTCCGGCATCTCGCCCTGTCCTTCACCAATGGTCCACAGCCCTCCAAGCGACCGGACCACTTCGCTGCCTGTTGATTTCATCGGCGGTTGATCCGGTCCCATGCTGCATTCGCCCTCGAAGGTCCATTCGCCGACGAGTCTTTGAAGCCACTGATGTTCTTTCTGAGGTTCTCCGTGCATCGTTAGTTTTCCGCAGCGTTGAGTTGGCGAGTTCGACATCCAGACATGCGGTGGCATACTTTGACCACGACGTTTGCTTCGCTCAAGGCGTGCCTCCGTGACGAATGGGAGTCTATCTATCTCATCCGCATTCCGAAAATTAGCCGCGCGGCGCTAGCCCCTGTTCATGCTGTGTAACCGCAATACCGTTCGGTTAGTTGAAAGTCACAGCCTCGTGATAACTTGTGATTGGTCCATCACCAAGTATCAAGGAGGCTGTGACGATGAGAGAGCATGGAAGCTCGACGTTGTCGCCCGATGTCGGCGGGCGGATTCTGGAT
>CAMDDX010000007.1 GCA_945893075.1 Planctomyces sp. SH-PL62 | reverse complement strand
ACACCTCCTGGTCTGGTTTCCTGCGCTCCGGTCCGCAGTCACACGACCAGCAAACTCACGCAGACGAATTCCAGGAGAGGAATACCATACAAACAGCAATCGCGCCAGCTCGCCCACACTACCCAGCTATGCGCGCTGGCCGTGGGTTGCTGGGTTCGACAGCAGATTGGGCAAGTCATATTGTGAGTCCGTTTGGAAGCGCTATTACTCGCATAGATCGGAGGATGGTGATGGTCACTCGCGTGGGTAATTACAAGCATCTGACTCTGCTACTCCTGCTCGGCATGGCTGTGATACCCGCGTTAGGAATCGTTCCGGCGGTCCTTGCGCCCACGGAAACACCACAAGGGCCGGGCATGAGTACCACAACAAGGATTACCGTGGCGACCACTGCTGTCGTCATCGGGTTGGCGATCACGATTTATGTCGTCCGCACGGTGCCGGCTCACCTGGAATTGGCCGACACCCTGACGATCCATTATCTCCTCCACAAGAGGTTAGTGCCTCTCGACCAAGTGACGAACGTCACTGTCGAGGACCGCAGCATCACCATGAAATCGAGCGGCAGCCTCCCCATGACGGCGGAAGACACCATCGTGGAGTTCCGTTTCGCGGATGGTTCGAAGTTGTCGTTGAGCGTCCCCAAGGGCATCGCTGTCGAAGTTCAAGCCGCAGCACAGCGCTGGTGCCAAACAGTGTCCGGTGGAAGTTCTGGCCGATCTTAGCAAACCGGCGGTGGACTCCTTGCCGCGTGAGTTGACGTTGCTCGGTGCCGGGATCAGCCTGAGCTTGTTCCGCGACTCGTTGACTTTCACAGAGGAGGATCGCGCCATGGTTGATCGTCTTGTCACCGTCGTACTCTCGGTCACAGCCACGCTCGGGCTGATGCAGTTGAGCGGAGAGCCGCCGAAGCGGTTCGAGCAGATCGAGGTGGATCGGCTGATCGTTCGGAAAGAATTGATCGTGTCCGACACCGGGCAGACTTGGGAGCCGGGGTTTGAAGCTCAGCAGATTCCGCGCGGCATCTATGCACGGTCGCTGTGGGACGGACCGGGCGGGCTGTGGGTTCGCAGCCGGTTGATTAAGGGTGAGATCGACGATCCGTTTGACGATCGGTTTCATGCTCTCGAAAAAGATGGCAGCCGGCGTGGTTCGCCCGGCCACATTTCTTGGAACGTGTGGTTGGACGGAGCGTGGCGGCAAATGGCGATCATTCAAGGGGAGGGGCTGGAGCATTCCGAAGTTCCCCCCAAGGAGTGGTCGGGGCTGACGCATCCCGGCCGGATTCGCTTTCAAACATTCCGGCCTGGGCACGGCGAACCTCTGACTGATGCGATCATCGGCCAGGGAATGATGTCGCTCGGCGGAGGGGGCTATGGCGGCGGCGGATTGCCATATCCCAGCGAGGTGCTCCAGCTTTGGGGCGGCGAACTGCGACAATTGGAGATGGCGACTCCGGCGGCACCGACCGTGGTCGACGACGATGGTTCGGGAGAGCATCAGTACGCGCTCATCGCGATCGGGGTGCAAGGCCACCGCACGGCGGTCTCGCGCGTCACAAAGGCCAAAGGTCTGGCCAAGCTGCGCTGGGACAGCGTGAATGGTGCAGATGCCTATCTCGTCGTGCGCGATGGAAAGGAAGTCGCCGGCCCACTGCGGATCGAGGGCTCGCAGAAGGAATGGACGGACAAAGCGGTGCGCTGAGCGATCGGGAAAAACAGTCTTGTAGGGCAGGAGCCGATCTACCTGGCTCCGCCGGCAACTCGGCGGCTCACGTCGTCTGCGTTTGAGAACAAACAGAACGAGTACTCGCGGCTGCGCAGCACGGCATTGGCGGCGAGGTGGTTTTCGGCCACTTGCAGGTCGGCGGTGAGCGCCGAGCGGGTTTCGCTGGCGAGCGTGGCAAGGTGTCGATTGATCGCTCGCAAGCGGCGGCGGCGTTGATCGTTCTCCGCGTGTGAGGCTCGGCGTGGATCGTGGCGGTCGAGGGTGTCTTGAGTCTGTTGCTCGGCAATCAAGCGATGCTTCTCGGTGAGCAGCGCGGTGAATTCCAAGCGAACGGGGAGCGTCAGCCCTCCGGTGATCTCGGAACTGTATGTGACCAGAGGGCTGACGCTCTCCGTTCGCCGATCCGTTGCAATGAAACGCTCTGGATTGTGATCGAAGTCCCAGAGGCGATGGTTGAGTGCGGCGACGTCGGACGGGGTGACGTTCCAACTGCTGAGCGGCAGGCGGTGAGTTGCCGTCACCGTCAGATAGTTCGGCGGTGCGACTCCGAAGAGGCGCGCGATCAGGCGGTCGGTCATCTCGTCGTACTTGGCTCCGCCGATGCCGTGCAGGAAGGCATCGGCGAGGAGGACTCGCGCGAACAGCGTGGTCGTGAGCGCTCGCGGGCGCAGCTTCCAGCCGCGTGAGGACAACGCTCGCAGTTGTGCGACGGCGGACTCGGCCGCGCCGGACATCGGGAGAGGTAGAGACGTGATGATGCTCTCTCCGTTCGCAAGCTGGATCTCATTTGTCGTCGCTCGGACAAATAGCCGGCCGCGCTGCGAGTCTCCCGGTTGCCAGACCCAGAACGGGAACTCCAACCAGTCACCGTCGGCGTGAATGCTGAGGTCGGGGACCGGACGCTGCCGATTGCGAACTCGATTGACGCGGCGGTACTCGGCGACGACCTCGTTGTAGATCGTGTGTGTCCGTCGCGGATCGCTTAGCAGGCTGCATACGAACCAGGCGAAGGATTCCGTTTCGCAGAGTTGGCTGATGGGAAGTTCGAGATGACTGAGGCCGGCCCGTTGTTCGGCCTCGCGGCGGACGACGGTCAGCAAATCGACGAGGCGTGGGCGAGGTTGTTCGGAGACGCTGGGAAGAAGCGCGATTGCGGCCGGCCAGAGGACCGACAGCATGGGCTCGATCGGCCAGCAGGACAGGGCAGCGGCGACGCGGTCGGGGAACGAACGAAACAAACTCTCATCGCGAAGCCGAGCTTCCTCCCACGGCATCGAACCGGCGTCGGTATCGAAGGGGATGTGCTCAATGCGCGGTTGTTCGCGCGAGCCGACGGGGACGGCGATGCTCGTGGAAGTGATCGCGTCGTTATCCACGATCAAATGCAGGCCGATGCCGCCAGTGGCCTTGGTCAGACCATCGAGCACGAAGTTCTTGGCCCAGACGCCGGGGTGAAACAATTCCGGCTGGTGGCCACCGACGATGAGCGGTACGTCGAGGCTCGCTCGTCGCGTCAGGCTGTCCCTTGCTGGCGCGTCGGGTTGGTGTGTGAATCGCTTGGCCGCCGTCAGTGCTTCTTCGCGAGCTAGGCGACGTAGATCAGCCAGCGGCCTGCCGAGAACTGGCACATTCCATTGGGCGATCTGCTCGCGATTCTGTGCAATCGTGGCGGGCATGTCGGCCAGCGGCGGAATCGCCAGGACTTCACCCTCTTCGCGGGGAGCACGCAGGCGACGCCGTTTCCAATTCGGTTCCAGCGGCGACACGGCGAAAGGCTCCTTGGATTTGAAATCTCAAATCTCAGATCTCAGATTTGAAATTTGAAATTTGAAATCAGCACGGCGCGGTGGCACATAGCGCCGGCGACAAGGGCTCGTTCCCGGCAGCCAACTCGTGATCGAGCACTTCGCGATAGTACGCCAGACGGCGGTTCGCATCGTCCAGTGAACCACCAAACGAACGGGACTCGTCCAAGTAGATCAGCGGCACGGGATGCTCGACGATGCGAAACTCGGATCGCACGGCTTGAACCCAGAGTTGGAGTGGCATCGCGTAGCCGAACTCGGTGATGTTCAGCCGGGGCAGGGCATCGACTCGGTATGCCTTGAAGCCGCAGAAGGCGTCGGTCAGGTTCAAACTCAGCCGATCGTTGATGAGTTCGGTCACGAGCTGATTGATGCGGCGACGTTCTTCCGGCGGGCGACTGTCACCGTCGAAGATTTGGAGGTAACGGCTGCCAGAGACGATGTCTGCCGGCCGCGCGGCTTCTTCAAAGACACGCGCGACCAGTTCCGGGATCAATCGCGGTTCGTGCTGGCCGTCGCAGTCGATGGTCACGAGTGCGTCGTACTTGTGCTTGACCGCGAAGTCGAACGCCGATTGCAGGGCGGCTCCATAGCCGCGATTCGGCGAATGCGTGACGACGTGAATTCCGGACTCGCGTTTCAGTAACTCCGGAGTCGCATCGGTACTGCCGTCGTCCACGACCAGGATGTCTTGAGCATACTGCCGCACGGTGGCGAGCACTTCGGCCAGATGCGATTGCTCATTGTAAACCGGTAGAGCGGTCAGGTATCGCGGAGTCATCGTTTACCCAAGCGGAGTAGGAGAATCAGGGTCCAGCCACCGGCGGCCAGACGCGAGGAATCACGGTTGGGCGGCCATTGTTTAAGCGTCGATCCGTGAAGTCAACGAGCGTCCGGCCTATCGGCGGCATCGCCGATTCTCCGAGGGAAGAACGTCCGTGCGATCGTCAAAGTCTTCGCCATCACACGGACTCGGTTGTGAGCGAACCTCGAAAGCCTACAATGCTGCCCGTTGTGGCGAGGGCCGAGGCGCTCGCCCGGTTTTGGTCGAGCGGGTTGCTCGGCATCTTGAGGAGTCATCGCGCGGTACAGATTGATCGGCCACGCGAATCATCACGGGAGAATTTTGTCATGGCTTATACCTTGCCCGAACTGCCTTATGCGGAAAATGCGCTCGAACCACACATCGACGCGAAGACGATGAATATCCATCGGACCAAGCACCATCAGGCTTACATCAACAACGTCAACGCAGCGCTCGAAAAACATCCGGCACTGGCAGGGAAATCGGTTGAGGATTTGGTGCGCGGGCTGGCGACGGTGCCCGAGGACATTCGCACGGTCGTTCGCAACAACGGTGGCGGACACGCCAATCATTCGCTGTTCTGGACGGTGATGAAGCCCAATGGCGGCGGCGAGCCGACCGGCGCGGTGGCCGAAGCGATCAACAAGGCGTGTGGCAGCTTCGCGGCGTTCAAAGAGCAATTCGCCAAGGCCGCGACGACTCGGTTCGGCAGCGGCTGGGCGTGGCTGTCGGTCGATGCCAGTGGCGGACTGCTGGTGGAAAGCACCGCCAATCAAGACTCGCCGCTGTCGGATGGTCACACTCCGATTCTGGGACTCGATGTTTGGGAGCATGCCTACTACTTGAATTACCAGAACCGGCGTCCGGACTACATCACCGCGTTCTTTAGCGTCGTCAACTGGGACGAAGTGGCTCGCCGATTCGCGGCCGCGAAGAAGTAGTCACTGTTCTGCCAATCGAATGAGCCGCAGGGCGCTAGCCCCGGTTCTCGTCAAATAAACCGGGGCTAGCGCCCTGCGGCTCAATGGATTGAACCGCAAAAACTCAAAGCCGGGCTTCCGCGTGGAGGCCCGGCTTATTGTGTTTCACGTTTCGCCTATGGCTGAGCGCCGCCTCGGACTTGCGGACGACTGGCTCCGCGCGACGCTTCACGTTGTTGATTCAAGCCGCCCAAGCCTCCGGCATTGGTGAATTTGGAAAGCTCAATCACGGCCGGTCCCATCAAGAACATGAACACGGCGGGCATCAGACAGAGGACGGTCGGGAACAGCAGCGAGAACGAGGCTTGATTGGCTCGCTCGTCGGCGCGCTGCCGCAAGCTCTCACGCATTGTGTCCGAATAGTCGGTCAAGGCGTCGGACACGCTCGTGCCCATGCGTTCGGTCTGCGTGAGCAGCGATGTGAAAGAATCGACTTGTGGCAGGTCGATGCGGTTGGCGAAGTTCTGCAAGGCTTCATTCAAATTGCCGACTTGGGCTTGGTCCACGGCGATCGCCAGCTCTTGAGCCAACGCGGGATACACCGGCTTCAAGTCATGTGCGATCCGGGCCAGCGAGGCCGGTACGGTCAGTCCCTGACTGACGCACATATTGAGCATGTCCATCATGTCGGGGATCGCTTGTTCGACCTCGGTACGGCGTGACTTGGCACGGCCTTTGACCATCAGGGAGGGCAAGGCCCAGCCCAAGCCGGTCATGGCCACGGTTCCGATCAATAGAATTCGCTCCAGAACCGGCGGAGCCATCAACACGCTCACACCGCCCAAGAGCAGCGAGCCGAACATGAACAGGAATCGTGTGGCGGCAAGGTTCTCTCGCGCATGCGGCGCGTAGTCTCCCGCCTGCTTGAGTTCGCGAGCGAGCGTGAGCTTGGCCGTTTCGTTTTCCGGGAGGAACGACGCCAAGATCGGTGTCGCCGGGCCAAAGACGTAATCGCTGGTATCAACGGTCGGGACTTCATGCGGTTCGACGCGCGGAATTGCCGGGCTGCCCCGCCAACCCGATTGCGTCTGCGAACCAAACAACGTGCGATCTTGCCAGGTGGTCACGGCCGCTCCGGTCGGGAGATAGACCGGCATTCCATCGGCATTGATCGTTCGCGGTGCGGTCGTTGTTACGGGCGACGGAACGGAAGTGGCGGCCTCCGGCTTGAGGATCGAAATGGCGGGCGCGGCCGGCGTAGCGACGTCGCGCGCTTGTTCGGCCTGCCGGCGTTCCGCCTCTTGCAGTTCCTGTTGCAGACGGTCGAGCTGATTGAGTTCTTCGTGCGGACGCTGAGCCAACAATCGCTCGCGCCGTTTGCGACGGATGATGTTGCCCAGCGCCAGCGCGATGATCACCGCACACAGGCTGTAGAACGCCACTTGCAATCCGAAGGTCGTCAACATCGTTGAGATTCCATCCAATGTCTGTCACCGCGTCGGTTATGTCCGCTGGCTGCCGCGCAGAATTGACAGCACCCACACTGCGCCGACCAGGTCCAGGACCGCGGCGGCGATTGTCAAAAAGCGGCCCCAATAGGTACTCAGCAATTGATTCAGGTAGTTGGTGTCGCGAAACATGAAGAACGTGATGATGATCGGCGGCAGGGCGATCATCAGGATCGCCGTCCAGCGGCTGCCGATCGTGGCCGCTCGCAGCCGGCCGAAGAACAGCAGGCGGTCGCGAATCGTCTGAGCCAATCGTTCCAGCACCATCACCAGATCACCGCCGGTCTGCTGATGCACTCCCCGTGACGTCACCAGGATGTTGAGCGCGACCAGGCCGGTCCGTTCCGGCAGATCGCGCATCGAACTCGCGATGTCTTCGCCCATCTGCATCCGGCGAGCACAGACGCGCAGTTCGGAGCCGAGCGGTTCAGGCGTGTCTTCCGCGACCATCGTGCAGCATTGGTCGATGCTGCGGCCGGTCTTCGCCGCGCGAGCCAGCTCTTCAATCATGCTCGGCAACTGTTGCGTCATCAGCCGCTGACGCTGAATGCGTGCGAAAAGCACATACAGCAGCGGGAACATGCCCCCCGCTCCCAAGCCCACCGCAGCCGTCAGCGGATTCTCTTGAAAGACCAGAATCAACCCGCCGACCACGATGCCGCTCAGCAAGCAGAGCATCAACAACGTCGTCGGCGAGATGTCCACGCTCGACTGGATCATGACCCGGTCGAACTCCGTGTTGATCCGGTTCGAGACTTTGTCGTCGTCGGTCGTGGCGAAGCGCTCTTGATTCCGCAAAATGCCGGCAAAAGTCGGCTGGGCTTCAATCGCGCGGTAGATCGGAAAGTCGGTGGCCATGATGGAACCAGATTTCAGATTTCAGATTTCAAATTTGAGATTTGAGATTTGAGATTTTGGAGTTCAGACCTTGGCTTGGTAGTTGACGCCGGAGCTCAATTCGCGGGACAGGAAGATGCCCTTGGGCGGTTCGTGGCCCATCGCGCTCAGGCGTTTGAAGCAGATCGGTTCGTGGCCGGTCGAATAAAACGCGCCGCGGGCTTTCCCGTCCGGACCGATGCCGGTCATGCGATACACAAAAATGTCTTCGATCAAGTACGAGCCATCGCGGCAGCCGCAGAGTTCGGAGACGCGGGTCACTTTGCGTTCGCCCGTGCTCAAGCGCGACATGTGGACCAGGACATGAATCGCCGTCGAGATGTATTGGCGAGCGATCGAGGCCGGCAGATCCACGCCGGACAGGGCGATCATCATCTCCAGCCGGTCGAGCGCATCGCGCGTGTCGTTGGCGTGGACGGTGCTCATCGAGCCTTCGTGGCCGGTGTTCATGGCTTGCAGCATTTCCAGCACTTCGCCGCCGCGAGCTTCGCCGACGATGATCCGATCCGGCCGCATTCGCAGACTGTTCTTCAGTAAGTCGCGCTGGTTGATCTCCCCTTTGCCTTCGACGTTGGCCGGTCGCATTTCCAACGACACGACGTCCGGTTGCTGCAACTGCAATTCGGCCGTCTGTTCGATCGTGATGACTCGCTCGTTCGGCGAGATGAACCGGCTGACGTTGTTGAGCATCGTCGTCTTGCCGGCACCGGTGCCGCCGCTGATCAGCACGTTGAGCCGGGCACGAATCGCCAAGATCAGGAAGTCGGCCATCTCCGGCGCGAGCGAGCCGAATCGGACCATGTCCTCGAACACCAGCGTGCGCTTGGCGAACTTACGAATCGAGATCGTCGGTCCCTTCAAAGCCAAGGGCGGGATCACCGCGTTCAGACGCGAGCCGTCCGGCAGCTTGGCATCGACCATCGGCGAGACTTCGTCGATGCGCCGGCCCGCGCGGCCGACCAGCCGGTGAATCAGCCGCATCAAGTGCTGCTCGTCGGCGAAGCGAATGTCGGTCGCTTCCAACAGGCCGCGACGCTCGACGAATACGCGGTCCGGCCCATTGACCAGCACGTCGCTGACCTCCGGATCGTTCATCAGCGGTTCCAACGGACCGAAGCCGTAGATCTTCGCGGACCATCAGGTCACGCTGCTCCGGCGGTAACGCGACCGCCTCCATCGTGCAGAGGTGCGTCGCCAGACCACGCAACTGCGCCCGCAGATCGTTCTCGTTGAGCTGCCCCGCCTTCGACAGGTCGATCGCGTCGATCATCCGCCGGTGCAGGTGCGTCTTCAGTCGTTGAAACGCCTGGCGTCCATCGGTCGGTTTGTTGACGGTCGCTTCCATGATGAGTCACTCCAGTTCCACTTAATTCGTCAGTCGCAGGTTGGCGACGTATTTGTTCTTCTCGCAGCCAGAATCAGACTCGTCCGCAGTGGCGACGGCCGATCGAGTCGCCAGCACGGCCGGTTGCAGCACGATCTCGCACTCGCACTCGGAGATTTCGCGAACGAACATCACGCGCCCCGCCACCATTCTCGTGACCTGCAACGACGCGGCGTGCGAGCGAGAATCCCCTTCCGCCCGCTCGTACAAGAAGACGACGCGGCTTTGGCCGAGCACCGATCGGAATGCTTGAGCCAGCACGTTGCCGTCCACACCGCGCAGCCCCGCCAAAGTCAAAGGCTCGTGATCAAAGAGCAGTTCACCTCCCAACGGTTCGAGATCGTCCGCCGACCAACCGTGAGAGATTTGCCGACGCAAATGGTTCTCCGTCAAATCTCCCGTCAGAGTGATGACGAACGCATTCGTTTTCGAGTTGCTCGAATGAGTTGCCGTCCGCAACGTGATCTCCGGAATTCCGTCCGCCTCGTTCGTGATTTCACCCGTCGCGGAGTCGTAGCCAAAGTGATCGGCACCACGACGCTGCTCGATGTCTCGCGTCCAGTTGGGAGCGGTTGACTGCTGAAGGTTGCTCGACGCGCCCGCTTTGTCGGACTGTTTGAGCGATACGGTGGAGTGCTTGTGAGACGCATCTGGTTTCGCGTTCGGCTGTGCCAAGATCGCGAGCGGCAGCGTGGGGATCGGCAATCGGTCAACGGATCTCAGCCCTCTGACCTGGAAGTTGAGGGACGCTTCCGCGACCGCCACCACATCCGCATCGGTCGGTGCGTAGAAAGTTCGGAACGGCAGCGGGACCGCCGAGTGACGAGCCTCCGTGCAGCGCGCGGCGACGGCTACGGAAGTTGGCTCGTGATCGTTGGCCTCGACAAAAACTGGTTCGCCGGTGGCGGGATCATTCATCAAGCGGCCGAAGCGAACGTCGCTCGCCGAATCGGTGCTCAACGTCACCGGCTCACCGGCGACGACGTTTTGCGCGGCGATTCTGGCGGCCGCAAAACGAGATTTCATTTGCAGTGCTGCGGGATCGAAGTCGAGTCGCAAACGGTCATCGTTGGCCAACTCGCGAGCGGCGGCCAGCGCGGCCGCTTCCGCAGCGATCCGCAACTCACTCTTCGCGGAGTCCAAGTGCAGCCGATCAACGACTAAGGCCGCGCCAGCCAATGCCACGATCAGCGCCAACGCCAACGCCGGCATCAAAATGCCGGCTCGGCGTGACGCGACTCGCAAGCGTGTTGACCGGGGAAGGTGTCGCATCGCCATCGAAGTCACTGACCAAGGTTCGAACGAAAAGGGGAATCAGTTTCGTAAAGCGGTCGGCCCAGGGGTCGAACCCGCGGTTTTCGGACGGGCTCGCAACATCGAGCCGACTCGCGATCGGACACCTTTGCTCGTCGTGTCCGGCTGCGTCATCGGGATGTCCGGATCTGATGCCGGAGCGGGCGCGGTCTCCTGGATGGGCACGTCGTTGCCCCGGCTGCCGGAGTTGAGAAACACACTGTCTGGATCAAAATCGTCGTCTTTGCCGGCACCGTTGGGGCTGGAATTTGGATTGACGGATTGGTTCGCACCCAATCCAGAGCGGGCTTCAAATTTCTTGCCGTCCTTGTCCCACTGCAACGAGGTTCCACCGGCACCGCGAAAGGTTTCCGTGATGAAGGGCTTCTCTGGCTCCTCGGGTTTCACTTCGGGTTTTTGAACCGGCTTTCTGAGTCCCATGATCTCCCAGAGTGTCGCGCGATCGGCGTTGTTCAACGCGATGCCACCCGTTCCTTCGCCGTCCGGGGTGAAGCTGAACGAGATCGTGCCGCGCGGCTGAGCCACCAGTAACACGTTGGTTTGGCTCGGCTCCAATTCCAGCGTGATCGAATTTCCCGTGGGCAGCACCGGCGACTGCCGAAATCCCTTGTTGACAGCCAGCACCTTCACGCCTTTGAGCAAGGTCATGCTGACGCCGCCTAATTTGACAAGCCGTTCGTCGAGTCCACCCGCGTTCTGAGGATTCAACGTGAAATGCACATCCACGTAATCGCCCGGCTTAATCAGCCCGTCCAGCATCTCGGTCGGGTTCTTGACGGTGATTGAGATGGCATGTTTGCCTTCGCCGACTTCGAGCGGTGAGTTCTCGCCCGGTTCATACAAATCCGATCCTCGAATCGCATTACCTGGCTGGATCGCCTTTTTGACCACACGGCCCACCGTCACACGTGCTGAACGCAGGTGGTCTTCCTTGAGTTCTTTGACCAGAAACGGACCAAGTCCGACGTGCGTGTCGGTAATTCTTGTTCCCGGAGCGAGGTAAGCCGTCGCCAGCGGCAGGTTGACGGTCTGCGAGCGCACGACTTTCTTCTCGACCGCAAACAAGCCCTTGATGACGTACATCCCGATCAAGCCGCCCACCGCCACGAGCATCAACATCGTGACTTTTGCCGGAGTAAGTTTCACCGCAGGTCTCCTTCATTCCCGAATCATGCAGGTTTCCGACAACAACGGGCGTCCTTGCAGGCTGTAGCCGATCGGCCACAACAGGTCCGGTGCGGCGTCGCTCATCGCGACCGTCACCACCACCGCGACCACGTCTCCCGACTTCTCTCCCAACTGCGCGTCCACTTGCAGCGAGTTGTGAAACCGAGGGTGTAGCACCTTCAAAACTTCGTCCTCGACATCTTCCGCAGTCGCACCTGGCAAGCTGGCTTTGCGAGCGGCCACTCGGCTCGCCTCGACCACTTCGCCGCGCGCGAAGAACAACATCGTGAACTCGAACAGCCCGGCCAACACCAGCGCGAGAATCGGCAACGTCAGCGCCAACTCCATGCTGAGCACACCGGATCGGCGGCGCTGGATCGACTTGCGAGAGGCTTTCATGATTTCCGTTTCACGACGCAGAATTCTTGGGGTAGCCGCCGTTCGCCAGAACGCGGGTTTTCGGCCACACGCCCGCGTTCTGGCGAAACGCGGCTACCCAAAAATCTTTGCTCGTCGACTTTAGAACCCAGGAAACTTCGGCAGCTTCCACAACACGATGACCCATGTCGCCAACGCCACCGGCGGCGCATAACCCATGACCCGCCGGGTTTGACGTTGAACGGCAGTTTCTGCCGCTAGCGGTAGCCCATTCGGCGTTTGGCCGCCGGCGAGATAAACCTCTTTGGTCCGAAACAGTCCGTGCGTCAAAACGCTGAAGGCCATTACTCCGACTGTGCCGACAATCACGAAGATCGTGCTCAGAATCAGCACCATGCAGGTGGGCTTAAACCCGATCCAAACGCTCAAAGCCCCCATCAGCTTCACGTCGCCGCCGCCGCCACCGCCGATCATCCACAAGACCCACATCATCCCGAACCCGGTCGCAAACGCCGCCGTCGCGTCGATCAATCCGGGCTGGCCGACTCCCGCGCCAAGCTGATTGAACAACGCCTGATAGAGCAGTCCCGCGCCGAAAATCGGCAGCGTGATCTTGTTCGGAATCTTCTTGATCCGGATGTCGCTGATCGCCGTGGAAAGCGTGAGGGCTCCGACGCAGACCAAGTACACCGCTAACTGCAAACTCATTTCTGGCATGGGAATCCTCGACCGGTTGAATCCGCGGACAGCTCTACACAACGAGTGCGGCAAAGATACGACATGACTTGGCCTGCGCCGCAAAGCCTCGCCATCCGTTGCCGCTTTTCCACGTTGATTATTGTCAGCAACCCGAACTGCTGGCGTGGTCGGTCTTCCAGACACGGTCGCGTCGCGCCGTTCGAGTTCCTGAAATCGCCACGACCGGCACAATCGCTACGACCGGCTCTCGTATGATGTTGTGCCATGCGGCCAAAGACCGGGATCAACCACCGGGCCATCGCTCATGAAATCGCGGGAATAACTGTGGCTCTCCGGACTCATGGAGTCGGACATTTCCCCTGCGCTTGCCTGATGAAGGATGACGACCATGCCTCTCTCACTCGGCCAAAGAGATTTCGTGATCTCGATGTCGGCAGTTCTGAGCCTGATGATCGTGGGTTGCGTTCAAGAACCGGTTCGTCCCGATCGGACGGTCGAGTTTTCTCGTGAAGGCAATCAAGTGGCCTTTCAACACGATGAAGAAGGAGTCTTTGTTGCCGATCCTCATGGCGGGCCGGCCACGAAGATTTTCCAACCGGATGAAACCGTGCTGGCCACCAGCCGTCCGCAGGCCAGTCCCACTGACGGACGGTTGCTGTTCGCGACCGCACAGCCGCTCGATGAGACCAAGCCACATCCCGCGCTTCCGACCGGCCCGGTCCCGGCCGAAGGGCGGATCGTCGGTCAGATTCCGGTGCGCTTCACATGCTGGTTGCGCGACGAGCCGCAGGCCGATCAGCCAGCCGAGGTGCGGAAACTCTTCAGCGCGACGTGCGGGCATGTCGGCTATGTGTCGGCGGGGCTTGTCGTCCGCTGGCATCCGGACGGGAAGCATGTGTTGTTCGTTGCCTCGCTGGAGGACAGCACCGAGCAGCACTCGATCTTTGAATACGATTTGGAGTCCAAGCAAACACGGCGAATCTTTCCGCACGCGGGCCACGCCGTCCTGTGCGATTGGACTCCGAGCGGCTCTGCGTTGGTCTGCGTGGTGGGAAACGGGCCGAATCAAAAACAGTCATCACCCGCAGCGCTGGACGGCATCTGGATCGGATCGCCAGACAAGAAAGATTCGTGGTGGCATGTGCCGGAGTCCGCGCAATTATCGCTCGCAGAATTACCGTCAATGATCGAGTCGCTGCGAGCCAGCCGCCCGGCCTGGACGAGAGATGACTCACGCTTCGCGTTCGTGTCGCGCGTAACCAGCGATCCGCCGGAAATGATGACGAAGCACCGGCTGCATCAAGTGGAATTCGCCAGCCGCACGATGAGCACGGTGGCTGAGTCGGACGGCTTGTTCGCCGATCTACACTGGTCCCCCGACGGCCGGCGATTGGGATTCCTCACACAGCCACCGAACGCTTCCGCATCACTCCGAATTCTCGAACCGACCGGAACAATCTCGGACGTGGTCGCGAGCCAGCCGATCCGCAAGTTTGCTGGGTTCGATGCGACTGGCCAAAGGCTCGCCTATGTCGCGGTCAGTCCGCTGAATCCTCCCCTGGAGTCGCCGTGGTGGGCGTTGCTGCTGAAGCCCGATCCGTTGTCGCGCGACAGCGTGTGGATCGCCGATGCCGATCTGACCAATCCGGGCCGAGAAGTTTTCTCCGGCATGCGAGTCACCTTTCCGCTCTGGTCGCCGACCGAGGATCGGCTCTCTCTTTGGCTGACGTTCACTCCGCGTTATCGCTCGCTGCTGTCGATGCTTCGCCAGTGGGGCCTGTGGCCGGGAGATCCCGCCGCGACCATCGACATCGGAACGGGAGAGGTTTCCTGGCTGGCCGTCTCACCGCAGGAAGAATTGCAGATCGGCCATTTCCATTTGCTCAAACGCAATCACGCGGAGGCTTGGCGTTGGTATGAGCAAGCTCGCCAAAAACTGCCGACCGCGAAACCGCCTCAGAACTGGATCGAGTTCACGCAGCGGATCGGCGCACCAGTGAACTCGCAACTCTTCGAGTTCATCTGCCTCAAACGGTTGGGCCGCGACGAAGAAGCGGCGGCGAAGTTCTTGGAATTCGAGCAGAGCTTCTTTCCGTCCGCCGAATCAACCGCCGACTCAAAGGCACCCGATGCGACCGACGCCATGTTGGGTGCGTTGGGACCGCAAGCGGAATTGCTCAAACATTTGATCCACGACTTGTACGTGGCCGAGGTCTTTCTGAGTGTCGATGCCCTCGACGATGCGCTGACGTATTTCCGAGCCGAACCGCAACGCCCCGCCAATGACGACGAGACATTGAGTCGAGCGATTGTCCTCGCCCAACTGCTGCTGATTGCTCGCGACAACGACGGTTATCTCAAGCATGTCACCACCGTCATCCGTCCGCTCGCGCTGCGGATGTGGAAGAATCCCGCCGGCCAGCCGGAGAATGCCAACTTCGTGTTGCAGACCGCGACCGGCCCGTGTCTCGCTCCGTTGTTCCGTTCGGATTTCCTGAATCGCGTGTCGGACACCGCACTGCAAGAAAACATTTCGATCTGGAAGGACGAGCGAGACCGTCTGGAAAACGGTCTCCCAGCCGTTGCGGTTGATCTGGTGCTGCGCGCCGCGGCGTTGAAACGAAACGACTTGGCCGAAGTGCAGGCTGCCGAAGAACGAATCGCGCGCAACTCCGCCGGGCGCGATCTGTTCGTCGGCAAGTCCATCGACGACGGGCTGGCCAGTTGGTTTGGCTTATTGCCTTAGAAGTCGGCCACCGGCTCGTTTCCACCGCGAGTCGCCAGTTTTTTGTAGACGTTCTCGTCGATGTTCGACGTGATGAGCTTCACATGGCCGTCCGCCATCACGAAGAACGAACCGGTCGTGTGAGCACTGCTGAAGTCATCGAAGTGGGACGCCGGGCTGTTGGGGACATGGTCGGTCACTCCCAAGATACGCTGAAAGCTCTCGTCTCCTCCTGCCACGACACCCGCCCAGGTCGAATGCCAATCCAAGTCGGCGCGTGTCTTTCGCTCGCCGATCATCAATGTCGAACTGGTGCCGTCCCTGATGTCGGACAGGCGGATCGTCTGATTGTGCATCAGCACTCCGTCCCCCTGGCACGTCATTCCCGGCGTGAAGCTCAAGCAAGCATCCAGCCCATCGGTGCCAAAGTTGCCGACGTAATTCGCCGTTGCCAGAGTCGCCACCGGCGTGCCCGCCGAGTTCTTCAGAATCCAAGTCTCGGCCGAGGAATCGGACGGGCACCGAAAGACCGGCAAGGCTCGAAGGAGGTTGGCCGTGTTGGCGGCGTTCGTCACCGACAATTTGAAATTGATCGCGTGATACAGCGCCGGCTGTTCGATGCGATGCAGCAGCTTGCTGGCCCAACCCCAGCCGTTGAGGCCGTTGACATCCGGTTGATTGGCAGTGATTCCAATCCAACCCTGCGGAAAACGCTGGCTGCTGTCGTGATAGTTGTGCAGCGCCAGGCCAATCTGCTTGAGATTGTTCTGGCACTGCGACCGCCGCGCCGCCTCGCGAGCTTGCTGCACGGCCGGCAACAGCAACGCAATCAAGACTGCGACAATCGCGATCACGACCAGCAATTCGATCAACGTGAAACCACGACGTAGTCGGAGGGCAGGGTGGGGACTTAATAGCCAATGAAATGACATCTGAAAAACTCCTTGCGCAGGAACGCGACGGCCATGAAGTGCCGCAGCGAAAAAGAATGAAAGCTTGAGCGGACGGGCAGTGAGGCCACGTCAAATCGCTCGGTTGAACCTAAATCATCTGGGGATTTAGGCAGCGCAAGGCGGGCCGCGAGCAGGCGGCAGATCAAAGTCCGCAACGACTGCGCAAACTTGCGGAGTCGTCGGTCGGAACTCCAGCACCACATCGAGCGACGGCAGCTCAACGTGGCTCGGCGGGAGCGAGTGTTCCAGGAGGAAATGGCACAACGCACAATCATCGTGCGACTGCGGCGTCGGATGCTGATGTGGCGTCTCAGGCTGCGAGACCGGATCAGCGTGATGATGGTGATGCTTGCAGCCAGCGTGCTGATGCTTGCAGCCAGCGTGCTGATGCTTGACCGGCTTCGTGCTCTCCGAGCACTTCTCGTGAACATGTCCCGGCGAATGCTCGTGCGTGTGGACGATGGCGGCCGTGGACGCGACTAGCAGCGAACTCGCCGCCAGCCAGGCCACCAAGCATCGTCCCAACCGGTTGAACACGTTTCATTCTCCGTGGGGCAGGTTTTCAACCTGCCCGTCACTCTTCTATCAAGCGAGTCTTTGTACTCGGCAGGTTGAAAACCTGCCCCACGTTCATGGCCACCCTACGCAACGAGGCGGGATTCTGCTGGTTGACTTCCGGTCGATCAAGACCGTTCCTGGTTTTTGCTGAATCTTCACGCTCGCACGAGCCCGCGTTACGCACAGGACAGTCAAACGAAAAGACCTTCGAGAAAGCCATCAAGTCAAATCGAGAGCAACGCGCAAGCAGTCGTCGGCTCGTTCAAGCAACACCGGCGAAAGATGGCCTCTCGTGCGGATGATGGCCGATTGATCGACCGTGAATAGATTCACGAACACGGCCAGTGACGGTCCGGAAAGCCCGGAACCGCTCCCATCAACCGTATTGGGATCGATCAACAAATGGGTCGGCTCGCCGCTCCGTCGTAGGTTGCCGGTGATCATCGCAACGACGGTTTTCGGCAACCGCTGATTGTCGTTGTCATTCTGCACGACCAACGCCGGGCGGATCTTGCTTTGCGTCCCACTGGTAAACGGGAAGTCGATCACCACGACATCGCCACGACGAACCATCATTGGCCCTGACCTTGTTGATAGCTCGCCAGCAGTGGATCGTCCGCGTCGTACTCAGCCATCGCATCGTCAACCAGCCGCCCAACGTCGATTTCACCGGAACCATCCGCCAAGAGTCTCCGGCAGACATGCTCGTAGGTCTGCTCGGGCACCAAGACAAAGACTTCCTTCGAGACCGGGTCCAGAACTCGCTTGGGAGTTTCCGGGTCCGCCAAAGCCGACGAATGCTGCTCGATGGTCAGTTCAATCATGATTTATTTTCTTTCTGACCGCGTCATCAACAGCCGTTCAATGACAACTGGAATCTTGAAGGCCAGCCTGTCTTCAACGTTGAACCTCAAACAGCATAGGCCAAGCCGTCGCAGGTCGGAAGTGGTTCTGGCGATCATGAAGACCTGCCCTTCTCGGCTTGAGGTTTCTTGTGCTGTTGTGCTTCGCACCCAGCGCGGGCCAAGCTGCATTCAGAGATTGGCGATCAGCGACTGAAACCAATCTCGGCTGCGGACGCTCATCAAGTCTGTGTCATCGAGAAGATGTTGCTGGGACGGAAGTTGGCCCTGGGCCTGCGACTTCTCCAACCATGCCCGGCAATCCTGCTCGCGGCCTTGAAGGGCACTGATGCAGGCCAGACCGTAAGCTCCTTGCCCTGGCATCAGTTCTTCGGCGCGCAGGTATTTCTCCGCAGCCTGGCCAAACAGCCGGTCGGCCTCCGCACCGGACTTCTGCTTTGCCTGATCCAAGAGCGCGTTGCCCCAGTTGTTGAGGGCCTCATGCTTGTCCGGCTTGATCCGCAACGCCGCCTCGTACTTTTCGCCCGCTTGAGCGAACAGCCGGTCGGCCTCTGCACCGGACTTCTGCTTCGCCGGTTCCGAGAGCGCGTCCGCTTGAGCGATATACGACCAAGCCACAGCGTCCACGAATTCGGCTGGCACCGGTTGGTCAGCCGGAAAAATCTGAATGAGTTTGTCGTAGTTACCGGCCATGAATTCCTTCATGACTTGCAGTTCCAGCGAAGGCAACTTTGCCAGAGTTTTCGCTGGGTGTCGGCTCTTACGCGGCTTGGCAGGTTTTTCGTACTTACCAATGGCGTCGCGGACCATCTGGCGTGCTTGCTCTGTGATGTCGCGTGCCTGCTCCTGCTGCGGAGCCTTGTAGTCGGTGAACTCTTTGAACAAATCATTGAGGTGCGAGAACGGCTCCGAAACGAGCCGGGGTGGGAAACAGCCGAGCTTCTGCGTCAGCGTGACAAAGAAGTCATCCGCATCAAACCCCTTCACATGAAAGGCGTACTTGCCGTCTTGCAGCAGCCGGGTGCGGACATGTTCAGCCGGCTCGTTGTCCTTGTACCCGATCCAATAGAGCTTGTTGTCGAATGATTCGACTCGCGCCAGATGGTCGAAGACCGGGTCGTTCTCACCGCTATAGCCGACGACAATCCAGACCCGACCTTGACCAGCATCCTGAAACAACGGTGCCAGCTTTTTTGAGTGTTCGCCGCATTCCTCGACGGTGTTCATCAGCACGAAGCCGTTCCGCTGGCCATGCAGGTAAAAGACCGCGTCACCCGAAATGTCGGCGGGCTTGAGTACCTGCGAGACCGCGAAGTCGTAGACTGCCGGGAAATGTCCGACCATCGCACACGCACGCACCACCAGCGGATCAAAATTCGTCGTCAACACGCGATCCACGTAGCCGTGCTTCATCAACTGCGCGATGGCGATGTGCCCCCAGTTGAGCTTGGCCTTGTCCACATGCTCGCCAATCAAATCGCGACGCTCGGAGAGCGAGAGTGCGGCCATGCACTGCGGATAGTGCTTCGGCTCGTTGGCCTGACCAAACGCCGCTGGCCAGTCCCGTTTGATGATGTCTACGAATCCGGACGCCAGTGGCACACCCGCCTTCACCGAACAGCCGGCACCGATCAGCAGACAACATTTCTTCTGACGGTCCTTCGCCTTCTTGACGGTCTCCAGAACGGCGTCAATCGTTTGCTCAATGCTCGGCATGGTTTGTGTTGGACCTCCGGTTGCATGGCGCTCGTGTTAGCAGGGAACAGAACGCGGAGCAGTATGCTTGGACTTGTTCACCATCGCCAGCGAAGCTTGGGCGGCCTTCACTGCCGATGGCTGGTGCTTCAAGCTGGGTGGCAACCCCGCCGGGATCATTTAGTATGCCCTCGGCCTCTGCCGCTATGAACCGGACGAACTCGATCCGTTATCTCCCGCCAAGGATCTTCCGACGCCTCGACCCCGACGAACCGCTTTGGCAACCGCCTCAATGAGATCCCTATCGTTCTGCCCCCATCGTTCTGCCAAAAGATTTCTTGGCAGAACGATGGGGGCAGAATGATGCAGCCCCAGCAAAGGGAACCACTCTGTGACCGACACAACGCGATCGACCGAGACCAATTCACTCGTTCCTGGCCAACTGCCACCGTGGGAGGTTGCTGAACTGCCGGAGCCGCTCCCCTTCTCGATCCGCAACGCATTCAAAGTTATCGGCCCCGGTGCGATCTTGCTGGCGGCGTCGATTGGTGGCGGCGAGTGGCTGATCGGACCGGCGATCACCATTAAGCATGGTCCCGGAGTTCTGTGGATCGCGACCGTCGCCATCGTGCTGCAATTGATCTTCAACCTCGAAGGCATTCGTTACACGCTTTACACGGGCGAGCCGGCGATCTCCGGCATCATGCGACTGAAACCCGGCTGCCGCTTTTGGGGCGGTGCGTATGTGTTGCTCACGGCGATGCAGCTTGGAGTTCCCGCGCTCGCGCCGGCGGCTGCGGTGACGGTCTTTGGCATGGTGCTCGACCGCGTGCCGGTCTCAGCGCCCGCGGACGAAGAGTGGCAGGACGTCGCTCACGCGGGGGCCGTGGAAGCGGAAGCGTTGCTGCGGAAGCAACAAGATCAAGCGGGTGCGGATCGCAGTTCCAATCTCAAGATCACCTACGGCATCATCGTCATCACGCTGCTGATTCTGATGTTCGGCGGGACGATTGAGCGGATGCTGGAAATCGCCTCGTGGTTCATGATCGCGTACATCTTCATCTTCTTGACCACGGTCAATCTGTGGTTCGTGCCGGCAGACATCTGGGTGGGGACGCTGGCGGGCTTCTTGGAATTCGGCAACTGGCCGACCGGGATCGAGCCGCTGTTGATGGCGACGTTCTTCGCGACGGCTGGTTCCGGAGGCATCGGCAACCTGACGATTTCGAATTGGATCCGCGACAAAGGGTTCGGCATGGGCGCGGTGGTCGGCGCGATCCCCAGTGCAGTTGGAGCGAAAGAAGTGCGGCTGTCGCACGTCGGCAAGGTGTTCGCGATCACGACAGAAAACATGCGGCGCTGGCGAATCTGGTGGCGCTATGTCGTGATCGATCAGGTTTGGGTGTGGGCACTCGGCTGTTTCCTGGGCATGTTCCTGAACGTGAATCTCGCGCGAGCCATCATCCCGCAGGGGACCGATCTCTCGAAGATCGGAGCCGGCGCGTTTCAGGCTCAGTTCATGGCCGAGCATTTCTGGCGCGGGCTGTGGATTCTGGGATTGCTCAACGGGTTTTGGATTCTGTTCTCGACGCAGTTGGGCAACACCGACGTCTTGATCCGCACGCTGACCGACACGCTGTGGACCGCCAGCTCGCGAGTCCGCTCGTGGCGTGATGGTTCGATCGCGAAGGTTTATTACTCGCTGCTGTTCGTGTTCACGGCCTGGGGATTGGTCGCGGTGCATCTGGGGAGCGCGATGACGCTCTTCAAGTACCTCGGCACGATGGCGGGCGTGGTGATGGCGATTGCCGGCGTGCAGCTTTATCTGGTCAACACGCGGCTGCTGCCTCGCGAACTGCAACCGAGTTGGTGGCGGAAAGCGGCGCTGCTGCTGTGCTCGCTGTCCTACGGCACGATGTCGTTGATCGCCGGTTACGACGTGGTGCGGAAGTGGATTGGGTGAAACGTAGCGCGGATGTAGACCGGACGCCCACGTCCGGTCTCACTGTTCCATAACTCGTCACGATAATCACCACAGAGGTGACCGGACGTAGGCGTCCGGTCTACGTCCGCGAGCCGCGTGCGCTACTGCGGCAGCACCCAATCGCGCAACTGCGTCTGTAGCCAATCTCTGGAACGCTCGCCGTTGCCGGTCGCGAGGTAGCCGAGATGTCCGCCTCCCTCGGCGATGTGCAGCCGGACGTTGGCTGGTGGAGAGAGACGTTCGAAAGACGCGATTGGAATCAGTGGATCGTTGCGTGAGGTGAGGATCAGCGTCGGGAGTCGGATCGCGGGAATGAACTGCTCGGAGCTGCATTGCTGGTAGTAGTCGTCGGCATTGCGATACCCGGAACGCGGAGCGGTGTATTGGTCATCAAACTCGACCAGCCGGCGCGGTGTCCGAGCAAACGCCGGCGGCACGAAGTCGGTTCGTTGCTGCTGAAGCTCGCGCAGCCGCTGCAACAACTGCCGCACAAAGTAGGCGTCGTAATGCCGCTGTGGCCAGCGCGACAGGCCGTAGGTGCAACTTGCCAAGTCAATCGGCGGATTGATCGCGGCTGCTCGAACGAGTTCCGAGGGGACTCGTTCGGGAGTCTCGCCCAGCAACTTCAAAACGATGTTGCCCCCCAGCGAGAAACCGAACAACGAGATCGGCGAGTTGGGGCACCACTCAATCACCGCTCGCAATACGGCCAGCACATCGTCCGAGCAGCCTGCGTTGTAGGGTTTCAGAGCCAATCCAAAACCGGCACCGCAACCCCGCAGGTCCAATCGAAACGTGCGGATGCCGCATTCGTTGAGCAACGCTGCCATGCGAACCAAGTAGGAACTGCGGTGACAACCGGCGAGTCCGTGCAGCATCACGACGACCGGATCGGCATTCGTCCAATCCAGCGGGCAGTCGTCGTGAACGGCGAGCGTGTCACCGTCGGGCAGAGGAATATGACGAATTACGGCGCGTTCGTCGGGCAAGCGGCCGGGGAAGAATGCTCCGGCGAGTGTCTGGCGATGACCTCCCGCCAAAGCCCAGTGAGATCGGAACGGTGGAATTGTAATCGGCGGCATAGGGGCGGTATTCGAGCGAGTCTATGTTCTCCGTGCCACGCGGTTGACCAATGTTTCAACTTGAGAAAAGCGCGCTGA
This sequence comes from Planctomyces sp. SH-PL62, assembly GCA_945893075.1. Classification (GTDB taxonomy): domain Bacteria; phylum Planctomycetota; class Planctomycetia; order Planctomycetales; family Planctomycetaceae; genus SXKJ01. The sequence continues at coordinate 31,644 of CAMDDX010000007.1, read as the reverse complement.
CATACCAGCACGACGCGCGAGCGAGTGGTTGCTCGATAACAACCACTCGCTCGCGCGTCGTGCTGGTGTCGCACGCTCGTCTTCCGATAGAGTCCCGCGCCGCTGATGGAGCGGCGAATTTGATCTGTTGAGGAGCGACGATGCGTGCGACGAAGGTGTTGTTCTGGCTGGCTCAGTTGGCGGGCGTGGCGGCGACGATCTGGTTGTTGTGGGGATCGGACCTGCCGCTGGGTGTTCCCAACGAATGGACTTGGGACCGCATTCAGTTCGATGATGCGACCTTCAAAGAGACCGCGTTGGGTTGGGGAATCGCGGCTCTGGCAACCGTCGGCTATTTGCTGTTTTGCTTGTTCGCCGATCGCCGAGTGCTGGAAGCGAATCGCTGGGAGATGACCGGTTGGCTGGCGGCGCTGGTAATCGGTGGGGCGACGTGGCACAGCATCGTTCAGGAATGTCCGCCGGAGCCGCATCGGCTGAACAAGGTCGGCTGGGTGATTTGGTATCACGGCTTTCAAGGTTACTACGAAGAAGCGAAAGGCCGCGCGAGCCAAGAGCCGGATTACCTCGCCAAGTATGCCGAGCGAATGCGCGAAGGAGATGTGTTGCACTTCGGTACGCATCCGCCCGGATTCATTCTGTTGCACAAGTCGATCATCAGGTTCTTGACCCGCTTCCCGAAGTTGCAACCGATGCTGCTGGAGTATCAGCCAGACTCGGTGCGAGAAGGCATTCAGATCATCGCCGCGAACTCGTCGAGAACGACGATGCCACTGACGGACGTGGACCGAGCCGCGTTGTGGCTGTCTGGCTTACTGGCCGCGCTGGCGGCGATGAGCACGGTGGTGCCGCTGTTCTTTCTCGCGCGTCAGACCTGCGGGCGCGAAGTGGCGTGGCGAGCGGTCTGTTTGTGGCCGTTGGTCCCCGCGTTGGCGGTGTTTCATCCGGTGTCAGATTTATGGCTGCCGTTCTTCGCGACGTCGTTCCTCGCCGTCTGGGGGCGAGCGTGGTCTCAACGGTCCATTGCGGCGGGATTGCTCGCTGGATTGGTGATGTTCCTGGGAATGACGTTGAGTCTCGCGATGTTGCCGATCGCATTTCTCGCCGCGCTGTGGACGCTGGCCGACTGCGCGTTCGGCGAGGCCATCGAACCGTTTGGCACTCGCGTGAAAGAATTGGCGCAGTGCGTTGCGGCCGCGCTGGCGACGTTTGCCATTTTTGTTGGGATGACCTGGTGGCTGTACTCGCTCGATCTGCCGAGCGTGTGGATGCAGAACTTCCAGAATCACGCCGGCTTCTACGCGAAGTACCCGCGAACGTTTTCATCGTGGTTGCTGGTCAACCCGATCGAGTTAGCTCTAGCGGCCGGTACGCCAGTCTTTCTCTTCGCCGCTTCGAGTTGGCTGACCAGCACGAAAGGCTGCCTGCGTTCCGGCCGCTCGTTAGCGAGTTTTCGGTTGTGGTGCTTCGTGACGCTGGCCGTGTTGTGGCTGAGTGGAAAGAACTCCGGCGAGGCGGCGCGGTTGTGGATCTTCTTGATGCCGTGGCTGCTGTGGGTCTCCAGCCGCGAACCAGAAATCACCGCCAAGATCGTCAACGGTCCCGGCCAAACGCTCCCCGAATACACCGGCACTCCCGCGCGCGGTTGGTTGCTGCTGATGGTTCTACAAGCGGTCGTCTGCACGGCGACGGTCAGCCGAGTGGATGGGTTTCACTTTAAGACAACCGTGCCAGTGCCGGCAGCGAAGGCCGGGTAAGTGAACGTCGCCGTCGTCGCTCCGCGTGACGAGCCGAGCGCTTCACAGCGGCTCGCTTTCGCGAAGTCTTTTGGAGCGTTCGGCTCATCACGCGGAGCGATGATGGCTACGTTGACGTCACCGCGCCGTCTCCAGCTTGCCACGATAGAACTCCAACGCATCGCGGTACTCGTCCAGTTCGGCCTTGCTGAGCACGTCCTTGTTGCGAGCGATTTCTTCTTCACAACGCTGGATCAAATAGCGGACTTGGTCTCGATTCGGATGAAGTGGTTTCGCCGGAACATCGAAAAACACCGGCGCAGTGTGAGCGAATCGAATTCGTCCATTGGGCAGTTTCTCAATGCAGCGGAGGGCATACCACGAAGTGCCTGCGATTTGATCGGGAGCAAATTCAAACTTCGTGACAAAACTGTCGCGTCCCATTTGAAATGCACTGCCAGCGATCGTTCCGACGATCTCACCGTTCTTCACAACCTCCACACGCTGGTCTGATGACACACACTCTGCGGCCCCGACAATTTTTATGTACTGCACTTTGTCATCACCGCTTTTGGTGACCGATGCCGTGACCATCGGCCCGGTCGTCACGAAGCTGCGGCCTTCGTTGAGCCGCTTCTGCCAGAGTACCGGCGTGAATTTTTCTTCGCCGAGATCGACGTAGACTCGGCTGAAGCCGGCCGGGACCGGATGCACGCCGTTGGCGGTGCCGGCAGTTGGACGCATTCGTAGGCCGCAGTTGAGCATTGCGTAGTACTGCTCCCAGCCGAAGTGCAGCCAGCCGGACTCGGTGAAGCCCTCTTTGTCGGTCTCGATACGCGGGTTGTCGCGCCAGTTGTTTTCGATGGTCCAGGACTTGAAGGCGAACTCGGTGCGCCAGATGTGATTGTTCGAGAGCGGGTACAAGTCTGCCTTCATGATCGGCGCGATGATCGGCGTCCAGGCCCACGAGTGCTTTTCGAGGTCGAGCAACGCACCTTGCCGATGAGCCTCTTCGGCGACTCCCTTCAGCGGCGGGATCCCGATCTTTAGCGGTTCCTTCTGGCCGAGGATCAGGACCGCGCCGAGCGTGTGTCGCTTCTCGCCGACGGAGAAGATTTCGTACTCGGTGTTGCGCGGCACGATGGCGTGTGTTGGATCGGCGAAGATTGGCTCGGTCGGGATCGGCTGCGGATCGACTCGGCCTTTCTCCGGCAGCGTGTGAGTCACCGTGACCCACTGCGACATTGGATAGACCATGTTGAGGTCTTCGGCCAGCGCGACGTTCGACAGTTCGGAGATGGGACGATGCACGTGCGTGTCGCCGGAGTACCAGCCACGCTCGGCCATGTTGATCCAGCGTTTGAGTGCGATTTTTACGTCGAGCGGCTGCGCTCCGACTGCGACCTCTTTTGTCGCGGTCAAGTACTCCTTGCCGCGTTCGACGGTGAGCGTGTACTTGCCGGGAGGTAGCTCGGCGACGAACGGATGAGCCGACAGCGTTGTGTGTTTCTCAATGCTCTTCTGATCGCGGGCTTTGTCATAAATGATGGCCGAGCCCTTCGGGTCGGCGGACTTCGCGAAGAACCATTTCGTCCCGTCCGCCGACTGGATGTAAAGCCGAGCGGGGAGCAGTTGGCCGGACTCGGCGTCGCGAATCTCTCCCTGCAAGAGTGCGGCAGGTAACTTGCCGGACAGCAACGGCAGCACAAATGCAGTCAGGCTGGCGATCATCAACACACGCGCGAGTGACATGTGGAAACTCCGATAAAGTTTGGCCGGCGGAATGTCTTCCTCTTTCGCCCTCCATTTTTTGCCAGCTCATTCAAAATCTGGAAGAGGCTGGCGGAAAATGTGGGGCGGAAAATGAAGGCCGAGGATGGCTCAGCCGCGCGGTGGATGCGAATCACAAGTTGATCGATACCACAGGTAGGCGACGCGAAATGGTGGCGAAAACTGTTCGGGAGAACGAGCCAGCCAGTCGTCGATTTCAGACAGCTCATAGAACGCGCCGCCAGCGATCTCACCGGGATCGAACTGTGGCGGCGTGTCGGTGATGGTGCGATAGAGGACGGTGAACTCGTTCGCCGTCTCCGGCCCGGCGGGAAAGTCGGCGAGCCGTTCGATCGGCGACGTCAGGCCGAGTTCTTCCTGTAACTCGCGCGGGGCGGTCTCATCGTAGTTTTCTCCGGCGGAGACATGCCCCGAGGCGGATGACGTGTAACACAGGGGGTACTCGTCCTTCGTTGCCGAGCGCTGCTGCAATAACAACCGCCCGCGTGAATCGAACACGAAGATCGACACCGCGCGGTGAAAGAGTTTCCGCCGATGAACTTCGGATCGAGCCATCTGGCCGATCACGCGGTCTTGATCATCAACGATGTCGAAGAGTTCTTCGGGCATAAAAAGTAGGTCAGGCTTTCCAGCCTGACCGCTCTGAAGTTCAGCACGCGATCCGCAAACGGGTCAGGCTGGAAAGCCTGACCTACGGGACTTGGTCCAGCACACTGGAATCAACGTAGATCGGCAGGTGCGGTTCGTAATGGACGGCCAGAGCGACGGCGTCGCTGGGGCGGCTGTCGACTTCGACGAGGTTGCCCCCTTGGCGAATCTGCAGCTTGGCGAAGTACGTGTGCTCGCGCAAGTCGTTGATGACGATGCTTTCGATCTCGCCGCCCAGGGCCTCGACGGTCGCCTTGAGTAAGTCGTGAGTCAGCGGTCGCTGCGGGTATTCTTTTTTGACGCGACGGTCGATGCTGGTGGCCTCGAACAGGCCAATCAAGATCGGCAGCATTCGCTCGCCGTCGACCGCACGCAGGTAGATCACCTGCTGGTCGCTGACTTCGCTAATCATGATGCGGGCAAGTTCCATCGGCACGAGCACGGGACACCTCTTGTAAGTAGGTCGGCCGGCAAGATGCTTCCGGCGAGTTCGCGGGATTATAGGAGTCGCCTTGAGAACGCGGCAGCGTCCTGCCTGGGACAATCAAAGCGGTCCCGATCCATTGATTGCCCGACTGATTGCCCGACTTCCGAACGACCGCTAGAGTCTGCCCTCCTCGCGGAGAGGAATTGATTCGACACAACCAGCATTCGGAGTTTGGTGGCTTCATGAGCGACGACCGAGCGGCGATCGAGGCGGCAGCGGGGGATTCCATCGAGAAACTGAGCCAGGGATACCGAAAAATCCGCGAGCAGATGGCGCAGGTCATCGTCGGCCAGAATGAGGTCATCGACCAGTTGTTGATTGCCATGTTCAGCCGCGGACATTGCTTGCTGGAAGGAGTGCCGGGACTCGCCAAGACCTTGATGATCAGCACACTGGCCCGCTGCTTGTCGATGTCGTTCGCTCGCATCCAATTCACGCCCGACTTGATGCCCGCCGACATCACCGGCACCGAAGTCTTGCAAGAAAACAAAAGCACCGGCCAGCGCGAGTTCCGCTTCATCACCGGTCCGCTGTTCCACAACGTCATCCTGGCGGACGAAATCAACCGCACGCCCCCGAAGACTCAAGCCGCGCTGCTGGAAGCGATGCAAGAACGGCAAGTCACCGTCGGCCAAACGCGGCACATTCTCGCCGACCCGTTCTTCGTGCTCGCCACGCAGAACCCGATTGAGCAAGAAGGGACGTACGCTCTTCCGGAAGCGCAACAAGATCGCTTCATGTTCAAGGTCCACGTCGGCTATCCGAACTTCGCCGAAGAAAAACAAATCGCGAAGCAAACGACCGGCATCCACAACGACGCCGTCGAAGCGGTCCTCGACGATGATGACATCATCGAACTCCAACGTATTGTCCGCCAAGTGCCGGTGACCGACCACGTCGTCGAATACGCCCTCGCCCTCGCTCGCCAAACGCGAGTCCGCCAAGACGGCACGCCCGCTTTCATCAACGAATGGCTGAGCTGGGGAGCCGGTCCGCGCGCCGTCCAATACTTGCTGCTCGGCGGCAAGACCCGAGCGTTGCTCAGTGGCCGCACGCATGTCAGCACCGACGACATCATCGAGATGGCCAAACCGGTCCTCCGCCACCGCATCGTCCTGAACTTCGCCGCCGAGTCCGAAGGGATCACCCCCGACCACGTCATCGACAAGCTGATCGAATCGACTCCGGCCAAAGAGGGCGAACTCTCCCGCGACCCCCGCTTCCAAAAAATCTTCGCGGCGTGAGCCAAAATCGTAGTCCCGCCTTCAGGCGGGCGGAGGCGTGTTATGCCCCAAGTTGTCGTAATCGCTGGTCCGAATGGTGCCGGGAAGACGACGGTCTCGAAGACGCTGTTGTCGGAGATTCTGCACTCGAAAGCGTTCGTGAATGCTGACGCAATCGCCCAAGGGTTGAACGGATTGGCCCCAGACACTCAAGCATTTCAGGCGGGCCGCTTGATGCTTCAACAGTTGGACGACTTTGCTCAGGCTGGTGAAGACTTTGCCTTCGAGACAACCTTGTCGGGTCGAACGTATGCCGCATGGCTGAGAAAACTTCGAGAAGAGGGCTACCAAGTCTTTTTGTTTTACTCGTGGTTGAACAGTGCCGACCTGGCGGTTGAGCGCGTGCGACTTCGCGTTCAAACCGGAGGCCATTCAATTCCAGAGCCGACAATTCGGTCGCGTTATGTCCGAAGTTGGGACAACTTCCTGCGACTCTATCAACCGATTGCCGATGAATGGCGAGTCGTGGATAATTCGCGCCGCACTGGGTATCAACTCGTTGCTGAGGGGACTCAAACGGCGGTCACGACGGTTCATGCACCAGAAACTTGGGCACGTTTTTCCAAAGGACCAGCGACATGATCCAACCCATTCCTCGCGTCGAACCAAAGAAACTCGACATGGCCCCCGCCGAGTTTGAGCGGCATTGCCAGCGAGCTGCCCAAGAGTCTGTTATCCGCAACGCAAAGCTCGGCTTTCCGGCCGTCAGTTGCGAAAACGGCCAAATTGTTTTCTCGTCTCCGGAACGAGTGCTTGCAGAGTTTGGAGTGCCAGCGAAAGCGGAAGCCAACGATGTTGGCGCGCAATCGACGTCACGTCGTTAGCGAGGAAGACCAATGTGGCTTCGCAGGATTCTGCTGCTGTTGTCCGCCTCAATCGTATCCGTCAGCAGCGTTAGCCAGGCTGACGATGTTGGCAAAGTTCGCGATTGGACTGGCTCACTCGGAACTAGCCAGTTCGGTGTTTTTTCCAAAGACGGAAGCCGGCTTGTTTACGCGATTGGTAATGGTGCTTGCATTGTGGATGTTGAGGACGAAACGAAAGTGATTCGACTCAACGGACACTCGAAATCGGTATTTGCGGCTCGCTTTTCTGGTGACGGCAAAAAGGTCGTGACCGTCGGACAGGACGAGACAATACGAGCTTGGAATGCCGAATCGGGAAAGCTCACAACGGAAATGAATGCCAACACCGGTGATTTCGGCAACGTCTTGTTGGTTGCACAAAACGGGAACCGAGTCGCGCTGTCAACAGGCAAAGATCGAATGTTGAGGATCGTCGATTTGGACAAGAAAACCGAATTGCAGAGAATCGGTTTGACGGACAACGAAGTTGTTTTTCGCAGCGTGACCGTTGATGGAAGACTGGCGATGTCAAACGGGATTACGAACGTGACCAAGATTTGGGACACGACATCCGGCCGCGAGTTCAGCATCGACAACGGACATCACAACTATTGTGGTCAATTCACTCACGATGGCGCACGGGCTGTTCTCGCTGGCGGTTTCAGTTGGGAGATTTGGGATTTGCGTCGCAAAGCCAAAATGCTTGTTGGAACTGTGACGGGCGGGCATGTCTATGCCGTCGCCACGACACCCAAAACAAATCGCCTGCTGACCGGACTTGCGGATGGAACGATCTGGATTTGGGATACAAATACGGGGAAGGAAATCTTTGTGTTGCGTGGGCACAATTCCCCGCTTCAGGCGGTGATGATCTCGCCCGACGGACGCTATGCGGTCTCGCAAGATTCTGAAAAGGCAATCATCCTCTGGAGATTGCCCAAATAGAGCGATGTTGGTTTCGTCTTTTGAAGGTTGTCGAATTGCTCAAAACATCACACAAACATCTGCGTCCCGAAGTCATCTCGCGAGTCGCTCGGCTAGAAATCCAGGCACGGCAAATCGTCGAAGGCTTTTTGTCCGGGGGGCATCGCAGTCCGTACTTCGGGCAGTCGGTCGAGTTCGTGCAGCATCGCGAGTATGTCCCTGGCGACGACGTGCGGCGCATCGACTGGAAGGTGTGGTCGAAGACCGACAAGGTTTATGTGAAGCTCTACGAGGAAGACACGAACCTGCGGACGACGCTGATCGTGGACCTCAGCGAGTCGATGCGGTTTGGCAGCGGAGCGAGTCGCTCGCCGCATGGGTTGGCGACGAAGTACGACTACGCTTGCACGACGGCGGCGACGCTGGCGCATTTGCTACTGCGGCAACAAGACTCGGTCGGGCTGGTGGCGTTCGACGAGGCGATCCGCGCGCAAATCCCGCCGCACACCAAACGATCGCATCTCAACGACATCTTGCTGGCCCTCGAAGCCGAGGAACCGAAGCAGAAGACCGACATCTTCGATGTGCTCCGCCATGTCGCTGAAGCTCAAGGCCGCCGAGGCATGATCGTGTTGATCTCCGATTTGCTCGTGCCTCGTCCAGGGCTGTTCAAGGGACTGAAGCTGCTGCGACATCGCGGACACGACGTGCTCGTCTTTCATGTGCTCGACGACGAGGAACTCGACTTCAACTTCACCGGCACGACGAAGTTCGAGGGAATGGAAGAACTCGGCGACGTGCTCTGCGATCCGCGTTCGCTGCGCGACGGCTATCTCGCCGCGATGCACTCATACTTGGACGAACTCCGCCGCTTCTGCGCTCAGCAAACGATCGACTACCGCACCATCCGCACCAGCGAGCACATCGACGCCGTCCTGCTCGCCTACATGCACCACCGGATTGGCATGGTCCGGCATTGAGATTTCAGGTGCTTCCATTTTCCGCCCTCCATTTTTCGCCAGCTCCGAACAGAGCTGGCAGAAAATGAAGGGCGAAAGATGATGGCAGATGAGTGCGGGATTCAAATATCTTGTCGCTGTTTTGATGCGAGCGAAACTATCTTCGGAGGCGGAGACATGAGTCGTGTTCTTTGGTGCTTGGTTGGCTGCTGGTGCGTCATTGCCGCGGATGCGACAAGTTTCGCGGAAGACGCCAAGGCGATGACGCCGGACTTCAACACGCAGGTTGCGCCAATCTTCAAGAAGTACTGCAACGGCTGCCATAACGCCGACGAGAAGGAAGGGGGGCTGATCCTGGAGTCGTTCGACTCGGCGTTGAAGGGGGGCAAGCGTGGGGCGGTCATTGTTCCCGGCAAGAGTGATCTCAGCCGGTTGGTGCTCAGCGTTGAGAAGAAGGTCAAGCCGGTGATGCCTCCGGAAGGAAATGCCGGGCCGAAGCCCGAAGAGATCGTGATCCTCAGAGCGTGGGTCGATGCTGGAGCGAAGGGGCCGACTGGGCAAGTTCCCGATCCGACGTTGCTGGTCACGCCAAAGATTGCGACCAAGGGGCAGGTGCGGCAGCCAATTCAAGCGCTCGCATGGTCGCGCGATGTGGCGACCGTCGCGATCGCTCGGCAGGGGCGAGCCGAATTGTTCCGCATCCCTCCGACTCCCGGAGAAGTCGCTCGTGGCGTGCCGGACTCGAAGAGTCTGGTTCGTGAACTGGTCGGGCTGCGCGGTGTCATCAACGATATCGGAGTCGCTCAGGATTTGAGTTTCGTCTTCGCGGCGGCCGGTGAGCCGGGAGTGTTTGGCGAAGTGCGATTCTTCAAGGCCGTGGATGGTTCGCCGATTCGCACGCTTCAAGGGCATCGCGATGCGATCTACGCGGCGGAACTGAGTCCCGACGGCAAGCTGCTCGCCACGGGGAGCTACGACCAAAAGGTGAAACTCTGGAACGTCGAGACCGGTGCGGAGGTGCGGACACTGCACGGTCACAACGACGCGGTGTACGACGTCGCGTTTCATCCGAACGGTCAGATTCTGGCGAGCGCGTCGGGCGATCGAACGGTGAAGCTGTGGAACGTCGCGACTGGCGAGCGACTCGACACGCTCAACCAACCAGAGAAGGAACAATACGCGGTCGCGTTCAGCCTCGACGGCAAGCGGATCGTGGCGGGTGGAGTCGATAAGCGGATTCGCGTGTGGGACATCACGGCCGGAGGCAAAGAGGGGACGAACCCGATGGTGTTCTCGCGATACGCTCACGAAGGAGGAATCCTCAAGCTCGTTTTCTCGCCCGATGGAAAGATGCTGGTCTCGTCGGCCGAGGATCGACGCATCAAGTTGTGGGAGACGTGGTCGTTCACGCAACTCAAAGTCTTGGAGACTCAGCCCGATTGGCCGCAGGCGCTGGCGATCTCGCCGGACAGTTCGACGTTGCTGGTTGGTCGATTAGACGGATCGTTGCAGTCGTATCCGATTGCGAACGCCGGGGCGGGACTTGTGACCTCAACGCCGCTGACGGGCGATCCGATTCCGCCGCTCGCCAGCGAATCTGCTGCGATGCAGACCGTCGAAGAGGCCGAGCCGAACGATGCGTTCGCTCAAGCTCAAGCGGTCGCAATCCCCGCGACTGTCAACGGTAAGTTTGCGGCGGCCGGAGATCGCGACCTCTTCCGCTTCGAGGCAAAAGCGGGGCAAGTCTGGGTGCTCGAAACGAACGCTGCTCGGAAAGGTTCGCTCGCGGACACGAAGATCGAAGTACTCACTCCCGATGGCCGGCCGGTGCAACGGCTCGTCCTGCAAGCAGTGCGCGAGACTTACAACGAGTTCCGGCCGATTGATTCCAACGGCCCGGACATCCGTCTGAAGAACTGGGAAGAGATGGCACTCAACCAGTTCCTCTACATCGGCGGCGAAGTGCTCAAGACCTTCCGCATGCCGCAAGGACCGGACTCTGGAATGCAGATGTACGCCAACGGCGGCAAGCGGATCGACTACTTCGACACGAGTGCCACGATCCATGCGCTTGACGAAGTTTGCTACATCGTCGAACCGTATCCCGTCGGTACGAAGTTGATCGACAACGGGCTGCCGGTCTATCCGCTGAATTTCGAGAACGACGACGACGGCGAACGCAAATTCGGCAACGACAGCCGCCTGAGTTTTACGGTGCCGGCCGACGGCAGGTATCTCGCGAAAATCACCGACGTGCGTGGCTTCGGCGGCGACAAGCACGACTACTCGCTGACCATCCGCCCTCCGAAGCCCGACTTCACTCCGTCGCTCGCCGGAGGCAAAGACGCGACCGTCGCCGCCAGCAGCGGCACGCGAGTCACTTTCCAGATCGACCGCACGGACGGTTTCGACGGCGACGTCCGCTTCGACGTCGCGGGACTGCCCGATGGATTTTCGATTTTGACTCCGACCGTCGTTCAAGCCGGTCACACGCAAACTCGCGCGGTCCTGAGCACGTCGCTCGATGCCAAAGAGAAAGCTCCGCCGAAGGAAGCTTGGGCGAACGTGAAGATCACCGCCACGGCAACCATTCACGGACAGCCGGTCTCGAAGGAGGCCGGCACGCTCGGCGAGATCAAGCTCGCCGACAAGCCGAAGTTCGCCGTCTTTCTTACGCCCGATCGGCAGCCGCTCAAAGCCGCGACGCCTGCCGACTCGCCGGCAACTCCCGATGACATTCCAGAACTGGCCATCGCGCCCGGCACGACCATCACCGCGATTCTGCGAATCGAACGTGTCGACAAGTTCAACAACGAACTACGCTTCGACGTCGACAACCTGCCGCATGGCGTGATCGTGGACAACATCGGGCTCAGCGGTGTGATGATTCGCCAAGGGGAAACGGAACGCCAAATCTTCCTCACGGCGTCAAGCTGGGTGCCGGAGACGACTCGGTTGATTTACGGCATCTCTCAGCAAGAGGGAAACCAAGCGTCGCGACCAGTGCGGTTGATCGTGCGCAGGCCGCAGCAAACGGCCGTGAACTCCCGGTAGCCGCTCTCGCCAGAGTGCGGGCCGCCCGCGTTCTGGTGAACGCGGCTACGGTTTGAAATCCTCTGCCGTTGATCAATCGAACTACGAGGACAAGATCGCGTAGTAGGTCCAGCCCGAGGCGATCGACATGGCGATCAGCGTGTAGATAAACAGAGCCGAGAGCATTTTGCAGATGGCCCGCCCGGCCGACTGGTCGGCGGCGACGAATTCGGCAAGTTCCGCCTTGTCGAAGAGTTCTGCGGAGGTGGCGGGGGACTCGTGGCTATGCGTGTCGGACATCGAACAGGCTCCGGGTTCAGCGGCATGTGGGAAGAATTCAAAACTCGTCCGGCGGACGAATCAGCAGGCTTGAAACCGGGCGGATTCTGAGGAAATCATTGTGACGTGTCGAGTTCAGCCGCGACTTTTCCGAATCTCCCGTAACAATCCAGCCCATGCGGATGAACTTTGTCCGTTCGTTTTGATGCGGAAACTGCTCGATTGAATTGGAACCAGGAGGCCATCATGCCCTTGTACGAATATGTGATCCTCAATGCCGACGGCACTGACGGAGAGACGTTTGAGGTGCTGCAACGAATCAGCGATCCACCGCTGAAGAAGCATCCGGAGACCAGTCAAAAGGTCCGCCGCATCATGTCCGCGCCGAGCGTCAAAAAGCCGTATCGCGGTGGGAAAATCACGGGCGATACCAGCAACAAGAACCTGGAGAAACTGGGTTTCACCAAGTACCAAAAATCCAAGACGGGGACTTACGAGAAGGTTCTCGGATCAGGCCCGGATCTGATTAAACGGGGTGCTGAGTAATCCAATCGGAATTTGATCAGGAGATTGATCGTGAACCGTTTCCGCTGGTTGACTTCGCTGGTTCTGGTTTTGGGATTTGTCACTTCCGTCTCCGCCGCTGACGCGATCCGCCCGAACATCGTCTTCATTCTGGCGGACGATCTCGGCTACGGAGAACTCGGATGCTTCGGGCAGACGAAGATCAAGACACCCAACCTCGACAAGCTGGCCGCCGAGGGGACGCGGTTGACGCAGCATTACTCAGGCAACGCGGTGTGTGCTCCGTCGCGGTGCGTGTTGATGACGGGTAAGCATCCGGGGCACGCCTTCATTCGGAACAATCGCAGCACGCCGCCGGAGGGGCAGTACCCGATTCCCGCCGACACCGTCACGCTGCCGAAGTTGCTTGGCAAGCACGGATATGTTTGCGGAGGGTTCGGCAAGTGGGGCTTGGGCGGGCCGGGGTCCGCTGGCGAGCCACTCAAGCAAGGGATGAATCGCTTCTTTGGATTCAATTGCCAAGGAGTCGCTCACAACCACTATCCCACGCATCTGTGGGATGACGACAAGCAAGTGCGGCTCAACAACCTGGACTTCGACGCGCATCAAAACAAGCTCGCCGCCGGAGCCAATCCGAATGATCCCGCCAGCTACGCGGGGTTTATCGGCAAGGAGTTCGCTCAAGACGTCATCATGGAGCAAGCCCTGCGGTTTGTGCGTGACAACAAGAGCCGTCCGTTCTTCTTGTATGTCCCCAGCACGATCCCGCATCTGGCGATTCAAGTCCCAGAAGATTCGCTGGCGGAGTATGCCGGCAAGTTCGACGACCCGCCGTATGTCGGAGGCAAAGGTTACTTGCCACATCGGCAACCACGGGCGGCTTACGCCGCGATGATCACGCGGTTGGATCGCGACGTGGGACGAATCGTGTCGCTCGTGCGCGAACTCGGCCTCGAAGAGAACACGCTGTTCGTGTTTAGCTCGGACAACGGCCCGGCCTATGACGGCATCGGCGGAACGGATGCTGACTTCTTCAACTCCGCTGGTCCGCTGCGCGGCAAGAAAGGTTCGCTGTACGAGGGAGGCTTCCGTGTCCCGACAATTGCACGTTGGAAAGGGAAGATCCCTGCCGGCACGACTCGTGACCGAGTCAGCGGCTTTGAAGATTGGCTGCCGACGCTGTTAGAGGTTGCCGGCGCGAAAGACTCGATTCCGAAAGACATCGACGGTCTGAGCCTGTTGCCGACACTGCGCGGCGAATCGCAAACCGAGCGGCCGTTCTTGTACCGCGAGTTCCCAGACTACAGCGGGCAGCAGAGTGTGCGTGTCGGCGATTGGAAAGCCGTTCGGCAGAATCTCAAGCCGAAGGGTAAGGTGGCTGATGCCGACTCTGCGAAGGTCGTCCTCAAGACCGAACTCTACAACTTGAAAGACGACGTTGCTGAAACGAAGAACGTCGCTGCCGAGCATCCCGACCTCGTCGCCAAGCTTGAGCGGCTGATGCGCGACCAGCATGTCCCGTCGGCGGAGTTTCCACTGCCGGTACTTGATCGAGCGAAGTAGTTGCCGTCTCACTCTGCCGCACGAGCGTCAATTTTCCGCCCTCCATTTTTTGCCAGCCGCCTGACCACTCTCAAAAGTGCTGGCGAAAAATGAAGGGCGAAAAATGAGACCTTTTGCCGGAGTGCTTACTCGAATGAACCACAACTGCTGAACGGCGGCTGGCACCGATTTCGATCAGTGTGCCATGTTCTTTCGGAGTTCAGCGAGGAGGTGATCGACCTCCGTCGGATCATATGCGGGCGGGGTCGCGTAGTTCGGTCGGTATTTCAGTCGCGTCCGCAAGGGAATCAGTGCTCGCGAATCACTCGACGGCGGGAAGGGCGTCTTCCCAGTGAGTCGTTGGAGCGATTGGCTGGCTGCGGCGATGGCGAGATACCGCTGCATCTGGCCGTCCCAGTTGGGTTGCCACTCGGCATCGGACTTCGCGTCGATCACGCGATGCAGCAATTGCGCTGCTTGAGCGGCGTCATAGCGGAAGGACTCCAGCGAGCGCAACCAACTTGCCAGGTCATCGCTGGATCGCTGAGCGGCCGTTACGACTTCACTCGCTGGTGCAGAGCGCAGCCGGGACTGGCCCATCACCGCGAGCAACGATTCCAAAGATTTTTCAGACGCTGTTCCGTGAGCCAAGAATCTCGCGGAGGGAACCGACCACGATCCCCAGCGCGGAGTTCCCAGCGGTTGGCGAAGCGTCGGACGTCCGAGCGTCGGTTCCGAGAGATCGTGATGGCAGGCATTGCAATCGAACTCGGCGAAGTCCGGCAGAACGTGAGACACTTTGTCGTGAACGGCCTGCTTGGCTCGCGCGGCGGCGATTTCGGACATCGCTTTGGCCGAGGCGGCTTGGCCAATGGCCCAAAGTCGAATCTCTTGTCCCGGATCTTGTTGAGTTTCCGCCGAGGCATCCCAGTGCCTGGGCAGCATCGAGTGGAATGACGACATCTCAAACGCCAGACGCGGATGCCCCGCCGCGATGAGATCGTGATCGACCGTTGCGGCCGGAGAGCCGATATGGCAGGCGACGCACGTTTCCGCACGGGTGGTCAGCGGACGCAGGTCGCGGAAGCCCAACTCCGCCTTCTGCGTTGTGGAAAGCGATTTCCAAGTTCGAGTCGTGTGCTTCGCGATCCAATCACCCGCCGCTCCGTGGCAGCTTTCACAGCCAACGCCGTATTCGATCGCGAACCGATCGCCATGATTGGGTTTCGGATCTCGGGAAGACGAGTGACACGCCAGGCAGCGAGCATGTTGGTGAGCACCAATACTCACGCCCGCGTCGTTCTTCAGGTCGAGCTTCTTGGCCATCGCAACCGAGACCTCATTGAAGAGGATCTCGTAAGCACGTCGGTGCATCGTATCGCGAAGCTGCCAGGCCCCTGCTTCGCCGCCAACTAGCGAGCGTCCGCCGTGACAGCTCACGGCATTGCAACCGGCGACTCCGATCAATTGATGACCAAGCGCCTCGGAGTTGCTCGCTGCCGGAGCGGGCGGTACTGCCGCTTGCAACGAATCTGCCGCATGAGCGGTCAGTGTTTCCATCGGTGCCGTTACAGCGCTCGCCACCACCACTAATCGGAGTATCCAATTCATCGCGCGCATCCTTATGGCAGGCATCAAGTCCACTGGGGAGTCTCACCTATAGATCGAGCGGTGAGTCGCGGATTTCGAGGATTCAAGGCCGATTCTGGCGAGCTTCCCATTGATGGCTCGTGCGATGCGAGAAGTCGTCACTCCGCGACGAATGAAATGACTCTTCGTAACCCGCACGTTGGGAATCCTCGCGATAACTCACAGGCGAGCGGAATGGCTTTGATGAGTGTGATGATGAGCCGGAACGCGCTAGCGTCCGGTTTGTCGGTGTTTGTGTGACCGAACCGGACGCTAGCGCATTCCGGCTGATCAATGTGCGTGCCATCGGGCGGACGCTGCCCACTCGCCTGACTGTCTGTGGAAGACTACGGTCTTAACGGCGCAATGACTCGTGAGGCGTGTTGCTTGTTGAGTTGAACGGTGTTCGTCGCCGAGACCGCGTTCGTGGGGAACTCCTGGCCGAGCGGTTCGCCGGTATTCGGGTTCGGTTCAAAGAACGGAGCGCCGGTGCTGGCGACGGTGACTCGGATGCGATGTCCCTTCGCGAAGATTTGGCTGATCCAGCCGACCTCGAAAGCGACCTTCTCGACCTTGCCGGGAGTGAAGAAGACTTCTTGCTCGAAGCCCTCGCGATAACGGCCGCGGCGGATGTAATCGACCAGCAGGATCGAGCGGCCGTCGGGATAAACGTCGCAGACTCGGACGATGAAATCGGTGTCTTTCGCGGACGACGTGACGAACAACTCCGTCTTCACGAGCCCGGTCCATTCGACCGATTCTGTGAGTGGTTCGGTCGTGAAGGTGCGGACCTCGGCTTGCTCTTCAAACTTGCGAGCGTCCGCCGCGCCGGGAAACCCGCGCGTGTTCGGAATGTTGGCAGGCTTGAGCGGATCAGCCAGGAAGGTTGCAGCCGCGTCCGCTTCGGCCGGCGACGATGTTGTCAGCTTCGCACCGTCGCGCAGGAAGTACGACGTTGGCGTCGATGAGATCGGCCAATCATTTGTCTCTCGCCAGATGTTGCCAGGAGCGCCCTCTTCGCCGACGGCTCCCATGACGTAGTACCGCACAGTCGGATCGCGGTCGGCAATGTTGTCTTTGCCCTTCAGCCAGAAATCGAACCAGCGAATCAAGTGTGATTCGGCGTCGAACTTCGCGTTCTCTGGAAAAGTCAGCTCGCTGACTTTGTTGGTGTTCTTGCCGAGATACCCGCCGTGCAGCCACGGGCCGATGAGCAGTTGTTGTTTGCCGCGCGAGTTCGGTCCCGCTCGATGTTGCCGCCCACGATAGCTCTCGATCGAGCCGATGTTCATGAAGTCGAACCAACTGCCGATCGTGAAGCAGGGGACGTCCATCTTGTCGAAGTGCCGCGAGCAATCCTCTTGTTTCCAATAGTCATCGAATGTCGGATGCTTGAACCACTCGGCGACGAGCGCGCGGTTGTGAGCCGGCTCACGGCAGACGGCGTCCATCCCTTTGAACCGCTCCGGCCGAGTCGTCCCGCCGATGCGATAGCCTTCTTGGTACAGGCTCAGTCCCGTGTCGATCATGTATTGCGCGACGAGATGCGGCGGCCGAGACACTGCCAGAAAGTTCTGAGCGAACCCCGCCTGCGAACTGCCGAACGTCCCGATCTTCCCCGTGGACCATTTTTGTTTGGCGAGCCATTCGACCGTGTCGTAGCCGTCTTGCAACTCGCCCCAGCCGAGTGCTCGATAGCCGACCCATGTCCCTTCCGACTTGCCGGCCCCGCGAAAGTTCTCGGCACAGACAACGTAGCCGGCTTTCGCCAGCCGAGCGTTTCCCTGCCGAGTCCCCACGCCTTTCAAGTCCGCATAGCGTTGCTCGTACAGCACCGGCCACGGGCCGTCACCCGCTGGAAAATAAAGATACGCCGAGAGCTTCGTCCCATCGCGCATCGGAATCATCATCTGCTCTTCACGCACGCCGCCGACCTCAATCGGTTCCTGCGCGAAGACCGACGACATGGAGACGAGCCAGAGTCCAATCAGAAGCACGCGCATGATTCACGCTCCGAGGATCAAGATGAAGAAACGACTCGCGAGACCCGCTCGCGAGGCCACACATCTGATCGACTCGTCTCCGACGCTGCCAGCGTCGGAGACGTAAAGTAGACGAGTCACTCCGTGACTCGAAGTCGAGTCACGGAGTGACTCGTCTATTTTGCTCGCGTCCCGAACATTCTTGGCGACAACTCTGTGAAGCGCATGCCTGCGCTGACGTTTCGGAATGGTCATCTCACGCCGGCAGATCCCACACGATTCCGTACGCTCCTTCGCGTTCGAAATGGTCAAGCAGCCGCCGATAAAACTCATGATTGGCCAGCGTGCTGCTGTCGCCGATGACGATCAGTTTGCGGCGTGCTCGTGTGAGAGCGACGTTCGTGCGGCGCGTGTCGGACAGGAAGCCGACTTCGCCGGTCGTGTTCGAGCGGACCAGCGAAATCACGACCGCTTCCTTCTCACGCCCTTGGAAGCCATCCACGGTGTCGATCTCGATGGCTGCGTTGTCGAGCAGCGTTCGCAGCAGCCGAGCTTGCGCGGCATACGGCGTGATGATCGCGATCTCGGACGGAGCGACACCCGCTGCCAGCAACTCCTGAACTTGCCGAGCGACGATGTCCGCTTCTCCCGGATTGTTGCGGCTCGATCCGTCGGCCTCCGCCTGTTCGACGCAGTCCGAGCCAGCCGTGTCGATGAATTGCATTGCCGTTTGAGTGAGAGGGCAGGGGGCGACGTGAGCCAGATCGGCCAAGACGTGTTCGCGCACGCAGTCGGCGGCAATCAACGAGGAATCGTAGAACTCGTCGGACGAGAACCGCATGATTTGCTCGTGCATCCGATACTGCGTCGTGAGTTGCCGCGAGATCACATCGCCCCAACTCGCGACGAGCCGCTCCATCAGGCTGACATCAAAGCCGAGTTGCTTCGCTGCGCTCGAAAGAATCGTCGGGGGCAACTGGCAATGATCACCCGCGAGTACCAACCGTTTGGCTCGCAGCAACGGAATCCAACAGGCTGGCTCGGTCGTCTGAGCCGCTTCGTCAATCACCGCTAAGTCGAACTGCAACTGGCCAAGCAATTCATCATCGAGTCCCGTCAGCGTCGCACACACGACCGTCGATGATTCGAGCAGGTGCGCGACCAACCGCTCTTCCATCTTCCGCGCATCGGACAGCAATCGCTTGGCTTCGTCCCGTTGATCGCGTCGCGCGCCTTTCTCCGGAGCGGTTCGCGTGAACTTGCTCGCCTGACGCCGCAGTGCCCACGCCTGCTTTTTCCACTCGCGAGCCAACTTCAAATCGGGATGCGCCGCCACTTGCAGGTCGAGCGTGTGCTCGCGCAACTCCGGCAACACGCGAGCCGGATGTCCCACGCGAATCGCTCGCTCGCCCGCCGCGAGCAATCGTTCCAGCAAGTTGTCAACCGCCAGATTGCTGGGAGCACATGCCAGCACTCGCTCGCCGCGCTGTACCGCCTGCCGAATGAGTTCCACGACCGCGGTCGTCTTCCCCGTCCCCGGCGGTCCATGAATGACCGCGACCTCCTTCGCCGACAACGCATGAGCAACCGCCGCGCATTGCGATTCATCAAGCGGCCCCGCATCCGTTGTGTAGCCGCGTTTCGCCAGAACGCGGGCATCTGACCCAAGACCCGCGTTCTGGCGAAGCGCGGCTACAAAATCATCGAACTCCGGCGATTCTTCACCGAGCAACTTTCGCTTGAGCGCCGCGAGCCGACCGTGATCCGCCGCCGCGACTTGCTTGAGTGCCGCTCGTTGCCGCTCGCGCGAAATTTCATCCGACGACCAATCCAAACGAAACGTCGGCCGATCATTGTTCGGCTCCGGAGACTGAGTCAGCGCGACCGTGATCGTCTCGCGATCGCGACTGGTAACGACACCACGACACGCGACGCTTTCCACAGCATGCTCTTCGGAGAGGACGACCGGGCTGCCAGAACTCAACTTCGTCCACGGCAACTCGGCGCGCCGATCGCGCTTGCCCAGCGTCAGCAACACTCGCCCACCGAACCCGGCTGCTTCCTCCCGAATCGCCAGGCCGAGCAGGCATCGGCCGGATCGCTCGGCGAACTCGCCGCTCGTTTGCCGAGACAGTTTCACAACGTCGTTGGCTTCCGCTTCGGCTTCCAGTTCGAGGCAATGCAACAGGTTTTGAAAGTGATCGGTGGATTTCATGGGGCGATGGGAAATCTGTTCGGACAGGCTGGCGGAAAATGGAGGGCGGAAAATAAAGGCAGGCACCTGCCCCCTGCGGTTCATCTTTCGCCCTTCATCTTATGCCAGCTTGGTCCAGAGCGAACCCAACCGCAGTATCTCTCACAAGCCGGAGTGAGTCGCTTTTCGAGCGACCGCCGGCAAACGAAGAACTCCTGAAGCGATTGGGAAAACTGGATCGGCCGGCTTTGGTCAGCACGACCGTTCTGATCGGACCCGGTTTTCCAGATTCGCCAGGCGCTTTGACCAGACAGGTTTAGCTGACCGCGCAAGTCTTCCGATGACGAACCGGAGGGGACGTGGCTTTTCACAGCACGTCTCTAAAGATGACGCCAGCTTAGAAGAGTCCATCATGCGGTACGACTTGATTGTCCTCGGGCATGATCGCCACGGCCGGCTCGCCGCGCTGGAAGCCGCTCAGCGCGACAAACATGTGGCGTTGATCGAATGCCACAATGACGATACGCCGCCGACTCAGTCGCTCCGCGACTCGGCATTGCTGATGACCGGATTTCGGTCGCGTGAGACTTCGCCTCAACGGTGCGTCCGTGATCGCCGAGGAACGATGCAGCAACTGTGGCAAATCTCGAACGCTGCCGCGCAACAGGAAGCCGTCGCGTTTGAAACGGGTTTGATCCAGCAGGGTGCCGACTTCATCGACGGACGACCTCACTTTGTCGGACCGAATGAGATTGAAGTCAGCACCTACTCGAACGGGGTTCAACGGCTGACCGGGGACAACATCTTATTGGCGGTCGGCACGAAGCCGATCCGGCCAAGTTGGGTGCCGTTCGACGGTCAGACAATCCTCGACAGCGACGAATTGTTGGCGCTCCCGCGTCTGCCGAAGTCGATGATCGTGATCGGTGCCGACCTCGCGGCGCTGGAGTCTGCGATGTTCTTCGCCGTACTGGGGACGCGCGTGGTCTTCGTCGATCCGCAGCGGAGATTACTGGCGTCGTGGGATCGGGAACTCATCCATCGGTTCCGCCGACAGGCCGAGCGTTGCGGTGTCCGATTTCGACTTGGCCGACCAGTTCAGGCCATTGAGAAAACGTTCGATGATCGCGCGGCCGTGCGATTGGAGGGGGGCAAGACCTTGCTGGCGGAGTGTGTGCTGTACGCCGCCGGTCGCTGCGGCAACACGAGTTCGCTAGATCTCAGCGAGGCCGGATTAGAGCCCGACGAGCAAGGCCGCTTGTGGTGCAATGAGCAGGGCCAGACATGGATCAAACACATTTACGGGATTGGTGACGTCGTCGGCTTTCCGGTTCTCGCATGCGCGGCGTTGGATCAAAGTCGCCGAGTCATCGAGTCTCTCTTTGGGAAGGGATCGAACGTCTCGTCGCCGATTTCTCGCGGGCTGTTGACGATTCCCGAACTCGCGATGGTCGGTGCGACGGAAGAACAACTCCGCCACGACCTCGTGGCCTACGAAGTCGGAGTCGCGCGGTTTGCAGACACGTCGCGCGGTCAAATCAGCGGTTCGCCGTCGGCGATGCTGAAGCTGCTTTTTCATCGCGAGTCGTTCGAGCTTCTGGGAGTTCACTGCCTGAGCGAGTCGGCGACCAAACTGATCCGCCTCGGTGAGACGGTGATGTCACTTGGCGGAACGGTCGAGTCGTTTCTCGACAAGAATTTGGGCGAAGGACCGCTGACAGCGTGTTATCGACAAGCCACTGAGAACGGACTCGCACGCCTTGCGGACGAGTCGCTCGCAACTCCGCGTCCGCCGAAATTCCAATCGCGATCCAGAAAAACGCCGGCGAAACATCGCCGGCTGGTATCGAGTCCACGCTGAGTTTTCCGATGGTGACCGGGGGCCGAGTCAGACCGGCTGTGCTCCACTCGCACAGCAGCGCGTTCCGGCACGGCAACGGAGCTGACGCCCCCGCTCGCCATCGAGATTCACTGACCGCCACCCAGCCACCAGCCGAGCCACACGGCCAACAAACAGAGCACGACATTCGCCGCCGTGTTGAGGATGGCCAGCGCGAACGTGTGATCGCGAGCGAGCATCAGCGTGTCAAAACTAAAGGCCGAGAACGTTGTCAGCGCACCGAGTCCGCCAGTGACCAGCAGCAAGCGCCATTCGTCGCTCAGTTGCTCGCGTCGGTGCAACGCCATCAGAAAACCAATGGCGAAGCAACCGACCGAATTGACCAGCAGAGTGCTCAATGGCCAGAAACGTCCAAGCGTGTTTTCCAGCAACCGGCGGCAGAGTTCGTTCGAGGCATGTCGCGCGACGGCACCGATCGCGCCGCCAATCGCGACCAACAACACACCAAGCCACGGACGCATAGTTCCCCACCGTAGGCACAGGCCGCTTGCCTGTGCCCGAAAACTCACACGGCTCAACCAATTAAGATCCAATCATCGGACAGGCACAGGCGAGCCGCCCGTGCTACTTCGACTCCGCAATCTTCCATAGGAACGCATCACTGCGGATGAAGAGCGCGTTGCCGTCAATCGCGGGCGTGCTCTGAATGATGTCGGCGGGGTCATTCTTGCCGAGCGTGAGTTCGCTCTTGCCGACGACTTCACCCTTCTCGCCGCCAAGTTGCACGACTTGGCAAACGCCGAGTTCGTTGATGAAGTACATCCGATCTGCGGTCGCGACCGGAGACGCGGTGAACGGACCTTCGAGACGCAGTTGCCACGCCGTCTGGCCGTCTTCGATATTCGCACACAATAAAACTCCGGCTCCGTTGAGCACATACGCTTTCTTGCCGTGTACCAGCGGAGTGGCGATTGCCGGGCCGAGCTTGGGGCCATTCCAAAGTTGTTTGGGTTCGGACTTTTTCGCTTCGGTTTGGAGTACGGTCAAACCATTCGACGGCACATAGGCGATGCTTTCTGAGACGGTCAGCGACGGGATTGTCCCCGCCCCGTTTTTGTAGGTCCAAACGACTTCGCCAGTTTGCGGCTTGACCGCTTCGACGCCAGCGGACGACTGCAACAGCGCGAGCGTTTCGCCCGTGGCGGCATCTTTCAACGGCGACGGCGAAGTCCAACTGGCTCGCTTCGGCCGAGTGCGTTTCCAGCGTGACTCGCCCGTGTAGACATCCAAGCCGTTGGCGAACGAGTCGGCATCATTCTCCGTCTGAGCGATGAGCGTGTCACCAATCACGATCGGCGACGAAGCCATGCCCAGGCTATTGCTGCAATTGGGAAAGTCGTGCGTGATACCTCGGAACCACTGCAAGTTGCCGTCGAGGTCGAGGCA
The DNA here is from genome assembly GCA_945893075.1 of Planctomyces sp. SH-PL62. Taxonomy (GTDB): domain Bacteria; phylum Planctomycetota; class Planctomycetia; order Planctomycetales; family Planctomycetaceae; genus SXKJ01. Next base: position 8,504 of record CAMDDX010000007.1, on the reverse strand, counting down.
GACGATATCGTTGCTCGAAAACAACGCGAAGATGCGCTGCCCATCGCTGCACGGCGACGAAGCCGCGGTACAAGTCTTCGGATGCGTCATGGTGCGACCGGTCGCCCAGAACTGACGCTCCCACAGCTTCTGTCCCTTCGCCGCATCGAAGCACAGCACATGCAACCGATCCTGAGCAAAGCCGCTACTGCACGTTACGAAGACGCGGCCATTGACCACGATTGGGCTGCCCAGCCCACGTCCCGGCAACGCAAGTTTCCAGCCGATGTTCTGCGGCTTGTCGCCATCAACCCATTCGGTCGGCAGCTTGGAGTCCAACGCAACTGCGGACGAATCGCTGCCACGGAACTGTCGCCAATCGGCGAAGCTGGATTGCGTTGCGGTCAACAACAAACCGAACACGAGAGTCGAAACCATCGAACGAAACAACATGACGCGGTCCTCGCGGAAGTTGAGTGAGACAGAACGTAGGGTGGGTCGAGAACGTAGGGTGGGTTGAGTCATCGAGACCCACCATCGCTGGGTGGCAATCTGGTGGGTCTCGATGACTCGACCCACCCTACAGCTAATTTTGCGATGTCGTTTGAGCAGGCTGCGAAGACAGGCCCAGACCAGACAGGTCGGCGACGCGCAACTGAAACTCATAGCGCTGAGCCCAGTCATCCTTCTGTTCGTTTTGGCAAAGTTTGAGAAGGATCGTGTTGGCTCCGGGCTTCAGTTCGCCGCGCACGCGGTATTGGTCGATGGCCATGCCGCGATGGTATTCGTCGCGGCCGAACAGCAGCTTGCCGTTGACCCAAATCTTCCAAGCGTTTGGCGTGCCAAGTCGGAACTCCACCACACGCGCGGCTGGGCTGTGAAAATCGGTGGTCAGATACATGGCCGCTCCTTTGTGCGGCGCGATTTGCTTGGCGATGTTGACGATGCCGTACTCGTGGTCGGTCGCGACCTTGTCCCAGGCGACTTCCCCCTTCTGGCCCTCGTACTTGGCAGCGATGTCGAGCTTTTCTTCGGGCGGATAAGCAATATCAAAACCCTTCAGACCCTCGTTGTCGAACGGGCCGACGACTCGCCACGACGTCAGAAAGCCGAAGTGCTTCTGGAGATCAATCTCTTCCTTCAATCCCTTGAGCTGTTTGGCAATCGTTTTGACTTGGTCATCGTCGGTCGCTCCGGACAAGGCTTTCTTGAACGCGGCCTTCGCGTCATCGTCGGCTTTGTCCTTGAGCAACTTCTCTCCGGAAGCAATCAACCGAGCGACCGCATCGCGGCGAAACTCCGGACTCGGATCGAGCAGCAGGTCCGGGATGATCCGATCCGGCGCGGAGTTATCCACACGCACCAGCAACTCATAAGCGAGGCGTCGGCCCCGCGGGTCTTGCTCGACATCGCGAATCAGCTTTTCGAGCGACTCGTTCGGCAGCGGCTTGCCTGCCTTGAGCGTCCGGTCCGCGATAGACTCGACCGCCCCGCGCAGATAATTCGCCGCGAGCGGATTCGCATCACGGAATCCCCTCAGCACAGCGGGCAAGGCCGACACGTCCTGTTGCGACAATTCAACAACCGCTTGATTCGCCTCGCGGTTGCCCCGCCCTTCGCGGCCGACGGCCTTAATCGCCAGCACCAGCGTCGCGGTGTCGGCGGCAATGCAGTGCAGAGGCGGAATCAAGAGCGTCGCGATCAAAACAACACGGATCGTCGAACGTGGCATGGCATCCTCGTGCAGCAGAAGGTGGGAGCGAGTGGAGCGATCTCTGGTGGCTTGGTGAGCGACCATCCGCTCATGGTCCAAATCGTAGCGGATCGACTGGCCTGCGGAAGCGAACGGCGGTTGTTCAATCTGAGTCGCGGCTGGCAAGCTTGGCTCGACGACCAACCCGCTTCCGCTCTCACCGAATCCTTCCCCATCCGAGCATAACCGCCTGTTGGATTGCCCTTGGAATCCTCGCGTGTACGCTGTTTGCGGGTGGCCAATCCTAATTCGATCTTCTTGCACAAGTCAGTTCGTCATGGTTCAGCCTGAAATCCCTTCGCAGTCGATGGTCGTGTTGTTCACCGACCTTGTTGATTCAACGTCGTGGAAGTCGCTGATTGGCGACTCGCACTATGCGAATTCTGTGTTGCAGCCGCACAACGAATTGTTCGGCCGACTGTTGGCTGAATATCCGGGCGCGGCCGTGCGAAACTTCATGGGAGATGGCTTCCTCGCCAAGTTTGCCAAGCCGAGCGACGCCGTGAAGTTCGCGCTCCGGTTTCAGCACGACTTGGAGACGTGGCCGTGGAACGACGTTGTTCGTAACGCGGGACGGCGAGTGCGGACGCGGATTGGCATCCATCAGGGAGAAGCCATCGAATACCTCGACAAAGCGACGAACCAGTTGCAGTTGTCGGGGCAGGCGGTCGACTTGGGTGGCCGCATCATGGGGCTGGCCGACGGGGCACAAATCCTGATGACTCGTGCGGCCTTCGACGATGCGCGGCAATACGTCCGCGAGTTCCCCATCGCCACCGATTCACCACAAAACTTGGAGTGGCTGGCTCACGGGCCGTACCGTTTCAAAGGCAAGGACGACGACCCGCTGGAAGTGTTCGAGGTGGGCGTCGTTGGTTTCGCGCCGCTCAAGCCGCCGGCCGATTCCGAGAAAGCCAAGCGAGCCGTCTCTCAAGAGGACATCGCCACGCTGGGCTGGCGGCCGAGCGTCGGAGCGACGATTCCCAGCCGTGAAGATTTTCTGTTGGAGAAACAACTTGGCGAAGGAGGCTTCGGCGAAGTCTGGCTGGCTCGGCAAAAGCAGACGAAGACCGAACGAGTCTTCAAGTTCTGTTTCGATCCCGACCGGTTGCGCTCCTTTCAACGCGAGTTGGCAATCTTCCGGCTACTGCAAACCGAGTTGGGACATCGCGACGACATCGTCTCCCTCCATGCCGTGCGCACCGACCAGCCGCCGTACTACTTGGAAAGCGACCACGTCCCCAGCGGCAACCTCGCGCAATGGGCGGAGAGTCAAGGCGGCATCGGTCGTGTGCCGCTGATGACACGCTTGCGGCTGTTGGCCGAGTCCGCTCGCGCTGTCGCCGAAGCGCATCGGTTGGGAGTCATTCACAAAGACCTCAAGCCCTCGAACATCCTGATCGCTCTCGATCGTCAAGGCATCCCGCATCCGCGCGTGATCGACTTCGGCATCGGAGTGGTGACGGATCGCAGCCTGTTGGAGCGTCACGGCATCACCGCGCGCGGCTTCACACAGTCGCTCTTGCTGGGCAACAACAGCAGCCGCACCGGCACCCGCCTGTATGCCGCCCCCGAAACTCTGACCGGCACTCGCTCACCGCAAGGCAGCCATCACATTCCGCGTGATGAAATTCCGAACGTCACGCAGCAACCGCGCTCGGAGCCGACACAGAGCAATTCCACCGACTCTGCCGCGCAACCCGCGACTCACCACGCGGAGCATGATGGCCACGGACACGCAGCGACCACTGCCGGCGATGTCTATGCTTTGGGTGTCATGCTCTATCAACTCGTGATCGGCGACCTCGACCGTCCATTGGCCACCGGTTGGCAAGACGATGTTTATCGAGCGTTCTCACCTGAGACATGGCCGGCCCTGCGAATGGTCTCGCCGTCTGATGCGCCAGCGTTCAATCCCTTCGACGAAATGACCATGTTGATGCGGCAACACCGTCCTTCGACAGTCGAGGTCGATCCGCTGTTCACGCTGCTGGTGCATGACATCACCTCCGCGACGTTCGGCAACCCGAAATGGCGACTGGATAGTGCCTCCGAATTTGCCGAGCGATTGGAAACTCTCGAAGCTCGTCTGGACGCCGAAATCGCCAGGCTGACAACCGAGCGCGAACAAAAAGCCGTCGCTGCGCAAGCCGTCCTCGCCCGTGAAGCCGCCGAACGCCGAGCCATCGAACAATCTCGCCGCGCGCGTTTATTCCGCCGGTTGTTGACTGCCGGATGCGTCGTCATCGCGCTTCTCGGCGGTTTGGCCGTGTGGGCTATTACCGCCAATCGATCAAGCGAGGCTGCGAACTCCAAACTGCGTGCGAATCTCTACTTGGCTCACATGAATTTGGCGCAGCGTGCTTTGGAGAATACGCATTTCGCGACCACGGTTGATTTGCTGCGACGATACCCTGCCAACTCGCCAGATAAAGATCTGCGTGGATTCGAATGGTACTACTTGAATCGAGCCTGTCGGCCGCATTTGCTTACTTTGAAGGGGCATACGAGTGCCGTGTTGTGCGTCGCGTTCAGTGCCGACGGAAAACAACTGGCTTCTGCATCCTGGCCAGGAATCGTGAAGGTTTGGGATGCAACGAATGGACTTGAAATCCTGTCTTGGCGAGCTCACACCGATCCTATTGTCGCACTTCTCTTTAGCCCTGATGGTACGCGATTGGTTTCAAAAAGCGCTGACGGAGGAGTCAAGTTCTGGAATACGTCGAATGGCCAGCGAGATGACTCGAGCACGGGCGAGCAAGTCCTACTTGCTGAGCGAACCAGCCCTGATGGAAGGCTGCGAGCGTCCGTCGTATTGGACGACAGTCGTGTGGTGGAATTGTTGGATGCCGCTACTAACTAAGTCACATTTACGTTGAGAGGACACCTGCAAGCCGTGAAATGCGTCGTCTTCAGCCCCAGCGGAGAACGGCTGGCCTCGGCAAGCGAAGACGGAGTGTTGAAGCTATGGGATACCACGAACGGCCAGGAAACATTGGCGTTTCAAACGCACACCGACACGATTACATGCTTAGGCTTCAGTGCAAGCGGGCAACTATTGGCTGCGGCGACCAAAGATGGCGTCTTGAAAATGTGGGATGCGATGAGTGGAAGCGAAGCTCTTGTCATCCGGGCACATAGCGATACGACCAATGATTTGAGCTTTAGCGCAGATGGTAAGAGGTTGGCTTCGGCGAGCAGCGATGGGACCGTGAAGGTATGGGACACCATGTATCAGTCGCTCACTCCGGTCCTGAAAGGACACGCCGGTATTATCCATTCTGTCGCGTTTCACCCGAAGGGAAATCTGTTGGCTTCCGCAAGCGAAGACAGAACTGTGAAGATTTGGGACACCGTCCGCGGAAAGAATGTCACGACGTTGGAGGGGCACTCAAATCGAGTGACGAGCTTGGCCTTCAGCCCTGACGGAGAACAACTGGCATCGGGCAGTTCTGACGGGACAGTCAATGTGTGGGATATGGCAACTGGCCAGAAGCGGCTGACATTCCGAGATCACATCGGCAAAGTGATGAGCGTTGCCTTCAGCCCGGATGGAAAACGCATCGCCTCAGCAAGTGGAAATAGCGATTGGCTGTCGTCGTTCGCTGGCGAAATCAAGGTTTGGGATGTCGCTACTAACCAAGAAGTGTGGGCAGCCAATCGACACAACGATGATGTCACTAGCGTAGCCTTTAGCCCAAACGGGAAACGCCTAGCATCGGCAAGCAAGGATAAGACCGTAAAGGTGTGGGATGCAGAGAGCGGCCAAGAGATGATGACGCTCAAGGGACACACCGATTGGATCAACTGTGTCACGTTCAGCCCGGATGGAAGCCGGATAGCTTCCGCAAGTAACGATCAGACGGCAAAGCTATGGGATGCCACGATTGGGCGTGAGACGTTGACACTCATAGGCCACACCTTTGCTGTGAGAAGCGTGGTCTTCAGCCCGAATGGGACACGACTGGTTTCGGTAAGCAACGATGGGACGGCGAAAATTTGGGAAGCCGTAAGCGGACAGGAGACGCTCACGCTCAAGGGGCACGCAGGCAGCGTGTCGAGCGTGTCTTTCAGCCCGGACGGGAATCAGATCGTTTTTGGTAGCGAAGACAACGCACTGAGAGTTTGGGATGGTCGTCCAGAATCGGAAACCGACGGTGGGCTATCAAGAAGTGAACGGCTGCAAAACGTACTTACCGACAAACACCCGATGTCACAATCGAAATGATTCCCAGCCATCGCGTCTGACCAGACCCTCAGCGAACCCGTCCGTCAACGCGCCCTGCAATTCGCCCGCGAGTGGAAGCCGTAGGTTGGGACTCCGTCCCGACCGAATTGCATGGTCGCAACACATGACCGATGCCACAAAGGCTCGTGTGTTCGAGATTCACAAGCGGGTCGGGACGGAGTCCCAACCTACTGACCGAATGGCTCGCCGCCCTCTCGGCGGACCAGACCCTCAGCGAACCCGTCCGCCAACGCGCCCTGCAATTCGCCCGCGAATGGAAGTAGGATGAGCGAATCCTACGACGAGACACGCCCGACGATGATCGACCAACGCATTGACAAGCTGACGGAATCCATCGAAGACGCTCACACCGGCCAATCGTACAAGACAGTCATCCGTCGCGCGAGTTTGGCAGATGTCAAAGACCTCGTGTCCGAGGGTTGGCGGTTTGATTGGTCGGCAGAGATGTTGGAGTCAGAGGTTTACAAATTGACCGTGCCAAAACTCGGATCGACTGTTCATGGGCTGATTTCGCTCACGAGAGCGGAAGGTTTCGTCCAAGCCAACTTGGTGGAGAGCCATCCAGAAAACAGCGGTCGCAAAAAAAGGTATCAAGGCGTTGCGGGAAATCTCTTCGCCTTTGCGGCGAATCTGGCCTTCGATCTGGGGCACAGTGGTTTTGTGATGTTCATCGCCAAGGCCGAACTGATTTCGCACTATGGGAAGACGCTCGGAGCCAAGAGAATGGGCCGCGGCACCAAAATGTTTTTGGACACGGCGGCATCCGCAAAACTTGTGGCTCAATACTTTGGAGACAAACATGGGCATCGTTCGTGAGCCAAATGGCGTGGACTTGATTGTGGCCAGCGGCCGATGGTCTCCGAAAGAATCCGCAGAGGCCGCGATTTGGCTCGCGGGCTATCGTCAGGGACAAAAAGCCGCATTGTCACCAGCCGAGATTGCGGATGCGGCGCAGCAATTACCATCGAAGGAACGATCTCAACTGATCCAGCAATTGACCGAGCGTGTGCGCGAGAAGGTGCCGACCACGCCAACTCGTCAACGCCGAAGAGCACGAGAAAAGAGTCGCGTCTGATAGTACGGCCAAGCGGCAAGATGATTGTCACGGACGTCTGGGTGGCAGACGCAACGTGAGGCTCTGAGTCTGAATCACTTCCTGCGCGACTAGGGCCAACCCCAGTCCGCATGGCTCGCCGCCATCGCGGCCGACCAGACGATCAGCGACCCCGTCCGCCAACGCGCCCTGCAATTCGCTCGCGAGTGGAAGCCGTAGGTTGGGACTCCGTCCCGACCGAATTGCATGGTCGCAACACCTGACCGATGCCACAAAGGCTCGTGCGTTCGAGATTCACAAGCGGGTCGGGACGGAGTCCCAACCTACTGACCGAATGGCTCGCCGCCCTCTCTGCGGACCAGACCCTCAGCGAACCCGTCCGCCAACGCGCCCTGCAATTCGCCCGCGAGTCGAAATAGCGAGTCCAGTCCTTGTGCCCGGTCTATTGAAGATCGGAAACAGGTTTCAAATCACATCATGAGCCGAATAGAATCTCCAGCCGTCAAGCATTTTGAATCGGGAGTCTCATCATGGTCGGCGTCTTGGCCACGTTTCGCAGCGGACGAGTCGAACTGTCAACACCGGTCGGTTGGCCTGATGGTACGCAACTTGAAGTCGTTCCCATCCAACCAGGCGCTCATTCCCCGACACCGATCGACAACCGCCAATCCGAGTCCTATCGCGAGTTCATCGAACGACTGGCGGGATCATTCGGCGACGAACCGTTCGAGCGTCCGCCGCAAGGTGAAGACGAGAAACGTGAGGCGTGGTGATGCAGTGGCTCTTGGATACGAATGCCTGGATCACACTGCTCAAGTCGGCCAGCGCGGAACTTGTCCGCCGATTGGCCGAACGTCAAGACGGCGACGTCCTGCTCTGTTCGGTGGTGAAAGGCGAGCTGTGGCACGGTGCGCACAAGTACGGCAATCGCCCAGCCCGCTTGGCGCGACTTGAGGAACTGTTTGCACGGCATCTTTCGTTGCCGTTTGATGACGAAGCGGCTTGGCACTACGCGGACATCCGGCATTTCTTGGAAACCACCGGTCAGATCATCGGTCCCAACGATTTGAAGATCGCCGCCATCTGCCGAGCCCATCATCTCCGATTGGTCACCAACAACCTTGGGGAATTTCGCCGAGTTCCTGGTTTGGAAGTCGAAGACTGGACCGCACCAATTTGACCTGCGGAGGGAATTGGGACGCTCGGCCGTGGACGCCGGAGTTGCGTGCGGAGCGTTAGGCTCTGAGTCTGATTCACTTGCTGAGTGACCAGGGCCAACCCAGTCCACATGGCTCGCCGCCATCGCGGCCGACCAGACGATCAGCGAACCCGTCCGCCAACGCGCCCTGCAATTCGCTCGCGAGTGGAAGTCAACGTTTGCTCAAGCGACCGCTGCATGATGTTCGACGAAGTGCTCCAACTGCTTTTTCGCGGCGGCGAGCAACTCTTCGTCTTCGGCGTCCCACAAG
>CAMDDX010000006.1 GCA_945893075.1 Planctomyces sp. SH-PL62 | reverse complement strand
AGCTTCGACAAGCCGAGGCCGCGCGGGTCGGCGTGATCGAGACAAACATTTTTGCCTGACTCCGCATCGGCCAGATGAAAATGGACATGCAGGCCGCTGCCGGTGCGGTCGGAGAACGGCTTGGGCATGTGCGTGACGATCGCTCCGTATTTCTTGGCGATCTCGGTGCTCAACATGCGGAAGAAGGTGACTCGGTCGGCGGTGACGAGCGCGTCGGCGTAATTGAAATTGACTTCGTACTGCCCGTTCGCGTCCTCGTGATCGACTTGGTACGCGCCCCAGCCGAGCTGATTGAGCGCCGTCGTCACGTCTTGCAGATAGCCCATCGCGGCGGACATCGAGCGATAGTCGTAGCACGGCTTCGCCAGCGTATCGACTCCCGCCGGATCCCACGGACGGATCGAGCCATCGCAGTTGCGTGTCACCAGAAAGTGCTCTGGTTCCATGCCGACGTTGAAGACGTAACCCTTCGCTTTGGCTTCGTTCAACACTCGCTGCAAGTTGGTCCGTGAGCAAAACGGATGCGGCTGATTGTCCACAAACAGATTCGAGGCGAACCGAGCCGTATTCGGCATCCACGCCAGCGGAGTGCAGGTGGCGGGATCAATCCGAGCCATCACGTCATGCCCATGCGGACCTTGCCCGATCCCCCACATCGCCGCTCCGGCGAACCCGGCTCCGACATCCAGCACGTCTTCGAGACACGACACCGGCACCATCTTGCCTTTGGCCGCTCCATGAACGTCCACGAATTGAACGAAGATAAATTCAATCTTGTCCTGCTCCAGACGCTTTCGCAGAGCATTGCGGTCGTTCATGGTCGTCCCTTTGGAGTGCGGGGTGTCAGCCCCGCTTTGGATCTTTGGATGGCAGTTCTTCGTTGTGTGGTGATTGAAGAAAGAAAGCGGCTGCGCCGCAAACCAAAGCGGGGCTGACACCCCGCACTCCAAAGTTATTGTCCCGGAATCCAGTTGGTCCCCGCGAGCGGCACCTTGGCCATCGCGGCGGCTTCGATGGTCAGGGCGACGAGGTCTTCGCGTTCCAGGTGATGCACGTTGGATTTGCCGCAGGCTCGCGCGAGCGTGGTCAGTTCCATCGTCAGCACTTGCAGATAATTCTTGAGCCGCTTGGCTCCCCATTCGGGGGTCATGCGGGCTTCGAGTTCCGGAAGCTGCGTCGTGATGCCGACCGGGCAGCGGCCGGTGTGGCAGTGATGGCAATAGCCGGGAGCCGTGTTGAGTTTCGCGTAGTCGTCGGTCACGTCGATCCGTTCGCCGTCGTGGGAGTACGTCGAACTGTTGCAACCGAGAGCCATCAGCACCGCTTGACCGATTGCGACGGCGTCGGCTCCGAGGGCGAGAGCTTTGGCGACATCGGCTCCGGAACGGATGCCGCCGGAGATGATGAGTTGCACGGTGCCGAAGACGTCCATCTCCTCAAGAGCCTGAACCGCGAGCGGCAGCGCGGCGAGCGTCGGGATACCGGCGTGCTCGATGAAGCATTGCTGAGTCGCGGCCGTTCCTCCTTGCATGCCGTCGATGACAACGACATCGGCTCCGGCTTTCACCGCAAGCTTCACGTCTTCACGGACGCGAGTGGCTCCCATCTTCACGTAGATCGGAACTTGCCAGTCGGTGATCTCGCGCAGTTCATTGATCTTGATGGTCAGGTCGTCGGGGCCGGTCCAATCGGGATGTCGGCAGGCGGAGCGTTGGTCGATCCCGGCCGGAAGGGTTCTCATACCGGCGACTCGCTCACTGACTTTCTGGCCGAGCAACATGCCTCCACCGCCGGGCTTCGCGCCTTGGCCGATGACCAGTTCAATCGCGTTGGCTTTGCGAAGGTCGTCCGGGTTGAAGCCATAGCGCGACGGCAGACATTGATAGACGAGCGTCTTCGACGACTGCCGCTCTTCGGGAGTCATGCCGCCGTCGCCGGTCGTGGTCGAAGTTCCGATCTCCGTTGCCGCTCGGCCCAGTGCTTCTTTCACGCTGGCCGAGAGCGATCCGAAGCTCATGCCGGCGATCGTGACCGGCGTTTCCAGTTCAATCGGCTTCTTGGCGAAGCGCGTGCCGAGCACCGTCTTCGAGATGCACTTCTCACGATAGCCTTCCAGCGGGTATCGCGAGGCGCTAGCCGTGAGGAAGACGAGATCGTCAAACGTCGGCAGCTTCCGTTTGGCACCGAGTCCGCGAATGTCGTACAGCCCGTGCTCAGCCGCTTGCTGGATGTAATCCAAAACATGCCGGTCGAACGTGAAACTTTCTTCGCGATGAATCGGGGCGGTCATTGCTCGTTGGCTCCTCCGGCTGTTGGCTGTGAGCTGATGGCTGAAAGCTGTTATCACAAACTCATTGAGGTTGTGATAACAGCCGTCAGCCATCAGCTCACAGCCATCAGCCGGGCTCAGTATTCTTGGCCAGCATCGGCGTGCCAGTGGTAGAGGGATCTTTTGGAGGCGACTCGCTTGAAGGATTTCGGATCTCTCGTGATTCCGGCCCTGGTCAGCAAGTCGGTCACGCGAGTGACGTCCGCGGCAGTCATGGGTTCTTCTTGCGCGTCGGCTCCAAGGCTGTGAATCTTGCCTCCGACGTAGATTGTGGCTTCGTAGAGTGAATCGCCGAGGCTTGAGCCGGTATCGCCGCAGACGACCAACGTTCCCGCTTGAGCCATGAAGGCGGACATGTGTCCGACGCTGCCGCCGACGACGATGTCGCAGCCTTTCAGCGAGATGCCGCAGCGGGACGAGGCGTCTTCTTCGATGACCAGCAGGCCGCCATGACCGGAGGCTCCGGCGCATTCGGACGCGCAGCCTTTGACGCGGACGGTGCCGGACATGATGTTCTCGGAAACGCTCCAGCCGACGTTGCCGTGGACGGTCACGTTCGCCTGTTTGTTCATGCCGGCGATGAAATATCCGGCATGGCCGAGGATGTCGATGTCAGCGAGCGCATCCAAGCCGACGGCGAGATTGTGCATGCCGTTGGGATTGAGAATCTCCACTCGCACCGCGTCGCCGGTCGGCAGTTGGTGGTGCAGGAAGTGATTCAGCTCGCGCACGGTGAGGCGGGTCAGGTCGAGCGGGATGACACGGTCCATGAGTAGATCTGTTCCGGAACAGGTTCAAAGATGCGCGCGTTTTTCACACCCGGCAGGTGAGCGAGTGCGCGGTACTCGGACGAGATGGCGACGTACTCATCGGTCTCGACGGCGACGGCCGGTTTGCAGGCGAACGGATCACGAACCAGGATCAGCTTGTCGGCCGTTGCCATCAACAACGTGAAGAAGCCGTCCAGTTCCTCGAAGCCTTTTTGAATCGCGGCTTCGAGCGTGTCTCCGTCGCTCATTCGCCATTCGAGGAACCGGCAAGCGGCTTCGGTGTCGTTGTCGGTTTCAAAGCGGATTCCTTTTTTCTCCAGCTTGCGACGGACGCTGTATGGGTTCGACAGCGAGCCGTTGTGGACCAGACAAAAATCCTCGCCCGCCGTGAAGGGATGAGCGTGCGCGGGAGACACGGCTGATTCGGTCGCCATGCGCGTGTGCCCGACAGCATGCGTGCCGCTGAACTGCGTGAAGTGATATCGCCGAGCGATGTCCGTCGGATGGCCTTCGTCCTTGTAGACGTCGATGGCTCGGCCGGTCGAAAGCAGGTGCAGCGCGGGATGCGCTTCGGTCAGCCATGCTTTGAGACGCACTGGTTCCACGGAGCCGATCAGCACCGCGTGGTTTTCCAAGGCGCTCAGTTCGATCTGTCCGCCGATCCGCGCGGTGAGTTGTTGCTCGAAGGTACTCCAGTCGAAGCGGCGGTCGGGGGCGTACAGGCTGAAGCGTCGCAGCGACGATTCGACCGGCTCGCCAAAGACCGCCAAGCCGGCCGAGTCGGGGCCGCGATCGCCCATGCAGGTCAGCATCGGCACGACATGTTCGCCGAGCGATTGCACAAACTCCGGCTTCTTGGCCAGAAATCCCACGATGCCGCACATGAATGACTCCGCGTGTCAAAGTAGACGGGTCACTCCGTGACCCGAATTTCCGGTCACGGAGTGACCGGTCTACGTTGTCGGTCGCAGTCTAAAACTACCTCGGCCGGGATTCCATGCACTTGAAACGTGTAGGAACGCGGGGTCGGGTGTACGATTTTTCGGAATTGGCGGACACAGCTTTTCCAACTTCAAAACGCTGCGACCGCCAATTCCGAAAAATCGTACACCCGACCCCTGAGGCATTCATGAGCGAACCACTGCCGGAACCCAACCTGGCCATCGACGCTGTCGCTTTACGTCCGGAAGAAAAAAAATATCTCGACGAGCATTCGTTGAAGAAACCCATGGGGACGACGCACATTTGGTCGCTCGGCGTGGGAGCGGTCATCACCGGCGAATACTTCGGCTGGAATGGCGGGCTGGGAGTCGCCGGTCCGACCGGGATGCTGATTGCCTCGTTGTTTGTGTGTGCGTTGTACATGGCCTGGGTGCTGGCTCTGTCGGAGTTATCCGTCGCGATGCCGTTTGCCGGCGGGCCGTTGGCTTACGGTCGCCGAGCGGTCGGCCCGTGGCTGGGCTTCGTGATGGGCTGGTCGATGTTTCTGGAGTGTCTGTTTGCCGCCATCGGGACGGGGATCGCGACCGGAGGCTGTGTTTACTTCGTGCTCAGTCTGTTGTTCCCAGAGATTTCCAAAGCGGAAGCGACGACCGCCGCCGCGCTCGTCACCGTGGCTCTGTTCGCGTTGCTGCAATGGATCGGTGCCAAAGAGCAGGCGAAGATCATGGAGTGGATGACTTACGGAGCGATCTTCGCGCTGGTCTGGTTCTGGATCGCCTGCATTCCGGGTGTCAAAATCGAACGGATTTTGACGGAACCGCTGCTGACGAACGGTTGGCTGGGCGTGCTCAAAGCGATTCCGTACGCGATCTGGTGGTTAGTCATCATCGAATCGGTGGCGCTGGCGGCGGAAGAGGCTCACGAGCCGCATCGTTCCATCCCACGCGGTCTGATGCTGGCGCAGATCACGTTGATCGTGTTGGTCGTGCTGACTTGGTTCTTCGCTTCGGCCGCCGGCAACGACTACAGAGTCACGGGCGACGGCGTCAAAATCCCGTTTCCGCTGCAATGGGTCTACCGAGAAGTCTGGCCGGACCCTCAACACACGCCGCACCTGATTGCGTTTTCGGTGTTCGCGATCTTTGGCATGATCGCCAGCTACAACGGGATGCTTTACGCGGTCAGCCGGCAATCGTTCGCGATGGGACGGGCCGGATACTTGCCGTCGATCCTCGGTCATGTGCATCCGGTGCGGCGCACTCCCGACATTTCGATTTTCGTTTGGAGTTTGGTCATCGCCGGGTTCGTGGTCTGGGGTTATTACAACGAAGCGGCAGTCACGGTGGCCGTCCTCACCTGCAATCTCACCGCGCTGATTTGGTACGTGTTGGCGATGATCTGCCTGTTCGTGTTGCGAGTGAAAGAGCCCAACATGCCTCGGCCGTACAAAGTGCCGCTGTATCCGTTCCTGCCGGCACTGGTCATCGTGATGAGCCTGTTCGCCGCGCTGGTTTACGGATGGTTGAACGAGCCGGTCGTGCTCTGGCTGACGCTGGCGATGTACGCGATCGGGCTGACCTATTTCTTCGGCTACGCTCGGACGAGGCTCGCGACCGCGGCTCCGGAGGAACTGACTGCTCGGCCGTCGTCGCCTGGTGACGCGGCCGATAACGGACGCTGATCGTGCTTCGTGGTTGAAGACTGGCTTGATAGCATGACTTCGGTCGTTTGATTCGTGCTTTTCATCTTCGTTACGAGGCTCCTCTCATGAAGGTCCATCGACGCGCCTTTCTCGGCGGGCTGGCCGGCAGCTTGGTTCTTACGTCACGCGCTTTGGCGGCAACGCGGACCTTGCCGGAATTCACGTTTCACATCGTGACCGACACGCACATCGGCCGCCAAGACGGCAACACGCCCATCAAGCAGTGGAAAGCTGCCGCCGCCGAAATTAACGCCGCGCCCGGCGCGTTCGTGCTGCACCTGGGGGATGTGGTCGATTCCGGACGCGAAGCGCAGTACCCGATCTACATGGACGTTCGCAAAACGATCAACAAGCCGGTGCATGAGATCCCCGGCAATCACGATCCGCAGGATTTGTTCGCGAAATACATCCGGCCGCAGATCGACATCTCCTTCGAACACGGCGGAGTCCGCTTCGTGCTGTTCAATAACAGCGACCGCGAATCGCACATGGGATTCATCAAACCGCCGCAATTGGAATGGCTCAAGAGCGAACTGGCCGCAGCGGAGAAAGCGGATCAATTCGTTGTGCTCTGCTGCCATGTGCCCGTGCATACCAACACGCATCCGGATCGCGGTTGGTACGTGAAACCGGCCGACGGCCAAACCGAGTTCTATGCGTTGCTGGAACAACACAAGGGGCGCGTGTTGGGTTTGTTTCACGGGCATTTCCATAACGGCATCCGAGGCTGGGATGATCACAAGCCCGTCATCGAATCGCTCTTCCCGTCGTGCTGCTACAACCAGGATCGCAAGCTGGTGAATCATCCCCAGCTCGCAGGGTTCGTTGTGGACGATCTGCGCGTTGGTTACACAAACGTGACGCTCGGCGGCGGCAAGATGACGCTGGCCTACAAGCCGCTCGGTGCCGAATCGACAGCGCGACACGAAACCGCGATATCGTGAGCTAAAGAATTTCACTTCGCGTTCTTTGCGCCCTTCTGTTCAAGAATGAATCTTGGGTCGTGGGATCACGACGGAATCAGTGCCTTGAACAGAAGGCCGCAAAGAGCCCAAAGGAATTCGGACTTGGTGTCATTAGACACCGATGTCCTCGTTCCAGAGTTGTGGCTTCTCGCGAATCATTCGCCGCATCAGTTCCAAACAGCGCGGGTCTTGCACGACTTCGACATGCACGCCGCGGCTGCGCAGCAAATCCTCCTCGCCGAGAAACGTCTGGTTCTCGCCGATGACCACGCGCGGAATCTTGTAGAGCAGGATCGTGCCGGAGCACATCGGGCACGGAGAAAGCGTGGTGTAGAGCACGCTCTCGCGATAGACCGAGGCCGGCAACCGCCCGGCGTTCTCCAGCGCATCCATCTCGCCATGCAGAATCACGCTGCCTCGTTGCACACGGCGATTGTGGCCGCGTCCGATGATTCGCCCGCGATGGACCAGCACCGAACCGATCGGGATACCACCCTCGGCCCAACCCGCTTCGGCTTCAGTGATTGCTTGATCGAGAAATTCATCCGACATGACGTCCTCCTTGTTTGCTCGGCGTCTCCAACAATAACAAAAACAGCCGCGTCAAAAAGAGCGCGGCTGTTGGGAGAGTTTGTGCGTTGATCGAATCCGACGCTACGAGTTGGCGTGTTCGGGTTCGTTCTGCTTCTTCTGGATGGCTTGATAGACCTCTTCGAGATGCACGGTGACTTCGCGGGGAGCGTCGATGCCCAGGCGGACTTTGTCCCCTTGGATATCCACCACCATGATGGTGATGTTGTCGCCGATGATGATTTTCTCGTCTTTCTTCCGGCTGAGTACCAGCATGATCCACTCCTTGGTCCGAGAGGTGTTTCGTGCCCGCGACGACAACGGAAACTCATTCATGAGTCTTTGCCGCGAGGCTGTCACTGCATCTTTCTTGTCAACTTCTCTGGTCAATTCGTCCGCCCACTGCGGCTCGCGGGAAAGCTAGGTCAGCCCGCGATTGCCGCCAGCGGCGACTTGGAAGAATCCGCAAGTTGCGGTTCCGCTTGTAACGATCAGGCGGCGTGCGCTCGGCGTTGACGAATTGGACCGGCCCCTCAATGATCGGCCCGCATGATGACGACATGGCTGATCTCCGGGTTGAGCGTGGCCGCCGGCTTTGCACTGGCCTGGCTGATCTTCGCCCTCCGACCTCAGTCGGCGCGACAAAAATACGAGGCAGACTCTCTGGTCGCGGAGGCTCGCACCGATGTGCTCACCGGCTTGAAGAATCGGCGGTCGTTCGACGAGGAGTTGCACCGTCAATTCGCTCAACGGCAACGCCAGGGGATTGTCTTCTCGCTGCTCTTAATCGACGTCGATCACTTCAAACAGGTCAACGACACTCACGGCCACCCGGCGGGAGACTTGGTGCTACAAACGGTGGCCCAGCTTCTGACGAAAACGTTGCGAGAAATGGACCTCGTCTACCGCCACGGAGGCGAAGAGTTCGCGGTGATTTGTCCTGGCTCACGGCTTCACGAAGCCGCGACGGCCGCCGAGCGAATTCGACAAATCGTGGCGACGACTCCCGTGCTGCTCAAGAACAGTGGCATCTCCCTCACCCTGAGCGTCGGAGTCGCGGAAGTCGGCGGTTCAGAAGTCGCGGAAGGACTGCTGCAACGTGTGGACGAGGCGCTCTACGCGGCCAAACACGCCGGCCGAAATCGAGTCCGTTTACATGACGGACAACACTGCGTGCCCGCCGTCACCGTCTGACGTCAGCCTTCGCCGCCGAACGCCGTGTCAAAGGACGCGACGACCAACTGCTGCTCACTCTCCCGATGTCTTTGCGCGGCTTCGATCCAGCGGCTGAGCTTTGGCTTCACCTCATCGGCGATGAACTCAAACGATTGCTCGTCGGCAATGCGGTTTCGCAATTCGAGCAACGAGAAATACAGCCCTTCGTGCTCGCGATGCAGTCGCTCAACCGTATTCGACCAATTCGGGTTCTGCTCGCAGACTTCGGCGAGGTAGCCACCTTGATCCTCCTACTCGAATTCGTTCGGCAGCAGGTTGAGCAACTCTTCGAGGACCGCCAGCAACCAGCGGCGGGTTTCGTTGTCGGGCGTCTCCTCCAGCAAATCCCGGAGGTCACCGATCAGCAGGTACTCCAACACCGAAGAGCGGGCATATGCATCACGAGACATCATTGAGCGATCAAGAGCCATGCGACATCCTTTCACACCAGAGTTCTGAGTGCCGGCTCAGGATAGTCAGCGGATTTCGACCTGCAAGAACTTTTCGGGAAATCTCCAGGCTCTGCGAATAGTAGCAGGCACACTCCGTGTGCCGTCTGACGAATGTCGTTCGGTTAACTCCCGACGGCACACGGAGTGTGCCTGCTACTATTCCGCGCTCAAGTTCCCAGAACTTCACCCACCGACTCCGCCATGATCTCGACGATGCGATCGAGCAACTTGTGCGGCGTGATGATTGGCGGTGCGAGACAGAACACATCCCCGCGCAGTCGCGAGTACAAGCCGCGACGCTGCGCCGCCAAATGAACCTTGTGGCCAATCTGCTCGGCAGCCGGATACTCGGCCTTCGTCGCTTTGTCCTGCACGAACTCGACAGCACACATCAATCCTTTGCCGCGAACCTCGCCGACGTGCGGATGCGATGACAACGCGGCTTTCAACCGAGTCAGGAAATACTCTCCCTTCTCGGTCGCCTGAGCTGGGAAATCTTCCTGCTCGATGATGTCCAGCGTCCGCAGCGCAACCGCGCAGCCGACCGGATGGCCGCTGTAGGTGAAGGCGTGCATCCAGGTTTGCTCAGCGGTATCCAGCACATTCGCGATTCGCTCGCTGATGCCGATGCCACCCAGCGGGAAGTAGCCCGACGTGATCGCCTTCGCAAACTGGATCATGTCCGGCTGCACGCCGTAGTGCTGCAAGCCCCACATCTTCCCGGTGCGGCCGAAGCCGGTGATGACTTCGTCCGTGACCAACAGCACGTCGTACTGGTCGCAGATTTCACGAATGCGCGGGAAGTAATCATCCGGCGGCACGATCACTCCGGCCGAACCTTGCACCGGCTCCGCGAAGAACATCGCGACCGTCTCCGGTCCTTCGCGCAAGATCGCATTCTCCAGTTCGTTGGCCGCGGCGATGCCAGGGCTGACTCCCGCTGGTGCGACATAGCGATACGGATACGGCGAGGGAATTTGAATGAAGCCCGGCAGCTTCGACTCGAACATCGGCCAGTAAGACGCGATCCCCGTGGCGTTCATCGCACCCAGCGTCGTGCCGTGATAGCCCCACTGCCGGCTGATGATCTTGGTCTTCTCCAGCCGCCCCTGCATCCTCCAGAAATAGCGAGCGGTCTTGAAACAGGTATCGCTCGATTCGCCTCCACCCGACGTGAAGAAGAACCGACGAATCGACGGATAACTCAGCCCCGCCAATCGCTCGGCCAATCGAATCACGGTTGGATGAGAACTCCCCGCATAGGTTGAGCAATACGCCAACGTCTGCATCTGAGCGGCCGCCGCCTCCACCAGTTCCGTGCGTCCATGCCCGGCCACGACGTTCCACAAACCGGAAAGCCCGTCAATGAATTCTCGGCCATCCGCATCCACCAGGATGGCCCCGTCTCCTTTGACCCAGACGTGCCCACAACTCTCATGCAGCTTGCGATTGTGCAACGCATGAATCAGGTAGGTGAGATCAGTCTGCAAATACTCGGCTTTGGTGGTGTTCATGGCGAGCAGCCTATGGCAACGGTGGTGATGCTTTCAATCGGCGCGAGGCCAGCAACCACAGCCGGGAAGTTGTTCAACGTAGTTTTTCAACGTAGGGTGGGTCGAGTCATCGAGACCCACCAGGAACGATGTCAAATCTGGTGGGTCTCGATGACTCGACCCACCCTACCTCTTGCCATCGCAATGAAATGACTCGATGGGCGTCACCACTCGATCCGAAACTTCGTCCAACGGATACCGGAGACACCTTGCTCGACGCACCAGTGAGTCTCCAAGAACGTCCCGTCTGGCAGACGGATCGCCGTCGGGAATCCAAATTGAAAACTGGCGAGCTCATCGACACCGGTGTTGCCAGATGCTGGCCCGTCGCGAAGCGCGCGAGCGTCATACAACAGTTGCTCGGCGTGAACGGTCCACGCGGTGTCGGTAAACGTCGCGAGCACAGCGACGATCCCTTGTTGTCCGTACCGGCGGTTGTAGAGCACCAGCAACCGATCTCCCCCCAGCGGCAGCGGAGTCATCGTCTGCCCGCGAATGCCGGTCGATTGAAACGGCCCCCAAGTCCAACCGCCGTCGCGCGAGATCGCAAAACTGTCCGGCTGATCGTGATAGTCCCCCAGCGTGATCGTCCACGCGACCGCCATCAATTGGTTCGGAGCGAACTCAACCAGTTTCTGTTCCCAAAACCCAAACTTGCCTGCCGGGTCTTTGAAGACCGTGCGATGCGTCGGCCAAGTCCGACCCCCATCCTCCGAAACCGCCACAATGACCTCTTCACCCAGCCGCTCTTTGCTGACGAGCAATCCCGTCGGAGCCAGCAGCCGTCCCGACGCGAGCGGCAGCATCGAATGCGACACCTCCAACGGGACATCGGGCATCGGGATCACCTGCGGCGACGACCACGAGCGGCCGTTGTCGGTCGAGACGCAAAACAGCGCCTCGCCGCGCCGCTCGCCAAATTTGTCGTCGATGCTCCCCCAGTAGCGAGTGCCGTAGGCATAGATCGTCTTCCCATCCGGCGAGAGACTCAGCTTCAGAAAATTCGCCGAAGGCGGATCGCTCGTCGGCGGCAACAACGTTCCTTCGAGCCGCCACGTCATCCCGCCGTCCGTCGAGCGAACCCAATCGGTCCCGCCATGCACGAACTGCCCGCCCCCCACTCCGAACGAGCACAGAATGTCGCCGTCCGGCAACTGCACCGCTTGCGGAAACGCCGACTCACGCTTATCGAGTCGGCCAGTGCTCAGGATTTGGATGGATGGCATGACGTTCCGATAAATACGCGGTCAGCCGACGGCGGCTACCAAGTCTTGAGCAACAGTTTGTTGAGCCTGCGAATGCTGATCGAGCAAGGTCTTCGCGGCCTCCAACGCTTCCTCGTCTTCCAAGTCCCATACTCCGCCTGCGTCTAAGCGGCCCGCGGTCATCGCCAAGTTCGCGAAGGTTTGTCCCAATCTCCAGTCCGGGCGGATGCGACGGACTTCTTCCAGGGCTGTGAGCAATTCAATTCGTGTTTGTTCAGAAGATTTCATCATCTGTCTCCGATCATCCGCCGAGTCGATAGGCGGCACGATGACCGATTCGTAACCCATACAAGACCGCATCAGGACGTTTCGCGAGCATTCGCTTGGTGGCGACCAAATCGTCGCGATCCAGTTCGTATTCTCCGGTTTCAATGTCCAAGACCAAGAAAAACCCATCGAATTGGCTTTCCACTTTGGAGCGGATCGCTCGCTCGTAGATTTCTTCCCCGCGAGCCGCAATCTCTTCACGAGACAAGATGACGTCCAACATTTTGATCTCTCCGTGTCGCCGGCCCCTCGATCTGAGACGGCGGTAATTGTAACTGACCAATCAAGCTGGCTGAAACGACGAAAACACAAAGAGAGCGCCGCATCAGAACATCTGATCGAGAATCGATGCGACGGTTTCGCGTTTTCCAAGGACAGCGATGAACAGCAAACACAGACCAAAGGTCAACAGCAACAGCGATCCCGTGAAGGCCAACCATCCGCCGCCACCGCCGATGGCCAAAATTCCAATGACCGCCATGAAGAGTCCAAAGATTGCTAGGCAGATGCGTGCGAATGCCCACAACGCCATTTTTGCGAATGTACGCGCCGCGCTTAGGGGCGGTTTACCATTCTGATTCATGTCATCAGGCATGATCGATCCAAGAAGAATCTTATTCAGGCGGTCGCGGTTGTTTCGGGAGCAGCGTCACTGCCACTACGATGCCGCTGAGGATCAGCAGTCCGCACACCAGAAAGCTGAGCCGATAGCCCAACGCGACGGGAGTCATTCCCCACTCCGTCAGATGTAGAGTTTTTCCATCCGCGGCCAGGTAGCGAGCATGCACAGCATCGACGATCGCGCCGTACAAGTAGCCGGCGGGAGCGGCCGGGACCATCAGCATCGTGGCGAACGCCATGTTCCTCCGCAGGTCGTTCGTGCGCGACGCCGAGCAGATGTAGTTCGGCGAATACACGCCGATCAGCTCCCCCGCGCCGAAGATTCCGAAGGCGACCAAGTACCACGGCCCCGTGACCAGCAGCGCCCATACTTGCGCGAGCAAAAAGATTGTCGATGTCGCCAGGATTCCCGTGCGCGGATTCGTGCGGGTCAGCACCCAGCCCAGCAATGCTCCGGCAACGACTTTGAACCCGAACCGCAGCATGTTTTGCAGCCCGGCGTATTTCTCCGGCGTGTCACCCAGCACTTCGGGCGAATACAGATTCATGTTCGACGGAATCATGTTCCCCGCGTACACGAGGATCGTGACCACCGTCGCCAGGAGGAGAACTCGCTGCCGCAACAACGAGCGGAAGTGATAGACCAAGGCGACGGCCGCGCCACTCGCCGCGACGTAACCGGCCCACCGATACTGCTCGTTCGATTGGATCGAGGCCGCGTGCAGCAGCGCGACCGAGACGAACATCAGCGGCACGCCGATCAGCAGATCGGCCACGGCGGAAATCGGCTCGCGATCCGGTTCGCGTTCCACGGGTGGAACCACCAGGAACCGCGACAAGCAGGCCGCCACCACCATCACCGGAGCACCCGCTCCGAACAGCACGACAAAGTTCCACGGATAAGCCACGCCGGAGAATTTCAGACCAAACAAATCGCCGCCCAGCAGCGCCGTCTGAGCGAACGATCCAAGCACCGCCAAGATCGGCCCGGCCCCAAACGCGAGACTCAACGCGAGTCCTCTCCGAGATTCGTCTGAACCACGACCGATGGCTTCCCACAACAGCGCGATCGCCGCCGGCATGACCGCTCCCGAAACGCCCCCTTGCAGAATGACCATCGCCAGCTTCACCGAGTTCGGCAGCGGCAACAGCAATGTCACGGCCAGCGTCCCCAACATGCAGGCCGACGTCGCGTAGCACAGCATCAAATTCCGCTTCAGCGAAGCGACTCGCGGCGACCACCAGGCGATGATGGCCGGTATCGCAGTCATCGCAAAGAACAACGTCCCCGGCAAGTTCGACGTCCGAGCATCCGCTCCCAATCGATCACACAACGACGCTTGCGTGATCCCAACATACAACACCGGAGCCGCGAGGTATTGCATCCCCGTGCAAGACGCGAACAGCACGAGATTCCGTCGCTGCTCAGGCCAAGACAACGGGCACGCATCGTTCGGCGATTTGCGGGGAGACTCGGACATCGGTGCCTTTTCCTTCGGAGACCGCGCTGAAGTTTTTTCTGTCCCTATTTTTCTGTCAGCGCATCTGACAGAAAGATGGGGACAGAAAAAACAGAACGGGATGCCGCAGAGAATCAGGCGACTCTCAATGGCAGCGTGACCGCCTCGCCTTTGCGGGCCGAGATCAAACAGGCTTCGCAGATCTCGACGGCGGCGCGGCCTTCGGCTCCGCCGACTATGGGAGGACGATGCTCGCGGATGCTATCGACGAACTCTTGGATCACACCGATGTGCGGGAACAGTCGAATCGGCGACTTCGGTTCTTTGAGATAGTCGAACCGCTCCGGCGAATAGATCCGCTCCCACTTGTCCCCTTTGCCGAGGTCGAGGAATTCAAAGTTCTCCAAGTCGAACATCGCATCGCGTCCGAAGACTTGAAAGCGCACCTCGCTGCTGGGCAGGCTCGGCGACGGCAACTCGGTTGTGATCCATAGATGGGCCATGATGCCTCCCTCGAACTCGATCTGAGCCATCACCGACTGAGCAGGAGCGGCGACGTCGCTGAAGGTCGTCGCCTGAGCGAACACCTTGACCGCGTTGCGTCCCGTCAGCCAGCGCAAGAAGTCGGCGTTGTGCGAGGCCATGCCCATGAACAACCCGCCGCTGCGCGGATCGGCCATCCACGGCCGCTCGTCGAACAACTGCTTCGTCAGTGGCAGCGGGAATGCCGAAACGGTTCGCATCATGCGGACAGGGCCGATCGTGCCGTCATCGATCAACTGCTTCGCTCGTTGCGTGATCTTGCGAAAGCGTTCGGTCTTCACAACGGCGAGATTCACACCGGCCGCCGAACAATCGGCGATCATCTGATCGCACTCCGCGACCGTCGGAGCCATCGGCTTCTCGGCGAGCACATGCTTTCCTGCCGCTGCCGCCAATCGAGTCAATCGAGCTCGGTCTTGATCGGGAGTCGCCAATACTACGGCCGCGACATCGGCTCTAGCCATCAGCAATTCGACCGACTCCTCGCAGGCCACGCTGTAGTCGGCGGCTAACTTCTCGGCACGTTTGCCTCCCGTGATCGCGACCAAGTGGCAGCCCTGAGCGTGATGGCTGACGACCTCGCTATACGTCAGCCCCATGAAGCCGCTGCCGATCATGCCGATGCCAATGGATTCCATGTGTGTCTCCTATGTCTATCGGAATTCAAACGGGTGTCACCGGCATTCCGGTTGTCGCCGGTGTTCAGCCCCAAAGCAGGCGTGACTCGATAGCCCAGGGCAACGCCCTGGGTTAGTCATTCGAGAAAACTCTTTCAGCCCTGAAGGGGCGCAACTTGAACGAATGCCATGCAAGTTGCGCCCCGTTGGGGCTTAACCACGGTTGGTGTGTACTAACCCAGGGCGTTGCCCTGGGCTATCGAGTCAGTCCCCTTTGGGGCCAAAGCCGGAAGGCCGGTGACAACTAAGTCAAACAACCGCTCGGCGTTCTCGCACAGGATCAATCGCTTCTCGTGATCGGTCAGGTCGGCGTGATCGATGCGGATGCGTTGCATCGACGTGTGATACAGCGGCGAATCGGTCCCGAACAGGACTCGCTCGGCACCGACTTCACGCACGGCCCATTCAATGAGATTCGGCGTGATCGACCGGGCGCTCGATGTGTCGGCGAAGACGTTGCCGTGGCGGCTTTGCTGGATGGCTCGGACCTGATGCGTGTGGTCCCCGTCCCAGCCGCAGCCGATGTGAGCCAGGATCAGCTTGGCTTCGGGAAACTGATTCGCGAAGACGACCAACTCGGCGGCGAGACTGTTCTTCTCGCTGCTGTGCGACAGCACGACGGCGCGACGCCGAGCGGCGAACTCGAAGATCGCCGCGCCGTGTTCTTGAATCAGATAGAGATGTTCTTCCGGGTGAATCTTGATTCCGACACAGGTGGGGAGTTGCAGCATCTCTTCGGCTTGTTGGTAGGTTTCAGGTCGACGCGGGTCGATCACGACGTACTGCAACAACCCCGGCGTGGCGGCGACGATTCTGGCGGCATTGCGATTGCCGGCGACGGCATCCGCCTTGCCGCGCGGCAGCAAGCTTTCCAGCGGAGAGACAATCGTCAGCCGGACGTTCGCTCGCCGCGCTCGATCGGCGACGACCGCCGCGTCTCCCGTCATCAAATCATTGATGAGGTCTGGCCGACCGCAGTCGTAGCGGCCGTAGTGAGCATGGACGTCAATCGCGGTGATGGATTCAGTCCCCATGACATCCTCATTTCGTGTCTTGTGGAGCCGGCCGCGCGGGCAAGGCGACAGCGACCAAGAAGATCCCGGCCGCGAGGATTCGCGTCGCCGCATGAAAACTGGCGATGCTGCCGAAGCAATCCGAAATCTGGCCGAACCACACGGAGGCGAAGCCAACCAGCGATCCGAGTAGACCTAAGTAAGCAATATTCAGACGCACTTTCGACTTGGCGGACGACGTGGCGATGTAATTAGGAAAATAGGCTCCGTACAACTCGCCCGCGCCGAGCAAGCCGAAACTGATGAGATACCATCGCCCGGAAGCCGTCAGTGCCCAGCCCATGCCAATCAAGAGGATCGATGTCGTCGTCAGCAGCAGGGCCTTGGGGTGAGTCTTGGTCAGCAGCCAACCCAGCAGTACGCCGGCGACCGCCTTGAATCCAAACCGCAGAAAGTTCTGTGAGCCCATCGTGGTCGCGGTCGTTTCGTCCAACACGTCTTTCGCGTGCAATGAGACGTTATCGAGGATCGCGCTGCCTCCGGCGGAAACCAGCAGATACGCGACGGCTCCAATGGCCAGCGGACGGTACGTGAAGAAATGTCGCAAGCCGCCGGCAATCTCAGCCAAGTGAGATTTGTTGACCGGCTCCTCAGTGGGCAACGGGACGATGAATGACGCCGCGACGAGCGTCTCTAGCAAGATCAATGGGGCCGCCGCCGCGAACAGCACGAGGTAGTTATCTGGAAAACTCAGCCCCAACGAGATTCCGAAAATCGAAAAGTTCTCGAACAATGCCGCCTGAGCCATCGAACCGACACAGGCCAGCAGCGGACCAACCCCAAACGTGACCCCCAAGACTTGTCCGCGCCGCGAGGTCGAGACGCCTCGGCGCAGAACTTCCCACAGGCTCATGATCAGCACGCCGTTGCTCGCGCCGAACACCGCGCCATGCGCGATGACCGCGATCTTCACTACGTTCGCCGACAGGCCGAGCCACAACGACAACGCCACCGCACCGGTGATGCTCGCCATCAAAACCAGCGGGATCACGAGCAGCGGCTTGAGCAACTTCGGCTGCGGTAAAAACCAAGCCACGACAATCGGCAGCGCCGTCATCCATTGATATACCGCGTGCGGC
This sequence comes from Planctomyces sp. SH-PL62, assembly GCA_945893075.1. GTDB lineage: Bacteria > Planctomycetota > Planctomycetia > Planctomycetales > Planctomycetaceae > SXKJ01. The sequence goes on along the minus strand of CAMDDX010000006.1, from coordinate 38,472 downwards.
AGATTGCAGACCGTCTTGTCAAATCCCAATTGCTGCAGCAAGTTCGCGTGCGTCACGCCGATGTACGTCACGGGTGCCGTCAGATAATACAAGCACCAGAATCCCGCGAAGCAGAACAGATTCCGCGACTGCTGAGCCGGCGACAACGGGCAATCGTCTTCCGTCTGCGGATTCGATTCGGACATGCGACACCTCGGCCTTGGTTCGAGTGGCTTTCTAACAGCAACCTTCGACGAGCGGCAGGCAACTGGCGGGGCGAATGGGGCAGAGGGTAAAAGAGCCCGACGATTCGAAGGAGACGACGAATGAAATGCAGTCCATTCGTCGTCTCCTTCGATTCGTCGGGCTCTTCTTTTTTTGTTTCATCACAGAATCATTCGAGACGGCCGTGAGCAAACCAATCTACCGTGCGGGAATCATCGGCCTCGGATTCATTGGCGGCGGCGACCAAGTCTCCGGAGACCGGCTCGGCCAACGAGTCACTGACTTGGACGGCAATCATCGCGAGGCGTTCTCGAATCATCCGCGAGTCGAACTGGTCGCCGGCAGCAGCCGTGATGCCGGACGCCGTGAACGATTCGCTCAACGAACCAACGCGCGAACCTATGCCGATTGGCGAGAGATGCTCGCGAGCGAAAAGCTGGACATCGTCGGCGTCGCTTCATTCGCGTCGAGTCATGCGGAACTGGTCATCGCCTGCGCCGAGCACGGCGTCCGCGCGATCTTCTGCGAGAAGCCGATCGCCACACGCTTGGCCGATGCCGAGCGGATGATCGCCGCGTGCGAGTCGGCTGGGAGTCTGCTGGTGATCAATCACAATCGCCGGTTTCATCCACAGGTTCGCGAGTTGCAACGCCGCATCGCGGTCGGTGAATTGGGCGAACTCACCGGCGTCTGGCTGCAATGGGGCACCGGCCGACTGGGTAACGTCGGCACGCATTTCATGGATGCCGCGATGATGCTGACCGGTCGCCGAGTGCTGGCCGTCTCGGCCACGCTCGACTTGACCGGCCGGCCAGATTGCCGAGGCTCCGAGTTCTGTGATCCGGGCGGCTGGGCGATGCTGCGGTTCGATGGCGGACTGATTGGGCACGTTCATGCCCCCGACAATCCATCCGGCCCGGTTGTGATTGCCGTCCAAGGAACGCTCGGCCGCGCCTGCATCAGTGGTGGAGTTGCGGAAATTGAAACGTGGGCGGGGGGCCGTGATGTCCTGGCGACTTCTTCAGCCGAGACCGGCAGTTCGATGGATCAAGCGGTGCGCGAAATCGTCGACTGGTTGGACAACGGGACGCCGGTCTGTTGCTCGGCTGATGAATCCTTGCGAACGTTGGAAGTCATCGTCGCCTGCCATGCGTCACATGCTCGGCAAGCGGCGTGGGTCGAATTGCCGCTCACTGGTGCCGACCGTGACCGCGAAGTGCGGAGCGGCTAACTTTGGACTGCGACGACCGGAGTCGTCGCTTTTCAACACACATTGGTCGCGCGACGAATCGGCGCGTTTTGAAAAGCGGTGACTACAGTCACCGCACTCCAAAAGGAGATCCCATGCCAGACATCGCCAACATCAAGCGGACGCTTCGTGGGCCGATGATTCCGGTCATCACGAATCTCAACGACGACCTGACGATCGACCACGCCGCGATTCACGAGAACGTGCGCTTCGTGATCGACCGCGGCGTCGTGCGCGGCCAAGGAGTGCTCTTGGCTGCCGGAGCCGGTGGCGATTTCCCAATGCTCACTCTGGATGAGCGCAAGGAAGTGGCTCACACGATCGTCAACGCCGCGAACGGCCAAGTGCCGGTCATCGTCGGTGCTCAAGACACGAACCCAGCGGTCTCGATCGAGATGGCTCAGTGGGCCGAAGAGATTGGAGCCGACGCGGTGCAGATGAGCGTCGGCTACTACTACGCCTCCAGCGACGAGGACTGTCTGCGATACTTCCAAGCGGTTCACGCCGCGACGACGCGCATCGGGTTGATGATCTACAACACGCATTGGGAGGGCTACAACCTGTCGCTCGATCAAGTCGCTCGGCTGGCCGAGTTGCCGCGCTGCGTTTCGCTGAAGTGGTCCACTCCCGATGGTGGCTACAGCTACGTTCGCGGAGTCCATCGCTTCGCGAACCGGTTCGCGGTGGTCGATAACCAAGGTCTCGCCGTAATGAATCACCTGCTCGGCGGCACCGGCTTCATCACGCACCTGGCGACGATTTGGCCGGAGCATCAAGTCGAAATGTGGCAGCGGTTGGAAGCCGGCGACTATGTGGCCGCTCAGCGAATGCAGACGGAAGCCAAATGGCCGTGGAGCGATTTTCGTTCAAAGATGTGGGACCGGACTGCCGCCGAAAGTCCGGTCGTCAAAGCGGCGTTGGAACTGTGCGGCCGGCCGGGTGGGCCGAATCGGCTGCCGACGCGGTCGCTCAATGCGGAGGAACGCGCGGAACTGCGTGACCTGCTGAAGCGGATCGGCGTGCCGCATTTGAAGTAGTTCGGACGCCTACGTCCGAACAATTGACCGGACGTAGGCGTCCGGTCTACGACGGCACCCATCGCGGACACTTCGTCCGCACGAACTCCGCAAAGCGCTGAAACGCGGCGTCGGTTGCACCGACATACGGTGGCAGCAACCGCAGCGGAAAGCGTTCGTCTTGCAGCTTCCACAGCACTTTGTCGTACGCCGAGTCAATGTGCGCGTTCGGACCAACGGCGGCGATGAGTTCCTGAAAGATCGCCGCGATCTCTGAATACCGCTCGATCAGCAGTGGCAGATCGCGGCGACGTCCAGCCTCGAAGAATTCGTTGATCGCTGTTCCATTCGAGGCGAGCGACGCCAGCAAGCCGCACTCGCCCAGTTGGCTGGCATACATGTAGCCGACCTCGCCGGGAAAATGTTGCAGTTGCGGAGACAAAGTCATCAAGCCGCGCAGCCGATCCATCGAGTCGGTGCAGTTCTTTGTCCCGACAAAGTTCGGATGCGCCTCGGCCAGTTCGGCGTACAACTCCGCAGAGATCAGCCGTTTGGTCCGCAGCAAGTTGTAGTGCAGGAACTGACAATCGCGATGACCGCCGCAGACCGCTTGAAAGAACGTGCGGACTTCGTCGTCGGTGAGGGCTCCCCAACTCGGTAGCGAGATTTGGAAGTGTCGTGCGCCGATCTCATGAGCCAATTCGATCCGTTCGAGAATCGTCGGCAGCGACAGGCTGATGACGCCGACCATCGGCTCGGCCCCGCCAGATCGCATCGTGTCGTGAAAGACGCGCGTGATCTGCTTGAATTGGCGATTGCTGACCGCGTGCCCTTCGCCCGCCGTGCCGAAGATGTAAAGGTGCCGAGTCGTCTTCAGCATCCGCTGCACTTCGTCCACGAACAGACCTTCGAGGAATTCGTGGTTCTCGTCCCAGGGCACAACGCAGGTGCAAAGGATGCCGGCGGGATAACGTTTCATGAAGGGCAGTCCAAAGGGTTTGGAAAAGTGAAGCAGTCTGGTATGAGCGCTAGCCCCGGTTCGGAGAACACAAACCGGGGCTAGCGCCCTGCGGCTGATCGGAAAACTATTGCGGCCTCGTTCCTTAGCTCTTTCTTCCCAAGAGCCGGTCCAGCGAATCTCCCGTTTGAACGATCAACGCTTCGGGATGGAATTGATACGGGTGGAAGTACTCGAAGGTCAGGTAGCCTCGGTAGCCGGTTGCGTCGAACGCATCGAGCAGCGCGGGCCAATTGGTTGTGCCGTCGAGTAGCGGGCGGAACGACTCCAGCGAATAGTCGGTCCCCTTCTTCGTGAACTCTTTGAGATGCACGTTCTTGATTCGCTTGCCCAAGATGTTGACCCAGTGTTCGGGATACTGAAACAGCGCGATGTTGCCGGAGTCGAAGTGAACGCGAACGTACTCGGATTTGAAGCTGTCCACGAAGTCGGCCATTTCGCCGGGGGTCATCAAGTAGCCGTTGAAGAAGATGTTCTCGATGTTGAGATGCACCTTCAGTTTCTCAGCGGCGGGGAGCAGCTTCCTCACGGCTTCACGAGCACGCTTGTCGCAGACGTCGTTCTGGACCGGATCGTGATCGGTGCGCCACGGAATGCAGACGGCTCCGGGGACGACCAGTAAGTTCTCGGTGCCCAGATCATGCGCCGCCTGAGCCATCATCCCGGCGAGTTCCATGCCTCGCGCACGTTTCTCAGCATCGTTGCTAACGAGCGGATACGGCCAGAACAGGAACGAGCACAAGCCGCTAATCGCGATACCGATTTTGTCGGCCATCGCACGAATCTTCTGAAACTCTTTCGTCCCCGACTTCGGCGAGAGGTCGCTGTCGAGGTCGTAGTTCAGCTCGATGCCATCAAACCCGGCGTCCTTCGCGACCTGCAAACATTTTTCGAGTGACCAGAGATTCGGAAACGGATTCGAATACGGAAACGCCCAGAGGTTGATCGACTTCTTCATGTCGTATTTCTTGGCCGGGATCGGCTTGGCCTGAGCGTCCGCCGTGTCGGCGAACGCGACTTCACTGCGCGGCTCAAACGCGGCGGCCAATGACGATCCGAAGGCGAACGCTCCGCCAGCAACGGCACTCGATAGGGCGGCTCGACGAGAGAGTTCAATTCGGGATTCGGAACTGTGGTCATCGCGAAATGGTTGAGTCATGTGTGGTCCCTTTACGCAGCGTGGCAGACTGGAGATCAACGCTGATTACCATGACAATCCGCCGCCAACTTTGCCATCGTTCGCCCACCTTACAACTTCCCGCGAAAGGCTGCCATGACTGCTCCGTCTTTCATCTTCGACGTGCATCTCGATCTCAGCATGAACGCTCTGGAATGGAATCGTGACCTGCGTTGGTCGCAGGAAAAGATTCGCCGTTGGGAGCAGAACATGAAGGACAAAGTAGACCGCGGCAACACGACGGTCTGCTTTCCGGAGATGCGTCGCGGCAACATCGGGCTGTGCGTGGGGACGCAGATTGGCCGGTACTCGCCGTACTTTCATCGGCTTCCGGGTTGGAGTTCCCCAGAGCAGGCGTGGGCTCAGACGCAGGGGCAGCTCGCTTGGTATCGAGCGATGGAGGAGGCGGGCGAACTCGTGCAGATTCGGACGAAAGCGCAGCTCGAAGCGCATCTCGATCTGTGGTTGAAGTCGCCGCCGTGCGATGACGGTACGCCGTACATCGTCGAATCGAAAAAGAAGCAGACGCATCGGCCGATCGGTTACATCCTGAGTTTGGAGGGGGCCGACTCGATGATCACGCTCAAGCATCTGGAACGCAGTTATACCGACGGACTGCGAGCGCTCGGCCCGGCGCACTACGGGCCGGGAAGGTACGCGCATGGCACAGACTCCGATGAGCCGCTATCACCGCAGGGAAAAGAGTTGATCAAAGAAATCGAGCGGCTGGGGATCATTCTCGACGTCACACATCTGTGCGACTCGGCCTTTTGGGATGCGCTCGATTGCTACAGCGGGCCGCTCTGGGCGAGCCATCAGAATTGCCGCGCGCTGGCTCCGTGGAATCGTCAGTTTGCGGACGACCAGATCAAAGCGGTCATCGAACGCGGCGGCGTGTTGGGCATGGCCTTCGACGCGATCATGATGATTCCCGGCTGGACGCATCTCCGCAGCAAGCCGTCCGACTTCCAATTGAAGATCGAACGCATCTGTGAGCACGTCGATCACATCTGCCAGATGGCCGGCAACGCCAAGCACGTCGGCATCGGCACCGATCTCGACGGCGGCTACGGCACCGAGCAAACGCCAATGGACATGAACTCGATCGCCGACCTGCAATCGCTGCCCGCCTTGTTGACGAAGCGCGGTTACTCGCCGGAAGACATCGAAGGGATCATGTACCGCAACTTTGTGGACTTCTTGCGAAGGACGTGGAAGTAGTCCGCTGGGACAACGCGGGCTGGCAGAAAATGAAGGGCGAAAAATAACGCAGGATGTTTCGATGCTCTGGATTTCATTTTCCGCCCTCCATGTTTTGCCAGCTCCCCGCACCTGTGTTCTCTTTCATTCGCGAACAAACATCGCCGCAATTTGAAAGGCTCTCATGCAAAGCAAAGCTGCAACCGTCGCACAGTACCTCGCCGAATTACCCGAAGATCGCCGCGCGGCCATCGCAGCAGTGCGGAAGGTGATCCTCAAGAATCTCGACAAGACCTTCGAAGAAGGGATGCAGTACGGCATGATTGGGTACTACGTGCCGCACAGCGTCTATCCGGCGGGCTATCACTGCGATCCCAAGCAGCCGCTGCCTTTCACCTGTCTCGCTTCGCAAAAGAATTACATGTCGCTCTATCTGGGGTGCGTCTACGGATCGAGCGAGCTGGCGAAGTGGTTTCACTCCGAATGGGCCAAGACCGGCAAGAGGCTCGACATGGGGAAGTCCTGCATTCGCTTTCGCAAATTGGAGTATCTCGCGCTGGACGTCATCGGAGAGACCCTCCGCCGCGTGTCGGCGAAAAAGTTCATCGCGTACTACGAGGCCGCGATCATGAAGACGCGTCAAAAAACGGCTGAGACGAAACCACAAAAGTGCGAGCGGGCGCGGTCGACCAAGCCGAAGCGGAAAAAGTCTTGAGGTGATGTTGCTCTTTGCTCACGCTGTTTTTGGGGAAGAGAGAGGCTGACAGAAAGATGGGGACAGAAAAAAATGAACAACCTTCGGTTGCCTGAGTTTTTCTGTTCCAGTTTTCCTTGGGCCATTTGACCTTAGAAGATCGTGCCGTTTCCCTCGCTTACGGCAACTCGACCGCACGAATGTTACGGAAGTCGAGATTGGTGGTTGGGTCGTGTCCTTGCAGGCTGAGATGGCCACCTTCGAGTCGGAGTCCTTCGCGAGCATTGTTGCTGGCGTGAGGCTTGCGCTCGTCGGTCCAAACGGTGACCGGCAAGCCGTTGACCCAAGTGGCGAAGGTCGGTCCGTCAGCGACCAGCGTAAGCGTCGTCCACTCGCGGTCGTTTGAGACCACGAACCGCGCGGCTTGGCGGCGGAAGATTGCGCCGGTGCCGTAGTCGGCGGGTTGAGAACGGTCGCCATTCTTGATGCCGTTTTGAATTTGGAATTCGTAGCCGGGATACGCTCCCTCTTTGCCCGGCAAACCCCGGAAGAAGATGCCGCTGTTGAGCGCGTCGCCATTCGTTTTGACTTGAGCTTGCAGCACGAAGTTGGCGAACGTCGCTTCGCTCTCCCAATAGCCTTGGCCGTTAGTAACGTGGATCGCGCCGTCGAGCACTTCAAACTTGCTCTTCGATCCGGGCACTTCGCGCCAGCCAGCGAGGTCTTTGCCGTTGAACAATTCCTTCGTGCCGAGCGGCCGCACAAACACGTTGCGAAACTTCACGAGTCCCTGATTCATTTGTAGTCCGATGAAGCCGGACTTCAGCGGCTTGTCGGTCTTGTCGGTGAAGTCGAGCACCTCTTCACCATCGAACTTCACGACGACTCGCGGCCCTTCGGCCCGGACGTGAAACGTCTTCCACGCCTCTTCGCCAGAGACTTCTTTCGTCGGCTTCTGCCGCTTCACGAAGCTGGCGGTGTTGAAGCCCTGTGGGTGCGTGTCGCAGATGTTGAGTTCATAGCAATCGACTCCCGGATCGGTCGGCACGAAAGGCGTTCGCAAGAAGACGCCGCTGTTGCCCCCCTTGGCCATCCAAAAGTCGCACCGCAGTTCGTAGTCCGCGAACGGCACCGAAGTCAGCAACAGACCGGGCTTCGTCCCTTTGTCGGCCGTGATGACACCATCGGTCGCCGACCAATTCACGTCACTGTTCGCCTTCCAACCGAAGAGCGTCTCGCCGTCGAAGAGTTGAACCCAGCCGTCGGCGATCTCATCGGCCGAGAGTTGTGGCTTCGGCGGTTGTTTGGCGGTGGAATCAGTTGATGGCTTTTTGTCGGACGCGACCGCGGCCGTATCCGACGACTCTGCCTTGTCAGCATTCGTCTCAGCCGTCACCTCATTGAAGGCAAGTTGACGCGGCTCCTTTGGAGGTTCGCCTCCGATACAGCCAACGACGGATCCGACCAAACAGAGACAACTAATCGTCAACGCACGCATGGAAAACTCCTTGCAGATTCGAGATCGCTCAAGCCATTTGCACTTCCACGGGAATGCGCATGCCGTCAGCCCGTTGCTTGGCCGACAGATAATTCAGCCGTTCAAACCCAATGACCCGGCCACGGCGATCCTTCATCAGAACGACATCGTCGGCCGTTTCCTCACAGACCACTTCCTTCTTGGGATCATCGAACCAGACCGTCAGCGTATTGCCTTCGCGGTCGAAATAAACTCTTAGCTTGTCCATTTGAGTTTGCCTTTCTTGATCCGCTTCGTGAAGTACGCCGTCACAACAAACTGCTCATCAGAGACACCGGGAGCGACTACCACGCACACAAAAAGATCACGAGCGGTTTTGTAATACAAATGCATTTCTGCGTCCTTTTCACTCTCAAAAATCGCAACCGGCGATTCCAAACAACTGCGAACGTCCTTCTGATGGCCCGCCATCGCCGGATGTTTGAATCGAATAATCTCTCGCCAACGATCACGAGTCAGGAACACCCGGTCGCCCAACGGTGTCGTGACGGTGAAGATTCGGCGTTGAGCCATCTTTGAGTCAACCGGTGGAGAACTGTTTGAATCGCCGCAACCGCAGGCTATTGGTCACAACCAGCACGCTGCTGGCGGACATCGCGGCGGCGGCGAAGCCGGGGGGCAGGATGATTGGGCCGAACGCTGAAAGCAACCCGGCTGCGAGCGGGATCGAGATCACGTTGTACGCGAACGCGAAGAACAAGTTTTGGCGGATGATGCTCAGCGTGCGGCGAGCCAATTCGATGGCGTGAGCCACCGCTCGTGGATCACTGCCGACGAGTGTCACGTCGGCGGCTTCGATCGCGATGTCGGCTCCGGCACCGATTGCGAAGCCGACATCGGCGGACGCCAGCGCGGGTGCGTCGTTGACTCCGTCGCCGATCATGGCCACTCGGCGGCCGGTCGCTTGCAGCGAATGGACGACATCGGCCTTCTCTGTCGGCAAGCGTTCCGCTTCGATCAATGTGATGCCGAGCTTGTGCGCGACATTTGTCACAACGGCCAAGCGATCGCCGCTGACGAGGCCGGTGGTGACATGCAGATGCCGTAGAGCCAGTGTCGCGTCAGACGCCGTCGGGCGGACTCGGTCTTCGGCGGCAAGTACGCCGAGCACTTGCTGGCCTCGCGCGACAAAGAGCGGCGTGCGGCCGAGTGATTCGATGCGAGCGGACAGGGGTCGGGAGTCTTTTTCAGGCCGCCGCGAATCAACGTCATTCGCGAGGGGACTTTCGGCGGCCTGAAAAAGACTCCCGACCCCGTCACGTTCCAACCACCGCCAGTTCCCCATCAAGACAATCTCGCCGTTGAGTTCAGCCTTCAGGCCGAGTCCAGGTTCCGAATGCACATGGTCCGGTGTCGCGTCGAGCGGAACGGACTCTTGCTTCGCGAGCGCCACGACCGCTCGCGCAAGCGGATGATTCGAGCCGGAGGCGATCGTACCTGCGACTCGCAGCAACTCGGGGCGAGTGATTCCGTCGGACGGAATGACCTCGACGATCTCCGGCCGCCCTTCGGTCAGCGTGCCAGTCTTGTCGAACAACGCGATCTGCACGGACGCGGTCCGTTCGAGAGCCGCTCCGTCTTTGAAGAGCACTCCGAGTTCCGCCCCTTTACCCATCGCGACCATGACGGCAGTCGGAGTCGCCAAGCCCAAAGCACACGGGCATGCCACGACCAACACCGCAACCGCCCGCGAGATCGCCGTGTGAACGTCGTCGTGAGTCAGCCACCACAACAACGTCAGCACGGCAATCGCCAGCACGATCGGTACGAAGATGCCTGCCACGCGATCCGCCAGCCGTGCAATTGGAGCTTTGCTCCCTTGAGCATCTCGCACCAGCGCGGCGATGCGACGCAGAGCCATCTCTTCGCCGACACGCTCGGCGCGGAAACGAAAACTTCCCGATTGATTCACCGAACCGCCCAGCACTTGATCGCCCGGCTGTTTGCGAACCGGCAGCGGTTCGCCGGTGAAGCTGCTTTCGTCGATCTCGGTGACACCCGCCATGACGACGCCATCCACCGGAACACGCTCGCCCGCGCGAACCAGTACGACATCGCCGACAACGACTTGATCGACCGGAAGATCGACTTCACTTTCTTGGCTCAGAAGATCGCCCGATGAACGCAGCACATGCGCCGTGGCCGATTGCAAATTCAGCAGACGGCCAATCGCATCGGAAGCTTTGCGACGTGCTCGCGTTTCGAGCGTCCGGCCAAGCCGCACGAACACGACGATCAGCACGGCGGCGGTGAAGTCCGATCCGCACTGATCGCTCGCCGCGTTGTGACCGAGGTGGCTGAATCCCGATTTCAGAAGCTCTCCAAACGACCATGCTCCGGCGAGGTACGCGGAGCCGGCTCCCAGAGCGACGAGCACATCCATGTCGAGCGCGGCGTGACGCAGCGACCGGGCCGCGTTGATGAAAAACTCGCGACCGCTTGTGTACAGCACCAACGTCGCGAGCAGCAGCATCCAAACTGGCGCGAGCGGCACCGACTCGACGAAGTACGCCAGCAGGACAACCGCCAGCGCCGGCGCGGCGGGCCGGGCGAAGTCACGAAAGCGAAACGTGTCGGCGGGATTGCCGGCCAGCGTGCTCGAATCGACCGCTTCCGGCCGCAGACTCGCGCGATAGCCGACGGCTTCGACGGCCGCGATCACCTCCGACGGCGGATCGTCGGCGTATTGAATCCGAGCTTCGTTCGTCGCCAAGTTCACCGCCACTTCGGTCACGCCGGGCAGTTTGCGAAGTGCGGACTCGACGCGCGCGACACAACTGGCGCAGTGCATCCCCTCGATGCGGTATCGCGTGGTGTGAGTCATTGAGGTCGAGACTTTCGAGACGGGCGGGGTCGGGTGTTCGGTTTTTCGGAATTGGCCGGAAAACAGTTTTGCTTGCGAATCACGCTCTCTTTCGGCCAATTCCGAAAAACCGAACACCCGACCCCTGACTTGTTGCAAATCACTCCGCGCGAATTCGCAGGCGGCGGAAGTGGACCTCGAAGTCTTCTGATTGAAGCCCGATGAAGCCTTCCGCAACATCGCTCGGCTGGCTTTCGCAGACCTTGGTCCCATTCAAGCGAGCGGTCAACGCTCCCGCTTTCGCGGAGATCTCCAGCGCGTTCCATTCGCCGGCTGGTTTCCTCGCTGATTCGCGAGCCGCGCCGTCATCGACGATCTCGAACTTCGCCGCGCCGCCGTTCTCTTTGATCGTCGCCAAATCGGCGAACCGGCCTTGCACCTCCAACGACTTCGGCCACTGCTTGTGCGGTTCGGTGATAAAGATCATGACGCCGGTGTTCAGATTGAAATTCTTCGCGGCCGCTTCGTCGGCGGGCGGAGCGAACCGTAATTCCAACCGCAGCGTGAAGTCCGCGAACTTGTCGTTCGAGTACAGATAGCCCTTCGGCTTGCCGGTGCAAACAATCGCGTCATGGATCGAGGACCATGTCGCCGGTCCCCCTTGGGGCGGCTTGGCGAAGAAGGGATCGAAGTCCTCCAGCGACAACTTGCGAAAGCCTGCTTCCAACGTGAAGTCTCCGTCAGCCAAGGTGTCGGCGCTCCAGGCTGAATGAACTGCCGGTCGAGCGTCGGCCGCGATCGGGGCAACACCAGAAGCAGGGGAGGGGACTGGGGCCGACGGCTCCCGTGAGCAGCCCACAGTCAGCAGCGTGAGGGCCGCCGCCGTGAATACGGCATTGCGGCGGTTCCAAACGAGTATTGCGGTCATGAAACGACTCCTGATCAACGGGCGCTCGATTTCTGGCGCGATGGTTTGAGGGAAGATTTCAGTTTTGCTCTGCGAGCGACCGCCACGGATCGCATGGCCCAGACTCGCAGTTCTTGGGAATCATCCAGCAAGTCGGCCGGGACTTCAAAGTACGACATTGTCGTCGGTCGATCCGGGAACGGCTTGAAAGCCTCCATTCCGCGAGCCTGATAGTCGCCACGATTGGCATCATCGACTTTGAACCACAGCCGATCGAACGCGACGATCCCAAAGAACTGCTCGCCGGAATACAGCCCGACGCCACCAAACATCCGGCGAGCGCGAAGGCTCGGCACCACGCGCCCCAAGCGCTCGACCACTTCGTCCGCAAAGTCTGAGTTCATGCTCATGCGGGCATTGTTTGGATCACGCCGCAAAGGTGACAAGCCCCACGCGGGCGATACGATGTGGTTCGGTCTCATACAACCACAAGACCGGCTTCTTCAGCGCCGATCGCCGAAGGTCGTAGATTCAAACTCTTCCAAGGGAAACCTGTCATGCGCTGTCACTGGCCAGTGTTGTTGATCGCGATCAGTTTCGGCGCGATGTCGTCCATGACGCGTGCTGCGGAGCCCGCTGCGAAATATGCCGAGCATCAAGACTTGTCGTACCACCTCGACGCCAACAATCAGAAGCAACCGATCAAGTCGCCCGCCGATTGGGCCAAGCGGCGTGAGCATATCGCCGCTTGGATGCAAACGGTGATGGGACCGCTCCCTAAGCCGGAGAAGCCGGTGCCGCTCGATGTGAAAGTCGAAGAGGAAGTCGCTGTCGGCGAACTGACTCGCAAAAAGATCAGCTATCACACCGACTCGACCGAGCGTCGCGTGAAGGCGTTTCTCTTCCTCCCCGTAGCGGCAGGCGGCTCGCCTGTCATCCGCCGCCCCGCAATCCTCTGCCTGCATCAAACGACCAACATCGGCAAGAGCGAACCGGCCGGACTCGGCGGCAGTCCGAATCTCCATTACGCGCTGCATCTGGCTCAGCGTGGCTATGTGACGCTCGCGCCGGACTATCCGAGCTTCGGCGAATACCCGTTCGACTTCGCTCCAACTCACGGCTATAAGAGCGGCAGTATGAAAGCGATTTACGACAACATCCGCGCCGTCGATCTGCTGCAATCACTGCCCGACGTGGATAAGGATCGGATCGGCTGCATCGGCCATTCGCTGGGCGGGCACAACACGATGTTCACGGCCTTCTTCGAGCCACGCATCAAGTGCCTCGTCTCCAACTGCGGCTTCACCCGTTTCCACAAGTACTACAACGGAGCGCTCAAAGGCTGGACGAGCACACGTTACATGCCGCTGATCGACTCGCGTCATCACAACAGCCCGGATGAAGTGCCATTCGACTTCCCGGAAATCGTCGCCGGCTTCGCTCCGCGGCCGTTTCTCGCCAGCAGCCCCGTCGGCGACAGCAACTTCGAGGTCAGCGGCGTGAGGGATTCAATCGCCTCCGCCAAGCCGATCTACGAATTGCTCGGAGCGGCCGACGCACTGCAAGCCAACTATCCAAACTGCGCACACGACTTTCCCGAAGACGTCCGCAAGGTGGCCTACGACTTCTTCGACAAGCATCTCAAGCGGTAGCGCGCGGGAACCAGCGCCGCAAGATACCGACAAACGCTGTGTCCGCTCGCTGTGAAAAGACCTCGACGGGCGAATGCCCTTTCAGCCGGGCCAGCCACAACGTCAGGGCGAAGCAGCCCGCGCCGATGGCTCGGTTCGGCCACGCACTCAATTCCCATTGGCCGGACCACGTCCACTGCCAGGCGTTCGAGAGCGGCAGCAGATACGGGATCGGCCACTGATAGTTGTCGACGCCGCGCGAGCCGATCACGTCGCACAGCAAATGGAGATGAAACGTCAGACATGCCAGAAGCATCGTTTTCCAATTCCATTTGGAGAGCCAATACGCTCCGAAGGTGACGAGCGCCGCGAAGCCGACGTTGTGACACAGAATGTGGTGATAGTCGCTGTGCCAAAACAACGGCTTGTCCCAACCGATCGTGATCCAGTTCTCGATCGGATAGCCAAACCCGTCGATGTCGGGAATGACTCCGGCCAGCGAGACGATGACTCGGTCTCGCCGAGTCTTCGTCGTCGCGTCAGCCACAACCCAACTGATGAGGAAGTGCGTCGGAGGGATCATGGATGCTTCTTCAGAAGCTGGAGTTGCCGACGTGGTTTGGTTGAAACTGCCAGAGAGTCTCGAAGTGACGCACTTCTTCTGCGTTCATTTGTCGCCCCACATTTTTCGCCAGCCGCGCTCGGATTCGGGGTGAGCTGGCGAAAAATGTGGGGCGAAAAATGAAGACAGAGTCAGGCAGCGCTTCGAGACACCGTGCGTCACCTCTGTCAGCCGAGCCGATGCCGTTTGTCGAGGTATGCGGCGAGATACGGCGAGTAGCCTTCCTTGGTGTTGGCCAAGTTGTAGCTGATCTTCCGCTCGTGGCAGTCGTCTTCGAGTCGCTTTGTGAAGGACTTCATGCGTTCGAGGTATTTCTTCCGCAGGCTGTTGGGATTCACGACGACACGGCCGGAGCCTTCCATGTCTTGAAACCGCGTGATCCGCTCGAACGGGAAATTCAGTTCGGCGTCGTCGAGCGTGTGGAAGACGATCACTTCGTGGTTGTTGTGCCGGAAGTGTTGCAGGCCGCTGGCGAGATTGTCTTCATCGTCGATCAAGTCGCTGATGACGATGACCAGCCCGCGCCGTTTCAGCCGCTCGGCCGCTTCGTGCAGGACGGTGCCGCAGTCGGTCTCACCGCCCGGTTCGACACCGTCGAGCGCGTCGAGGATGCGGCGGTACTGCGTCGGGTGCGCCTTGGGCGGGATGTAGGTGCGGACTTTGGTGTCAAACAGCATCAGCCCGACCGCGTCGTTCTGGCGAATCAGCAAGTACGACAACGCCGCCGCCAGATAGCTGCCCCATTGCAGCTTGCTCAGTCCTTGATCGCTGGCGGTGCCCCCTTTACCGAAGTCCATCGACCGCGAGCAATCCAGCAGGATCGTCGCTCGCAAGTTGGTCTCGTCCTCGTACAGCTTGACGTAGTACTTGTCCGTCCGCGCGAGCACCTTCCAGTCGAGCATCCGCATCTCATCTCCCGGCGTGTACGACCGGTGATCGAGATACTCAACCGAGAACCCGTGATACGGACTGCGATGCTTGCCGGTCAGAAAGCCTTCGACCACTTGCTTGGCAATCAACTCCAGATTGCCAATGCGAGCGAGTCCAGCGGGATCGAGGTAGGACATGTTAGGTTCTCGATGGTCATTGTGAGGGAGCTACCACTCTGGGATGAAGACGCTACAGAAAACGATCCGGCCACTTCTTTTTTGCACTCTCACAAAAATCACAGGATGTTCTTCGTCGATCTTTCCAACAGCAAATCGGTATGTCCGAAAACGTCCTTCGTCTTTTATTTCAGTCGCCTGACGGAACGCAGTTTCGAACTCGGTCTCTAAATGCCCTGACACTTGGCCGGACTCCATCTTTACAAGAAAGTCGCGAACTTCTGGCGAAAGAAGACGGCTCCTCATTTCATCAGGGACTTGGACTCTAATGATTTCCGGATTCGGTTCGACGTCTGGATCAGGTTCTTTGAAAAGAACACCAATTGCGACCACCAAGACAGCAAGGCCAACTATGACAGCCGATACGCGCATCAAAGTACGGCGAAAACTAAGTCTGGTTACTTCAAGATCGGGATGAAACGCGTGCTGGGATGTGGATGTTGCCATCTATTTATCCCTTGGGAATGAGGGCTACTCCGGTTCGCGGATGACCTCGAACAGTTTTTCGACGATGTGATCAGTCGTGATGCCATCGCTTTCGGCGGCGAAGCTGGTGACGAGACGGTGGCGGAGAACCGGCTTTGCGATCGCGCGGATGTCGTCGCCGGAGACGTGGACTCGGCCGTCGAGCAGCGCGTGAGATTTCGCGGCCAATAGGAGTGCCATGCACGCGCGCGTGCCGGCACCCCAGGTCAGATACTTCTTCACGAAGTCGGGAGCCTCGTCGGTCTTGGGCCGAGTCGCTCGGACCAATTGCACGGCGTAGGCCGCGACGGACTTGCCGACCAGCACCTTCAAGACGACTTGTTGCAGCCGCACGATTTCGGTCCGATCAAGAATCGGTTGCAGCTTGGGAAGTTCGCCCGACGTCGTCGTCTCGGCCACTTTCAATTCGTCTTCGTATTTGGGGTAATCGACGAAGATGCGGAACATGAATCGGTCGAGCTGCGCTTCGGGCAGCGGGTACGTCCCTTCCTGCTCGATCGGATTCTGCGTGCCGAGCACCAGGAACGGCCGTTCGAGCGGAAAGTCTTGGCCGGCGATTGTGACTTTGTATTCCTGCATCGCTTGCAGCAGCGCGGCCTGCGTCTTGGGGGGCGTGCGGTTGATTTCGTCACCGAGCAGTATGTTGCCGAAGATCGGCCCCTTCACGAACTTCATGCGGCGATGCCCGGTCCCTTCTTCGGTCTCCAGGATTTCGGTGCCGGTGATGTCCGAAGGCATCAAGTCGGGAGTGAATTGAATGCGACTGAACTTCAGCGACAGCAGATCGGCGACGGTCGAAACCATCAACGTCTTGGCCAACCCCGGCACACCTTCCAGCAAGCAGTGACCGCGAGAAAACAACGCGATCAAAATCTGCTTGAGCACATCCGACTGCCCGATGATGACCCGCTCCAACTCACGAGTCATTTTGTGATAGGCGGCGGTGAGTTCCTCGGCCGCGCGGAGGTCGGCGTCGTCCATTCGTTCGTTGCCAGTCGTCTTCTGCATCATTGATCCTCGTGTGGTGGGCTGTCAGGGGAGGGTGTCGTCAGGCAAGTTCAGCATTCGGGCAGGTCAAACCGGGAGGTAGGCTAACCCCAACGCCGGGCGAGTCAATTCACCGCGTGGATGCCATCCTGCTAAGGATTCAATTCCAAACGGCCCAACAGTCTCAGTAGTCCGTCGAGGATCGTCATCGGGTGCGGCGGGCAACCGGGGATGAAGAGATCGACCGGGACGATTGAGCCGCAGCCGTTGTGGACTTCGGGGTTGTCGATGAACGGTCCGCCGCTGATCGCGCAGGCTCCGACGGCGATCACCAGTTTTGGAGCGGGCACGGCGGCATACGTGTCGAGCAACGCCGAGCGCATGTTCTCGCTGACCGGGCCGGTGATGACGATGCCGTCCGCGTGACGCGGTGAGGCGACGAACTGGATGCCGAAGCGGCCGAGGTCGAACACGACGGTGCTCAGAACGTTGAGATCCGCTTCGCAAGCGTTGCAGCCGCCCGCGCTCACTTGGCGGAGTTTCAAGGACCGACCGAACAGGCGGCGCGATTTTTCGTCGAGAGCTTTCGCTCGTTCAAACATCTGGCCTTCGAGCACGAGGTCGCCTCGCTGGCGAGTGGCCAGTCGGTATTCCGGCGTGTAATGGATCGCCTCCTTCGGGCAGGCTTCCAGGCAGTCGGTGCAGAACAGGCAGCGGCCGAGGTCCAATCGCAGTCCCTTGTCGTCGATGCTGATCGCGTTCGTCGGGCAGGCTTCAGCGCAGACTCGGCAACCGTCCGGGCACTTGGACGCATCGACCACCGGCAGGCCGCGAAAGCGATCGGGCAGCGTTGGCTCTTGGGCCGGATACGCGATCGTGCGATGGCCTTGTTGCAGTCGCGCCAGAATAACATCGAGCATGGCTCGTCCTTTTCGTCGTAGCCTGACTCTCCGAGTCGGGCGCTTTCTGCGCCCCGACTCGGAGAGTCAGGCTACGAGACTCACAAATCGTGACCGCAGTACGACAGGTTGAAACTCTTGTTGCACAAGGGGAAATCAGAAATCTGTTGATCGCGCAGCGACATCGCTAAGCCGGTCCAGTTGTGGAACGACGGATCGACAATCTTGTAGCGCGAAAAACGGCCTTGAGCGTCCGTCAAAGCGATGTGGCAAACCTCGCCGCGCCAGCCTTCGACCAGCGACACGGCCAAGTGATCCGGCTGCATCGGCCCGACCTCCGCGCGGAGCGGGCCATCCGAAATGGAGATCGCCGGCAGTTCGTCGCGGATGAATGCCACCGAATTTCGGATTTCTTGCCAGCGAATGTCGGCGCGAGAGAAGACGTCTCCATCCGGTGAGATGGCCATCGGCGGCCGAGCGAAACGGAATATGCCGCTGGGGAAATCGTGACGCACATCGTATGGAACTCCGCACGCGCGAGCCGCCGGGCCGACCAATCCCAGAGCGACGGCGGTTTCGCGAGTCACCGTCCCGGTCCCCTCGAACCGCGCTTGAACCGAGGCGGAGTTGAACAGCAACTCGGCGGCATTTTGCACGTCGCGGAGCGCGGACTCCAGACGTTCCAACGCGAGTTTCTTGCGCGCATCATCCACGTCGAACGAGACACCGCCGGGGCGAACCATGCCGCGCCCGAAGCGGCTGCCGCAGATCAACGCGCTGAGATTGAGGAAGTCGCCACGCAGCCGGCCGCAGTACGAAGCCGTCGGCAGGAAGCCGACATCGCCCGCCAACGCTCCGAGATCGCCGGTGTGATTCGCGAGCCGTTCGAGTTCGAGAAAAATGCCGCGCAACACGTCGGCTCGGCGGGAAACAACACAGCCGGCCAGCGCCTCGACCGCTTGGCAATACGCGGTCGCGTGCCCGATGGTCGTGTCACCGGCCACGGTCTCGACGGTGTGAATCGTCCGCTTGTTCGGTCCACCGACGAGCGTGCGTTCCGCGCCGCGATGCTGATAGCCGAGCGAGATTTCCAAATGAAACACTTGCTCGCCGTAACATTGAAAGCGAAAGTGACCCGGCTCGATGACTCCCGCGTGAACGGGGCCGACGGCGACTTCGTGAATCTCGTCACCTTCCACACGGTAGTAATCGGTGACGCCGATGATTGGCGCTTCGCCCGGCTTCCGACCCCACGCATCGTGGCCGGGGCGGTACGAGGCATGGAATCGCACCGGCTTGAACCACGGATGACCGTCGGGATGCACTCCGTATTGTTCGGCGATCTCACGCTCGAAGAGATGCGCTTGCGGGCATTCGGGAGTCATTGAGCAAAACCGCTCGGCGTCGAGCGTGGTCATGCCGACGTGCAATTGCCCGTTCGACTTGTCGGCGAGCACGGCGTAGAGGTCCACTCGATCGGTCCCCGCCGGGTTGTCACCGAAGAGTGCTGCGATTCGTTGGCCGGCATCGACACCGTCGAGAATCACTCGGCGAAAAGCCAGATACGCCAGTTGTGGAATCTGGCCGCGCGGGATTGTCTCACCGTTGCGCAGCGTCGCGAACTGCTCGTGACTGTTCATGGCCGTGCCTCACTAACCCGAAGCGTAAGTCTTGAAGTTGCGCTGTTTTCAGCCCCGAAGGGGGCGGAACTCGACAGCCCAGGGCGAAGCCCTGGGATTCGAGCAATTCTGATTTGAAAAGCCCTGAAGGGGCGCGACTCATTGTGTCGCACCCCTTCGGGGCTTATGGGCTTCAAGCATCCCCGTTTCCCAGGGCTGCGCCCTGGGCTTTCGAGTCTCGCCCGCTTCGGGGCTGAAAACTTCGCAACTTCAAAACGCGTGAGCGAGGGCAGGCGCTCCGAAAAACGATCAGTTCTATGTGTTGTGAAGCGTTCGCCCTCGCTGACGCTTCGGGTTACGGAACTCATGGCTTTGCCTCCAGTAACGCGGCGGCTTCGCGCAAGAGCGATTCGAGCGGCGGCGGAATGTAGAGGCCCATCAGCAGCACGAGCGCCATGAAGATCAGGATCGGAGCACAAGTGCCGAACGTGTCGTGAAAGCCGTTCGGCGTTGTCTGTTCCGGAGCTTGGCCTTGAACCACGGTGAGCACGGTGGCTCCCATGCCGATGAACACGATCGTCAAGAAGAGCAAGAACAGGCCGGCCGCCAGATACTGCCCGCTGCCGATCGCGGTGCTGACGATCGTGAATTCGCTGACGAATGGCCCGAAGGGGGGCGCACCAGTGATCGCCAGAAAGCCGATCAGGAACAGCGCTCCGGAAACGGGCAGGCGCTGCATCGCACCGCGCACATCGTCCGTGTATTTGCTGCCGAAAGCGCGGTGGATGTTGCCCGACGACAGGAACATGACTCCCTTGGTCAATCCGTTGTTGATCAGGTGCAGCAACGCGCCGTAGATCGCCATCCCGCCGATGCCGATGCCCAGCACCAGAATGCCCATGTGTTCGACGCTGGAATACGCCAGCATCCGCTTGAAGTCACGCTGCCGCACCATGAACACCGCCGCAAACGCCATCGAGAACAGGCCCGTGAAGATCATGACCTCGCGCGCGAACTCCGCTTCAGAACCGGCGCGGCAGATTTGATACACACGCAGGATCGACAGGAACGCGCAGTTGGTGACGCCTCCGGCCAACAGCGCGCCGACCATACCCGGCGCTTCGCCGTAGGCATCCGGCTTCCAGGTGTGCATGGGAGCCAGCCCCATCTTGGTTCCGTAGCCCACGAAGAGCAGCACGAACGCCGCGTGCAGCCACGGCCTCGATAAGTTCGGCGCGTTCTGAATCAGTTGAGTGAACAGCAGCGTCGATTCGTTCTGAGGCAGTCCCGCTTTCAGTGATGAGTACGCCAAGAAGAACGAACCCAACAGGGCAAGCGCAATGCCGACCGAGCAGATCAGCAGATATTTCCAAGTCGCCTCCAGCGAGCGAGCGTTGTGGTTGAAGTAGATACCGGGCGCGCTCACCAGAGTCGTCGCCTCCATCGCCACCCACAACAGGCCGAGATGCTGCGACAGCGTCACCAAGGTCATCATCGCCAGCGAGGCGAACAGATTGCCGCACAAGACTCGGTTGGAGCGGTCGGAGCGAAGAGCCAAGTACGTTGGCGCGTACAGCGCGCAGAGAAAAAACAAAACGCTGATGAAGCCCAGCACGACTTTGCCCAACGGGTCGAGCAGCAGCCAACCGTCCAACCCAGAGACCGGCGGAGCATCCCCCGCTGGGAAGATCGCCTGCATGACGAGTCCGAGATGCACCGCTCCGCCAACCGGCAGCAGCCACGGCCGCCAACGATTCGACGGCACGGCGAACATCACCGCGGTCATCGCCAGAGGGAAGAGGATTAAGAGGTATGCCATTGTGATTTGTAGCCACGCTCGCCAGAGCGTGGATTTTGGGGTGACACGGCCCACGCTCTGGCGAGCGTGGCTACGTTGGGTTGCGACTCATTCCTTCAACGCGGAAAGATGCTCGGTGCTCATCGAGGAAAACTCACGGTTGAGGTGGTGGATGATGATGACCATCACGAACACGCCGGTGAACAAGTCCAGCAAGACTCCCAGTTCCACCAGCAGCGGCAAGTCTTCCAGCAGCAGCAGACCGAACAGGAAGATGCCGTTCTCCAGCATCAGATAGCCCAGCACTTGCATGATCGCCTTGTGCCGAGTCGTCAGCATCAGGAAGCCGGTCCACACCGTCGCCAGCGAGGCCGGCACCAGCAACATGTGCGAGTGATCCTCGTGCAGCGGCAGAGTGGAGGAGAATTCCATCGCCAAGCCGGTGCCAACGGCTCCCAGCAGCAGCGACGCCATGTAGCTGATCACCGGCTTGTCTTCGTGTTGAATCTCCGCCGTGCGCATGGCTCGCAGCAGATACCACGGAATGCCGTAGCCCTTGAGGGCCATCGTGATGGCCATCAGCACAACGCCGCGCAGACCAATTTCGGAGTGAATCAAGAACGGGAAGACGCCCAGCAAAACTCCCTGGAAAGCCACCGCATTGATGACGGTGCGAATCCGGCTGGCACCCAGCGCGACGAAGTTGATCGCCAGCACTAAGATCAACAGCGGTTCCACAAACAACAGCGGGTCCACAAACTCAGCCATCGGATCACCTCACCAATGTCAGAATGCCGAAGCCGGACAGCAAGCAGGCCGTGACCAGCAGCGTCGGAATATGGGTCAGTCGCACGCGAGCCATCGTGGATTCCAACACGCCGATCGCCACCGCGACGACAAACATTCCGCCTAAGAACACGGGCCAACCAAACCACATCGCACCGGTGGCGAACGGAATCGCGATCCGCACGATCAACGCGCCGAACAGAAACAGCTTGAGGGAGGCGGCATACAAGATCATGCCAAACGCCGGACCGCTGTGGTCGAGCACCATCACCTCGTGAATCATCGTCAGTTCGAGGTGTGTGTTCGGATCGTCGAACGGGATGCGGCAGTTTTCGACCAAGAGCACGATGCACCAACTCAGCATGACCAGGAACAGCGACGCTCCGGCCGTCCGCCAGTGCGACGGAGCCAACAAGTCTCCCAACATTTCCGCCAGTTGCAGCGAGCCGGTGAGCCTGGCCAGCACCAGCAATCCTAAGAAGAACGCCGGTTCCGCCAGACACGCATACGTCACTTCGCGGGCCGCCCCCATGCCCTCGAACGGCGAGCCCGTGTCCAGCGCCGCGCTCGCCGTGAAAAAGCGGTTCAGGCCGAGCAGATAGGCCAACAGAATCAGGTCGCCTTTGAACGAGATCGGCGCGTTCGAGCCGACCAACGGGATCATCAATACGGCCAGAGCCACCGTGACCAGTCCGACCACCGGACCGGCTCGAAAGACCCACGTCGTCGTCGTGCTGAAGACCGAGCCTTTTTGAAACAACCGGATCAGATCGTAATACGGCTGCAACAACGGCGGACCGACGCGGCCTGCGAACAGAGCCTTCGTGCGGTTGATGATGCCCAGCAACAACGGTGGCAGCGTGAATGCCACGAGGATGTGCATCGTGTTGTGGAGGATGGTTGCCATTGGGATTCTTTTGAGTTCGTAGCCTGACTCTCCGAGTCGGGCCGTCCGTGTCGTGTGTCACAGAAAGAACCCGACTCGGAGAGTCAGGCTACGGTTAGCGCCAGAGCAGCAGCGCGACGAGCGCCACGAAGATGTAAAGCAAGTACGCCTGAATTCTCCCTTGTTGAAACACGCGGAACCACGAGAACAGCCACGCCGAAAATCGGAACGTCGGCAGCACGAGTTCATCCAGCACCGGGTCCGGCACATGGCTGTGAAAGTCCGTCGGTTGAGGCAGCAACGCCGTGACTTTGACCCGGTGAATGCGCGGACGCAGCGCCCAGCCGAAGAGTCCGACAAGCATCTCCGCGAACGAAGACGACGTGTATTGCATTCGCGCCGTCGGGGCCGTGAAGCCGCAGCCCCACGTCGGCCCGGTTTCCACAACGCTATTCCGCAGTCGCAGCCATAACAGCCCGCTGGTCACAGCCAATCCCGCGACCAACACCAACGCCATGACGCTGATCGAATCCAACGGAGCCAACGTCAGCAGCCCCTGTCGCGACTCGCCGAGCGACGGTGCCCATGCTGAGACCGCTTGCTCCAAGACCGGTGCGACGGCGAATGGTGCCAGCCCGATGAAGAAGCAGCATGCCACAAGCACGCTCATCGCGGCGATCATGCTTGGCGGAGATTCGTGCGCGTGGCTGGCGTGTTCCGATCGAGCGGTGCCCAAGAAGACCGCGCCGAACACTTTCACGAAACACGCCACCGCCAGCGCGCCGATCAGTGCCAACGCTGGTGCCGCAAAGGCCGCCTCCGCGAAGGACGACTTACCTTCGACTCCCAGCGTGCCGAACAAGCCGAGATAGATCAGGAATTCGCTGACGAATCCGTTGAGCGGAGGCAGGCCGCAGATCGCCACGGCTCCGACGACGAAGCACAGTGCGGTGAGCGGCATCCGTTTGGCCAAGCCGCCGAGATGGTCGATCTCGCGCGTGTGGACCGCATGGATCACCGAACCGGCGCTCAGGAAGAGCAGGGCCTTGAACAGCGCGTGATTCCAGACGTGCAACAACGCGCCGCTCATTCCAAGGATGACCCACTCGTCCCGTCCCAACGATCGGCCGAGCAGCGCCAGCCCGATGCCCATCACGATGATGCCGATGTTCTCGATGCTGTGATAAGCCAGCAGTCGCTTGAGATCGTGCTGTCCCACGGCGAACGCGACGCCGAGCACTCCGGAGATCGTCCCCAAGACCAACACGATGCCACCCCAGGCGACGGGCGGATGCGGCACCAGCGACGTGATCCGCAGGATGCCGTAAATCCCCATCTTGATGATGACGCCCGACATGATCGCCGACACGTGGCTGGGCGCGATCGCGTGCGAGCTAGGCAGCCACACATGGAACGGCATGATCCCGGCTTTGATACCGAACCCGATCAACATGAAAACAAAGATCGCCGTCGTGATGCCAGGGGTCAGGTTCGCCTCATTCAACGGTTCCAGCTTGAATGAACCATTCACGGCGTGCAGCAATCCGAACAGCGCGAACAGCGAAACGGTCGCGACCTTGGTGGCCACCAAATAGATCCAGCCGGTTTCGCGAACCGCTCGGTCGTGGTCTTCCGTCGTGACGAGAAAGAACGCGGACAGAGCCATGACCTCCCAGCCAACCATGAACAAGATGCTGTTGCGAGCGATCACCAGCAGCGCCATGCCGGCGGGAAGCAGCCCATAAAACAACCGCAGCTTGCGGCCGTTGTCGGGATGCTCGGCCTGCTTCCAGTAACCCAAGCCGTACACGCAGCCCAGCAGCGAAACCAGAAAGATCGGCACCAAGAACAATGCCGAGAGGCCATCCATCGCCACATGGAATTCGCCGCCGGGGATCGCCCAGGGCCGCACGATTGGTTGGCTGTCGCCGGCCGCCCAGAAGACGCCAACACTGCTCAAGCCGACGGCCGAACCAATCACGGCCAGCGCGGTGGACAGCCATTGGCCGAGAGTCGAGTGCCGGCTCAGGAAGAGTCCTGGAAAGCCACTCACCGCAGCGATGACGATCCCTATCAGGACCAACCGCTCACTCATAATTCAGCGACCTTAAAATCGTGGAGCAGGTTTTCAACCTGCCCGGCGATGACGTCTCCGCTTCGATCGCGATGCCGAATCGCGCCAATAGATGGGCATGTTGAAAACCTGCCCCACGATTTGGCACCAGTTCCGATGGGGAGATAATACCGACGGATCGAATTGCCACCGCCCAGGGCACTCTTACGAAACCGTAAGGTTCAAGGCTCGTGCGATGGCGCATCGCCATTGCCGAGCGCGGCTCGTTGTTCCAGCAATTCTTCGGCGGCGTGGTGGCGGGATTCGACGATGAACTGCGGATACAGACCGCCGAGCAGCAGCAGCGCGATCAGTGTCAGAACGGCGATGCGTTCGCGCCGGCCGATGCTCAGGTCCACCGTTGAAACGTGAATCTTCCCCATGAACAGCCGGAAGTACGCTTGCACGACCGCGATGCCATTCAGCGCGGCCGCGATCACGACCGCGATGCCAAAGTGCGGATAGGTTTCGACCGCTCCGTCCACCAGCAGTTCGCCACCAACGAACCCGGCGGTGCCGGGGAAGCCAACGCTCGCCAAGCCGGTCAGTGCGAAGCAGACCGCCAGCGTCGGCGTGTGCGGATACAAACCTTGAAAGTCGATCAAGCTCAGCCGACCGCGGCGGGCCTCCAACGCGCGCAGCGTCAGACCAAATCCGCCCAGCGACAAGATCATCGACAACCACACGCACAGCGCGCCGGTCAGGCCGATCGAAGTCACCATTTCTAAACCGCTGAGCACCAACGCCGAGTGACTCAAGAAAAGATAGCAGAAGAACCGCCGGCCTTCTTTCTGAATCAACGCCATCCCGGCCGCGTAGACCGCCGTCACCAGCGAGATGACTCCGATGCTCTGCAACACCCAGCCGGGAGCAATGGGCAGAACCAAGCGGATCGCCGCGTAAGCTCCGGCGATCGGCACGGTCGTTAAGATCGCGGTCCCGAATGTGGATTTCTCAAAGAGGTCGGTCATCCAACAGTGGAAGGGGAACATGCCGCTGCGGACGCAGACCGCGGCCAGCAACGGCACGACCGCGAGCAAGGAATGCACTCGTTCGCCTTCGGTCGTGACGAACGCTCCGCCGACGACCAGCAGCCCGACGAACAGCCCCATGTGCAGCGCGTACACGCGCGTCGATCGGCCGCGAGCACGCAGTTCCAGGAACGGCGGAATGGTGCTCGCCGCGAGCAGCGCGATCACCAGCCACGGCAGCTTGCAACTGAGCGTCGCCAGCGTGATCGCTTCCGAGACCAGCGTCCACGGAAACGAGAACCGTCGAATCTTCGTCCGCAGCGTCGTGAAGATCGTCAGCGTGTAAAGCAGAGCCGTCAGCGGCAACAGCGGGGCACTGAGTTGGTCGATGACGAACACCTCGCGGCCGAAAATCCGCGACAACAGATGCCAGGCGTCGTCCGCCTCTTTCGCATTCAGCAATCCGAAATCTTCCCAAGCCGCGAACGCGCTCATCAGCGTCAGTCCGGACGCGACGACGCTCCAAGTCCGAGCCTGCACCGGATCGCGCAGCCGGTTGACGAAGACCGCGCCGATCATCGGGATCAGGATCGAAAGTTCGAGCCAAGGGAAATGCAGGTCGCTCATCGACGCCGTTTCCATCCGTAGCCGCGTTTCGCCAGAACGCGGGGCCTGGAATGATTCCCGCGTTCTGGCGAAACGCGGCTACTAACGAGCATCACAGCAAATCGTCGAGGGTTCTGGTCGGGGACTGAGGAAGCTCCAAATCGCGTGCTGGACCGCCGGTCAAGAAGTCGGTCCAGCGGCGTTCGAGCGTTTCGCACCACTGAAAGATGCAGACAAACGGGCGGACCAGCCAGTCCGTCAGGATCGCGTCGAAATATCCGCGCTCAAGCGCCAACCGATAAAACCAGGCGGCCACTCGATCCGAGAACCGCCGCGGCAACAGCACCGCGCCGGGAGGCAGCCGGTCGCCAATCGCGTTCTCAATCGTGTTGTAGTCGCGGAGCAGAGTCGGAGCTCGCACGAACTGCAACGTCCGCAGGCACGCATGGCCGATAATGTGAATCAGCGCGATGTACCGAAAGCCCAAGCCGATCTCAGCCACGATCAGCCCGACCTGTGTCAGCGACGCGAACGACAACGCCGATTTGATATCCGTCTGCACGCGCCCCGCCAGCGACGCGAAGAGCGCCGTCGCGAGTCCCAGCACGACGATCACCACACACAGCGGCGGAGAAACATCCAGGATCGGACTGACGCGCAGCAGCAAAAACGCGCCCAGATGCACCGACAGTGCTCCGTAAAATACCGCGCTGGACGGAGTCGGTCCTTCCATCGCTCGCGGCAACCAACCGCAGAACGGAATCAGAGCCGACTTACCCGCCGCCGCCAGCAACAACAGCAAGCCGACCAGCAACGCCGAGGAACCCTCCAGCGAGCCGTGTCCCTCCGGCCAGGCGGCGCGTCCCAAGAAGTTGTCGAAGTCCCCGCTGCCCGTCAGGTGATGCACCACCACCGACGCCATCAACAGCGCCGCGTCCGAGACGCGATACACGATCCACACGCGCAGACCGTTTCGCACCGGAGCCGGCCGTTCCTGAAAGAACGCCACCAGCAACGCCGACGACAAGCCCACCATCTCCCAACCCGCGAACAGCGTTTCGATCGTGCAGGCCAGCGAGGTCACGATCATGCCCAACTGAAACAACGCGAACAGGACAAAGAACCGCACATAGCCCGACTCGCGGTGCATGTACCGCGTCGCAAACGCGCTGATCGTGCCGCACAGAATGAATGTCAGCAGAGCAAACGGAACATTGAGCCGATCGAACTCGAACTTGATCCAGAAGTCGTAATGCGGGATCGAGACCCAATGTCCCAGCCCAAACTCGATTTGCCGTCGGCCGGTGGCGAGCATCAATCCCAACAGTGCCAGCGACGCCAACAACCCGATCACGACTCCGACCTGCACAATGCGGCCGACGGTCTGCTCCGACTTCAAGCGGCCGAGCAGCGACAACAGCCCCAGCACCGCCAGCAACAGCGCCGGAGCGGCGACCACCGTCACCCCCAACGCCTGAATCCACGAATCGAGTTCCCACATGCTGTCGTCTTTCGTATGCACTCGTTGAACTGCACGCCGCGAATCGCATTGCTCTCCGTTGGGCTGGCCCCATTGGTCTCTACACAACTTTAAGCCGCAGGCGATTCATGGCCAGATGCGGATGCAACCGGCAATAACGAGCATTTCCGCAGGCGTCCCATTCGCTGCCTCCCTAAATTCGCTGTCGATTTCTCATTCCCGACGAAGATTCGACAGCGAATTTAAGGAGGCAGCGAATGTCAGAATGAGAAATTCGCTCCACCAGACAAACATTGACCAGAGCCTCGATCATCAAGTTGTGTAGAGACCAATGGGGCAAGCCCAACGGAGAGCATTTTGAAACTTGTCTTCATCATCAATCTGAGTCCGAGTAAACGAGTCATGTCGCTATCGCCGGTTCGATCTCCGCAAATTCCAGATGATCGCGCCAGCCACGATACCAATCGGTTGAGGTCTCCGCTTTCGGCAACCCCGCCGCTTCCGGCCGATACGGCTCGAAGTGATCGCCGCGCAGAATCTGCATCTCCGCCGAATCGGGATCCCACGTCACGACTTGAACCCAACCACGGCGGCAGGCTTTGCCGATTCCGTCGTAACGGTCCATGATCGCGCTGAACTTTTCCGGAGTCGTCTCGATCACGATCAGCAGTCGCACCGGTTCGTGAATCTCGGTCATTTGCCACGGCAAGCCGGTGCGCAGATCGCTGGCCGCTCCGTCCATCACCCCCAGCAAGGCCGTGATGTTGTGCGGCAGCTTCGTCCCACAGCCCCAACCGACGGAATCGACATACGAAAAATAGTATTCCAAATTGATGCCGCCGCAGACCGGCACGACCGCGCTCATCAGACGCGTCAGAATCGTGCCGTCGGTGTCGTCCGCTTTCGGATCGTACGAGACCAGAAAGGCTCGGCGATCCAAATACAAACCGCGAGTCCGCGCGCGTCGTCCGACGATGCAGATCGCGTTCGTGGCATGCCCGCATTCCGGCCGGGCTTGAGCCAAGTCTTCCGCCCGCTCTTCCACATGCCGTCGAGCCGCCGGGAACGACATATTCAACGGAGCCGACATAAACCGCCGGCAACGTTCGTGAGCGTTACGGTCGCACGCTTCTTCGATGTGCCGCTGGAACTCCGCGAACTCCGCCTGATGCGAGAACGGTAAACGGTCCAAGTCGGAGAACGTCACGCTGTCGTTGCACGTATTGTGATAACCGCCGACGAAGATCGTATCGCGTGGAATCACCAAACCCCGATTGAAGAGTTCATCGCGAACGCGCAGATCATTCAGAATCTGCGCGGCCGCGCGCGCATTGGGCGCACCCGCGTTGCCGCCGCACGCGCCACACTCGTAAGCGGACCGATGCGGATTGTTCAAACTGTTCGAGCCGTGTCCGACGATCATGACCAGCCGAGCAAACCCGGAGGTCAAGCCGATGTCGCGCAGCAACCGTTCCGCGTTGTTGGTCATTTCCGCCAGGCTCAGTCCGATGTGATCGTCGTCTGGTCCGGGATCGGGAGTGAGCCGTTCGAGTCGCAATTGCGTGGACTGCGGCGGCCTCACCAGACGGCTCGCCGTGCCGCGAATCAGCGAAGTCACTCGCGGAAACAACACACGCGCGACCAACGGGATCGATGCCAACGCGCCGAGGCTGGCGGTCAAGAACGCTCCGCCCGCCGCACTGCGGCTGCCGACGTGCATGCGATGCGAGGCCGAGCCAATCGCCTTGCGCGTCCGCGCTCGGCGTTGAGCGCTCTCGCCCTGTGTGAATGCGACATCTTCGACCAGCCAATGCTGCGGCCGAATCACGATCGGACAGAGCGGAACGAAGTGTGCCTCTCCCGCGCCGCGATAGTAAATCGGCACATTAAAGAAGCCGGCCGCTCCGTACGTTTCAGTCTGCGGAGCGATCTCTTCCAGATGCCGCCGCATCGACTCCTCGCGTTCGTCGAGACAAAAGATGGCCTGAAAACTCGGCGAGCGAACTCGCTCGGCCGGACCTTTGACATGCAACGCCAGCGCGTCGAGCGTCTGCTGACGAAACTTCCGCTCGTAAGCCTGATGAAACACTCGTCGCCGTTCCAATTCTGAAAACGCTTCGACCTCGGCGACCAGCAGCGACCAAACTGGTTTCGAGATCCGCAGTAACGCGGGAGGACTCCAGCCACAAACCTGAGCCAGTTGAAAGATCATGAAGGCTTGCTGATCCGTATCGAGCGTGTCCCGTTCTTCCAGACGCGATCGCAGCCTGTCGCGCAGCCGATCGAGCGGCACCGCTTCGCCGAGCGCACGTTTGGCAATCTCCGCCAGAACGAGCCGCTTCAGAATCAAGCGGACGGCCAGGAATTCGGTGACGCTGCCGGGCGGAGCCGGCACACGCACGCGGTCGGCTCGCAATTCCATTTGCCGAATCATTCCGGCCCAACCGCGCAGCGACAGCAACGTCGCGGAAATGAACTCTTCCCACTCCACTTCCGCGACCCCCAGCAACCGCAACGATTCCGCCACCGACTCCAACGGACTGATGCCCGTGTCTTCGATCCGCGCGAGCTCCGTTGCCAATCCCAACCGGCACCAATCGGGGGATCCGCCGGAAACTCGGTACAGCGAACAGAAGGCTTTGAAAAACCCGGCTTCGCGATTCGGCAACGTCCACCGCGCCATGCCTTGATCGAGAAACGCCGCGCTGAACCGAATCAACAGGTCGTTGACTTTCGAGTCGCTGTCTTCGCCCGTCACTTCAAACAACAGATCGCGATGTCGCCTGCCGTGGGGCAGGTTGGCAACCTGCCCTGAATTGCCGGGCAGGTTGCCAACCTGCTCCACGTCTTGAACGTGCTCGCGGCAGACACGCCACAGGGCCTGCAACGTGAATGTCTCCCAGGTCGCGTCGCTCCACTGTTCGATGGACGATTCGCCGAGCCGCTCCAACAAATCGGCGACGACGGCGCGCTCGCGGAGGGCGGAAATCGCCCGACCATGACTCGAAGGCGATTCGCCGTGACTGCGCTGAACATTGCGCAGATCGCGCATCACCCAATGCCGAGTCTCTTGCAGCAACCGCTCGCGCATCTCCGGCGGAGCATCTTCACGGACTCGCGTCAGAGCATCGGTCTCGGCCACGAACCAACGCAGTTCCTCCGCCGGACCCAGCCGCATGGGGTACTGCAACATCGTCAACCGCAGGTGATATCTCGTCCCCAGCGGCCCAATCAGGCCGTCCGCCTGGTCGTTCAAATCGTCATGCAGCACGGCGGCCAAATCGTCCACGCGAATCCGCCCGCGAGCCAACTCTTGCCGATAGCGATCCTCGGCCAGGTACGGCAGACAGCCAAAAATCCGCGCGCCCGCCTGGACCCCTTCATCAAACGTCATGTCCTCGAACGCATGCAGCGTGTTGTGATGGATGAAGACCGTGATCGGCCCCTGCGCCGGCAGCAGATGCCCCGCGTGCTCGATCACATGCTTCAGACGTTCGAGCGGATTCGATTCCTCGGCCTGCGGCGGGTGGTGTGCGGTCATGGTGATCTCAGACGCGGCAACCTCGGTCCATCAAAGTCGCGAGGTTCTACGGGCTGTTTGTCCGAATCACCAAGCCGAGCAGATTACGAGTCAGTCAGCTTTCCCCTGACACCAATAGTAGCAGGCACACTCCGTGTGCCGTCTGTTTGTCGTCAGTCAACTGACGACTGACGGCACACGGAGTGTGCCTGCTACCATTTCGTCACTTCGCGGCAGGAGCACTCACGGTCAGCCACAGTTCGCCGGTCGTGGCACCGAAGGACGTCAATGTCGTCAACGCGGACTTCTCAATCGGCGGCTCGGCTTTCACTCGCCCTCGAATGCGGATCGGCCCTGAGAAGCTCACACCCGCTTCGGCCTTGAGCACCAGCTTGACCGATTTCGATTTGTCGCCGGTCTTCTCGGAAACAACTGCCTCGGCCGTCACCTTCTCCGGCAACTCGACCGCGAGAACTTCAATCTCTGAAGCGAAGCCACGCTGGCGATCCACCGTCACGGGAATTTCGAGCGGCTTGTCCGAACTCAACACGAACGCATCCGCCGCGACCCGCAATTCAAAATCTGGCCGAGAGGGCAGGGCGGTGATCCGATAAAAGAATCGCGGCCCACCCATGCCGAACCGATCCGTCATCGCGATGCGATACTCCCCATCCGCCGGTGCCGTGAAGTTCGCATCGGGATCGAAGTCTCCCTTCGCGCCATCATCGACTTCCTGCAACTGCGAACCATCCGCTTTCAAAATCCGCAGCACCGGATCGAGCGGCGAACCGGCCATGCGCGCATCCGTCCGAATCACGATCGCCTGCTTCGCCGCCAGCTTCACGCGAAAGACATCGACCTCTCCCGGCTTGCCGATCACACCAGTCATCGACGACGGCACGACAACTTCCTGAGGTTCTGGAGTCGGTTCTTTCAACTCAGCCACGGAGGGATGAGTCTCAACCGGCAACGTCAACGTGTTGCCGAGCAGCGCGTGTCGCACAACGAACGAGTCCGCGACCGCTTCCATCGGAAACTCAGCGAACTCCGGCGGTAAATTCCAACCATGTAATCGCAGCTTCCGTAGTGCAGGCGGCTCGCCTGCAACCGCCTCGCGACCCACCGACATCGGCTGCGCATGATCCACAAACGCCCCGGTCGTCAGCGTCAACCGATAAATGAAATTCGCTCCACCCGCAAACGCGATACTCGAATTCGCCACATCCGAAAACGCGAACACTCTTACGCCGTACTCACCATCCGCCGGAGCCGTGAACGCAATCTGCGGATCAAGCCCATGATCGTCGTCATTGTGCTCCATCACGAACCCGCGCGGGCCGAGCACTTGCAACACTCCATCCATCGGCGATCCCAGCGTCCCCTTCGCCATCAGCGACGCGACCAATGTCTGCCCCGCCTTCAACGAGACGGCGAACGTGTCCACGTCGCCCCCTTTGTCCAACACCCCGTTGACGACGACCTGACTCGATTCGAGCTTCTGGGCTTCCTTCGCCGAGTTGTTCGGTTCCTTCTCGGCGACCTCAGCCAACGTGCCGATCACGAACGGCCGCAGCGACGACGCGCCTTCGGCATTGAAGACCCGAATCCAACACAGCCCCGGCGCGGCATTTTCGGCAACGATGACTTTGAACTTGTTGCCGCTCTCGGCGAACTCCAGCTTCACCCCTTCGCGGTTGATCCACGCTTGCGGCTTGTCACCCAAAGAGCCTTGCGCGGTGACTTCGACGGACTGTCCCACTTGGCAACCAGCCGGAAACAACGCGGTGACGTTTGGTGGAGCGGCCGACGCGGCGTTCATTGCCACCACGATCAGAACGAGGGAAACGACGATCCGAAGCACGGTGTTATTCATAATGCGTCCACATGCGCAGAATCTTGACCGTGCGCTCGGCTTCGTAGATTTGATAAACGAGCCGGTGCTGAATGTTGATCCGTCGTGAATACTGCCCGGCCAGTTCGCCTTGGAGCTTTTCATACCGCGGCGGATTCTGAAACGGGTTGACTTCCAAGACTTGCAGTAAGCCTTGGGCCTTTTGCGCCAAACCAGCGGCGCTGAGCTTTGTCGCATCCTTGAGCGCCGCCTTTGTCCAAAGAATGCGCCACTTCACCAGACGACTTCCTGAGCGCATTCTTCCAAGGGGGTCGCCGCTCCCGCCAAGAGCGACTCACGCATTCCGGGAACAGAAAGCAGGTAGAGCGTCTCTTGGATGGAGGACCAATCCTCTTCGGATAGAAGCACTGCGCGATGATTCGACCCGGTGATGACGATTGGACAATGGCTTTCTGCGGCATCGTCGATCAGCCGACCCAAATTGGCTTGCGCTTCACTTTCGGAAATGATTGGCATGGCGAATCCTGCAAGTTTTGCGCGGAGCAATACGGACTAGCTCATCAACTCTGGGATCGGAGCCGGATTGCTGACCAAGTGCGTCGGTCGGCCCTGTGGCGTGTAGAGCATCTTGTCCGGATTGATGCCGAGCTTCGTGTAAATCGTCGAGACATAATTCTCCGGCGAGCAGACTCGCTCCACCGCCGAGTAGCCGTGCTTGTCGGTCGCGCCGACGACGACTCCACCAGGCGTACCGCCGCCAGCCATCAGGACCGACATCGCGCTCGACCAGTGATCGCGGCCCCCCTTGCCTTGACCGGGCAGAATTGAAATTTTCGGCGTGCGTCCGAATTCTCCCAGAGCCGTGACGATTGTTGAGTCCAATAATCCTCGCTCGCCTAGGTCTTCGATCAATGTCGCGACCGAATTGTCCCATTCCGGCAATCGCTTCGAGCAAGCTCCGAAGATGTCCGCGTGATGATCCCAACCGCCGTCATTCACCGTGACGAACGGCACACCCGCTTCGATCAATCGCCGAGCCAGCAGCAGTCGCTGGCCGAAAGAACTCCGGCCGTAGCGTGCGCGGACGGCTTCCGGTTCCTTGTGGATGTCGAACGCGGCTTGAGCCTGCGGCGAGGTCACCAGATCGAAACCTTGTTTGTAGTAGTCATCGAGCGCCAGCGCCGGATCGCCGGCCGCTTTCTCGTTCATGCGCGGCAGCGTGTCGACCAGTTTGCGCAGATCGCCGCGCCGATGAAATTTGTCTTCGGTCAGTCCCTTCGGCAACGCGACATCGCGAACTCGGAAGCCGGCCCCGTTCGGATCGTCACCGACAACAAACGGAGCATGCTTCGCTCCCAGGAAATTCGGGCCACCGGAGCGCGTCATCGACGGAATCGAAAAGTACGCGGGCAATCCGTTCGGTTTGCCCAACTCATGCGACACGACCGCTCCCATGCTCGGATGAAAACTGACGAACGCGCCGCAGCCGACCGGAATCCGAGTCGGTGCTCCGGTCATCATGTAATGGTTGCCGGCTCCGTGATTGTTTTGATCGTGCCGGATCGACCGAATCATCGTGTACTTGTCGAGGATGCTCGCCAGTCGCGGCATGTGCTCAGAGAAATGCACGCCGGGCAGCTTCGTTGCGATCGCGTCGAACTCGCCACGGATCTCCGCCGGTGCCGCCGGTTTTGGATCAAACGTCTCGAAATGCGTAGGACCACC
This sequence comes from Planctomyces sp. SH-PL62, assembly GCA_945893075.1. Taxonomy (GTDB): domain Bacteria; phylum Planctomycetota; class Planctomycetia; order Planctomycetales; family Planctomycetaceae; genus SXKJ01. The sequence continues at coordinate 3,580 of CAMDDX010000006.1, read as the reverse complement.
ATCCATCCAAATCAGGATGCAGCCCTTGGCCTTCGGCGCGATCGGGGCCGAGTCGTCCGCGGCTCGCGCGGCCAAGGCCGACACGAATCCGGTCCCCAGCCAACCACCCAGGCCGAGCTTCAAGCAATCACGTCGCGCGAACCCTTCGCAGTTCAACCGGCGAGCCATCGAATGTTCCTTAATTACGGCGGGACGAAGTCAGGGCAGGGCGGACAGATTAACCGAGGAATCGGCGACACAACAGGCAAACTTGATCAGTTTCCTGTGGCGCACGCGGCTCGCGTGCGACTCATTCCGTCATGCGACAGGTATAAACGTCAAACCCACCATCACGGTTCGACACGAATCCAATTCGCCCATCGGTCGTCCACGCCGGAAAGTTGTCGATACCCTCATTGCGAGTGACGTTGATCGCCGAGCCATCCACCGGTTGCACATAGATTTCCAAATTGCCATCGCGATTCGAAGTGAATGCTATGTGTCGGCCATCGGGCGACCAAGCGGGATAATCATCCAGCCCCTTGCTCTGAGTCAGCCGGCGCAGATTCGAGCCATCCGGATTGATGAGCGCGATCTCCAAATCACCCCAGCGGCCGGTCGCGAAGGCGATCGTCTTGCCATCGGGAGACCAACTCGGATGCGCGTCAATTGCAGCGTCGGTCGTCAGTCGCTGCCATTCTCCGCCCCTCACATCGGCAACATACAACTCTTGATTGCTATGCCGAGTCGATGTGAACGCGAACCGTTTTCCATCCGGAGACCAACACGGCGACTCTTCGTGCGACAGCGCCCCTTGAGTCGTCGCGAGTGGCGTCAACTTTCGATCTGCCAGGTTCAGCCGATAGACATCGATATCCCCTTGCCCCGGAGTGGCTTTGTCGAACGACAGCAGCAAACTCATTCCATCGGGCGAAAAGACCGCGTCGAATTCCGAGGCCGTGTGTGACGTCAGCCGCTCCTCTTGGCCGGTCTTCAAGTCTCGCAAGAACAGAAAAATCGTCTCCCCCCGATGCCTCGCAAACACGACCTGCTTTCCATCCGGAGACCAACAGGGCCGCTGCTTGAGATGCCCGTCGCTCGTGAGTCGCGCAATATCGGATTCCGCAAACGCGACCAGCGATGCAAGAATGAGTAACACACGGATCATTACCGAAATCCTGTCTTTCTTGTCCGGCCGAAAGCTGTCGGCTGATGGCTGAAAGCTGTTATTTCAATTTCATCATTATCGAGGACAGGATCACGGCCCTCAGCCAACAGCCATCAGCTTTCGGCCGGACAGGTCAAAGCAATTCTTCAACCAGATTTCCTTGAGGCAGCAGGCCGTTGGTCGTCAGCGTTGTCGTGTCGATTCCCATCTGGCCGAGCACCGTCGCGAACAAATCCGCCGACGTGACCGGTCGAGCGATCGGATATTCGCCGAGCCGATCGCTCGTTCCGACGATTTGCCCAGATTGCAGCCCACCACCAGCGACGAGGCCGGAGTAACAGTGCTCCCAGTGATCGCGTCCGGCCCGGTTGTTGATCTTCGGAGTGCGGCCGAATTCACCGACCACGACGACGGCGGTTTCCGACAACAACCCGCGCTCATCGAGATCATCCAGCAGCGCGGACAACGCTTGGTCGAGCATCCAAGCGTGCCGGTCTTGGTACTGTTGAAAGAAGCGATCGTGCATATCCCAGCCGCCGTCGCCGAGATCCTCGACCGGTTCGACGTGCGAGCTCCAATTGACTTGCACGAAGCGAGATCCCGCTTCAATCAATCGTCGAGCCAGCAAACAGCACTGACCGAATCGAAATCGTCCGAAGCGTCGCCGCGCCGGTTCTGGTTCGCGTTCCAAATCAAACACTTCGCGAGAACCAGGCTTCGTCAGCAGTGCGAACGCTTGTTGATAGAACGCATCGAGCCGATTCATTCCTGCCGAGCGATCAACGCGCTGAGCCAGTTGATCGAACTGCGTCATCAACCGTTCGCGCGAGTCGATGCCGCTGGCGGTCAACCCGTCGACCAACTTCAGATGCGGAATCTCAATGCCTCGATCCGGGTGATAGTCCAACCGAAACGGGTCGTGCATCGGCCCCAGCGCCGCGCCTCCTTCGCCGGTGATCGGTCGCTTGCCCTGATGCAGATGCCCCCCCACTGCGACGAACTTTGGCATACCCGGCGAGAACCCCAACACTTTCGACACGATCGCCCCATGAGTCGGCTTGACCGATCCCGTTAAAACTTGCCCGCTGAGACTCGCCGCTCCCACGTCACTGCCGGTGAGGCCGATCGTCCCCGCGATCCCGTGATCGTTCGACGTTCCGCGCAACGAGCGAATCACCGAATACTTGTTCGCTCGCCGAGCAAGCTGTGGCAACAACTCACAGACATCGAATCCAGGCACGCTGGTGGCGATCGGAGCATACGGCCCGCGATACTCGATCGGGGCTTTCGTTTTTACATCGAACGAGTCGACGTGACTTGGACCACCCCACAGCCAGAGCAGAATTGTGGACTTCGCCGGAGTCCTCTTACCCGCCTCAGCCTCCACATCGGATCGCAGCACGTCCGCGAGATTCACACCGACTGCCGACAGCATTCCCGCGCGAAGCAACTCCCGCCGAGTCCATCCTCGGCATTCGCGAGTTCGCATTCGGCCGATGCTGAGCATTGGGGAGACTCGCGTAGCCGCGCTTCGCCAGAACGCGGGACGTTGTCGCTCACCCGCGTTCTGGCGAAACGCGGCTACGGTGGCGTTCAATCCTTAAACACAAACTCCGGCGTATTGAGCAACGCCCACATCAAGTCTTCGATGACTTGGCGGCGAACGGCTCCTTCCTTCTCGAAGAGGCCGACGGCCAATTTGGATTCCGCTTCGGTCGGGCGGCGCGAGTAGATCGAGAGATACAGGATCTCGACGACCGCCGCCGGCGCGAGTTCAGTCTTCGCCAACTGAGCGGCGACGCCGTTGTCGGTGGTCACCTTCGAATACAGATTCTCTGAGTTCATCAGATGCAAGACTTGGACGACGGTCGGTTCGGAGGTCCGTTCGCAGGGCGGGTCTTGGTTCTCGTCGGGTCGGCCGAAGGCGTCGAGGAACAGGGACTCGATGCGCACGGTCCAGAGTTCTTTTGCTCGCGTGCCGGGAGCGGCCGCCGCGAACGTGTCGGTCGTGCCGGTGATCTGGCTGATGGAATCGAGCAGCACTTCGCCGCGCAGTCGCTGGCGGTAATGCCGCGAATAGTTTCGCGTGTCCGAGGTGTTGCGGTCGTTCGGTACGCTGCTGAGCGCGTAAACGTGCGAAGTCGTGATGCGGCGGATCAGCTTCTTGAGGTCGTAGCCGTTGTCGCAGAAGTCCGCGGCGAGAGCTTCCAACAGTGGGCCGTTGCTCGGCGGATTGGAAGACCGCAGGTCATCAACCGGCTCAACGAGTCCCCGTTCCATGAGGTCGGTCCAGACTCGATTGACCATGACCTGTGCGAAGAACGGGTTGTCGCGCGACGTGATCCATGCCGCCAGCACATCACGCGGATCTGTCTCCGGCGGCAGGGCAGGGGAGTTGCCGAAGAGCGGCCGCGGATCCATCGCCTTCTGCGT
>CAMDDX010000005.1 GCA_945893075.1 Planctomyces sp. SH-PL62 | reverse complement strand
CAACACGACGACCAACCCCTGCTCAAAACCGTCGACTACAAGTTCCCTCAAAAACGATTCACCGAATAACCAACAACCCGACCTAAAGGTCGTGTCACTTGCCAATCACGAAACGTTTCACTGACCTAAAGGTGCTGTCACCTGCCCATTGTCGGTTATTTCATTGGCGAGGCGACGGTGCGGCCATCGGAAGAAGTGATCCAGCGCGGCGCGGCTTTGATCGCGATGGGCTTGATGGCCTGGGTCGGCTGGCAACTGGTGGAGTCGGTTGAGGCCGCTCAGCAATTGCGGATTGATTCGTGCCTGCGGCAGGTCGCCGAGGATGCGGCAACGTTTTTCCGTTCGATGGTCGATCACGTTCCGATCGGGATTTCGCGAACGGACCTCAGCGGCCACTTCGTGTACGTCAACGAGGAATTCTGTCAGATGTTTGGAGCGTCGGTGGACGACCTCTTGGGCAAGCCGCAGCACGAATTGGTGCCGCAGTTGGCGGTGAAGCCGAGCGGCTCGATGATCTGAAAAGTGGTCGATCTCGGCCAGCCGGAAGAGCGCATCGAGAAACTGACGATCGGCGAGCGCGAGCAATACATGAAAGTCATCCGCACGCCCGTCAAAGATGCTCACGGCCATGTCATCGGCATTCAAGCCTTGCTGTTGGACGTCACCGAATTGAAACAGGCTCAGAATCGTCTGGAGCGCGACGCGCAAAACCTGGAACGCAGCAACCTCGATTTACAGCAGTTCGCTTACGTCGCATCGCATGACCTGCAAGAATCGTTGCGAGCGGTTAGCAGCTACTGCCAACTGATGGAGAAGCATTACTCCACACAGCTCGACGAGCGGGCCATTCGCTGGCTGCAATTCGTGGTGAACGGAGCACAGCGGATGCAGACGCTGGTGCGTGATCTGCTGACCTACGCGCGCATCGACAACAAAGCCGAGTCGTGGATCACTGTCGATAGTCACGCCGTTTGCCGGCTGGCCATCGACAATCTGTCGCAGTTGTTCGCCGAATCCGGTGCGCAAGTCACGGTGGGCAAGCTGCCCGTCGTGTGGGCCGATGCCACGCAGTTGGAAGCGCTCTTTCAAAACCTGATCGGCAATGCGGTGAAGTTCCGGGGCGAACGTCCGCCGCGAGTCGCCATCACCGCCCAGCAGGTCGAGTCCAACTGGCTGTTTGCCGTCTGCGACAACGGCATCGGCATCAAGCCGGAATTCCACGAGCGGGTCTTCGAAATCTTCAAACGTCTGCAATCCCAGGAACGTTTCCCCGGCACCGGCATCGGCCTGGCGATCTGCAAACGAATTGTCGAGCGTTACGGTGGCCGCATCTGGGTTGAGTCACAATTTGGACAGGGCAGCACTTTCTACTTCACGCTGCCGAGCCCTTATGCCCTCGCCACTGAGCCGGAACATGCCTCGCCTTGATCGCCCCGCCCGCCCCATGCAAATCTTGCTGATCGAGGACAACCCCGCCGACGTCGAATTGACTCGGCAATGTTTCCGAGAGAGCCGGATCACCAACGAAGTCCATGCGGCTACGGACGGCGACACCGCGCTGGCCTTCCTGCGCCGCAGCGGGCCATTCGCCGCGGCTCCGCGGCCCGATCTGGTGCTGCTCGATCTGAACCTGCCGGGCATCGACGGCCGCGAAATCCTGGCCACCATCAAGCGCGATCCCGACCTGCAAACGATCCCGGTGGTCGTCCTCACCACGTCCGATGCCGATGACGACATCCGGGAAGCCTACCGCTTGCAGGCCAACTCCTACCTCCGCAAGCCGGTGGACCTCGACGAATTCATCGAGCTCGCCGACGCGGTCTGCACGTACTGGTTCCGCTACGTCCAACTGCCGCCACCCGAACGAGCGTCGCTGTCGAACCACTGAAGTGTCAGCACCAAAGGTGCGAAACTCGACAGCCCTGGCCAACGGCCTGGGTATACGGACCAGGACGACTCACAGCTCCAACGGGGCGAAACTCGCACGACATCACCGCAGAGTCACGCCCCGTTGGGGCTTTGGATTTTTCGAGATCGACAACCCAGGGCGTTGCCCTGGGCTTTCGAGTTGCGACCCTTCGGGCCAAAGCGCAAAACTCAATCTGAGTCCCCACAATCACGGTTTCATTTGGCGGACGAAGCATGTTCTCGATCCACGGCTCTACCGGTCGAATGTGTGACACCGCTTCACGGCGCGAGCTGCTGACGGTCGGCGGCTTGTCGCTCATCGGCTTGAGCCTGCCGACGTTTCTGCGACAGCGAGTTGTGCAAGCGGCTCCGCAAATCACCGGCAGGCCAAGCAGGGCGGAGTCCGTCATTCTGCTCTATTTGCAAGGATCGCCGAGTCACATCGACCTATACGATCCAAAGCCCGCAGCACCGGCAGAGATTCGGGGCGAGTTCCAGCCGATCGCGACCCGTGCTCCCGGCATGTTCCTCGGAGAAGTCCTGCCGCTGCTGGCCGAGCAGGCTCAGCACTTCACGCTGATCCGGTCCATGAGTGTGAAACCGAAGGGCCTGCGCAATCATGGCTCGGCGATCTACATGTTGATGACCGGCACCGACCCGGCGAATTTTTCCTCAACAGGATTGGCCGTGCCGCCGTCGCGCGACGATCTGCCGTCGGTCGGTTCGATCGTGGCTCGGCAACGCCCGTCCGTGTCCAGCGGCCTGAGTTACGTGACGGTCTGCGGACCGGTCAAAGAGGGCAAAGAAATCGGTGTTGGGCAGTCGGCAGGAATTCTTGGCGCGGCTTACGATCCCTTCACGATGTATGACGATCCGACTCAGCCGTTGAAGCTGGAGGCATTCGCGCTGCCCGGCGACATCACGCTCGACCGGCTGCAATCGCGGGTCGATCTGCGAGCCAACATCGACAGGCAGCGAGATTCCGCCAGGACCGCGGCGACCTTCGACACGTATTACGAACGAGCGCTCGGCTTGGTGCAATCGCATCGAGCCGTGCAGGCATTTCGGCTCAACGAAGAATCGGATGCGATGCGCGATCGGTACGGCCGCACGCGATTCGGGCAAAGCTGCTTGCTGGCTCGAAGGCTGGTCGAGGCCGGCACGCGGTTCGTCCAAGTGACGTGGCCCGCGCGATCCGATGACGAGCCAGTCCCCGGCCCGGATGGATCGAGGGACACGCATCGCAACAATTTTCCGACGCTGCGCGAACATCGCTGCCCGTACTTCGACCGCACACTGTCCGGGCTGATCTCGGACCTCGCCGAGCGTGGATTGTTAGAGACCACTCTCGTCGTCGCGGTGGGTGAGTTCGGTCGCTCCCCCAAGATCGGAGTCGCTACGACAGACAACGTCGGCCCCGGCGGGCGAGACCACTGGCCCGAATGCTATTCGTGTCTGATCGCCGGAGGCGGCGTGCGGCCGGGACAGGTCTACGGTGAATCGGATCGCTTCGGCGCGTGGCCGAAGAGCAACCCAGTGCATCCGTTCGATCTCATCACGACGATCTATCACGCTCTGGGCATCGACCCGGCCACCGAATACCACGACTCGCTGAATCGCCCGCGCCGGCTCGTCGAACAGGGTCAGCCAGTGCTCGGCTTGTTCTGAAGTCGATGCCGCCTTCCGTAGCCTGACTCTCCGAGTCGGGATGTATTCCGTTTAACCGAAACTGCGCACCGCCCCAAACCAACCCGACGCGCAAGCGAGGCCCGCGTCAAGACATGGCCTCGCTTGCGCGTCGGGTTAGTGTGTGACACACTGTCACGGATAACTCCTGTCGGTGCGCAATTCGGGTTAAGTCCCGACTCGGAGAGTCAGGTTACAGGAACGCTTTCCCAAAGATCATGTCCGAATACGAACCGTCCGGCAGATGCAGCGGATCTTCCAGCCGGTAGCGTTGCAACGTGACTGGGTTCAACTCGATTCCCAAACCGGGAGCATTGCTGAGCGACAATTGGCCGTCGCGCACGACGAGCGGTTCGACGAGCAGTTCTTCAATAAACGGGTTGCCTGTTTGATCGACTTCGACGGTGATCCCGTGCGGCAGCGACGCGACGACGTGCGCGTTGGCTATGACTGCGACCGCATCGCTCCAGGTATGCGGAGCGACTCGCAGGCCGGCCGTTTGTGCCATGTCAGCGACTCGTTTGGCTTCGGTGATTCCTCCGCAACGGCTCGTGTCAGGCTGCACGATGTCTAACGCTCCGGCGCGAATCAGTTCGCGAAAGCCTTGCAGTCCGAATTCGTTCTCGCCAGCCGCCAGCGGGACCGACACTCGCGATCGCAATGCGACGTATGAGTCGATGTCTTCCGGCTCAAACGGTTCCTCGAACCAGAAGACGTTGTTGTCCGCCAGAAACTTGCCGAGCGATACCGCATCGGCCAACGAGTACCGCATCGAACCGTCACACATCACATCGCAGTTCGGCCCGATTGCCTCGCGCACCGCGCGCACCGCCGCGCGATCAAGGTCGCCGCCATAACCCAAGCGCATCTTCACGCGACGAAACCCCCGCTCGACCAGCCGCGCTGCTTCTTCGGCCAGAGCGGCCGGTTCCTTCCACAACAGAGCACTCGCATACGCGGGGCACGTCGCCTGCTGTCCGCCGAGCAACGCCCACACCGGCTGGCCCAGCGACTTGCCGCGCAGATCCCAACAAGCCGTGTCGATCGCTCCGATGGCCGACATCGCCGCTCCCTTGCGACCGTACCAGCGAGTGATCTGATACATCTTTTGCCAGAGCGATTCGACCTCGGTTGGGTCTTCGCCAATCAATAGCGGCGCGAGTTGCTCCTGCACGATCAGATGCACCAACCCCGGATGCGAATACGCCGCGCCGATCCCGATGTGTCCCGAATCGGTATGCACCAGCACCAGCGAAGTCACTCGCGCCGTGCATTGGCCGCCGGCGTAACGAAAGCCATCGACGTACTCGAAGCGGAGTGTGATCGTCTCCAGATGGTCGATTCTCATGTGGTCCTTCCTGGGATTTGATTTCTCGCAAATTGTCTACGACCTACGAAACTTTCTGGAGTCACCTCTGTGCAGGAAAATGAAGAGCTGGCGAAAAATGGAGGGCGGAAAATGAAAGCCAACAGACTGTTTCATTTTCCGCCCTTTATCTTTCGCCAGCTTGTTCGCCCCGGAATTCCCTGGGAGTCGTTGTTTGTCTGGAGTGCGACGAATAGCCTGACGGTATGACACCCTCCATCGCCATCGGTTCGATTTTCATTGAGTGCAATCACTTCGGCGGCGTGCCGGCTGACCTCGAGAGCTTTCGCCGCAGCGAACTCTTCTACGACGCGGAGGTGCTCGACCGCGCGGCCGGCACAGTCGGTGGGATGCTCAGGGTGTTGCGGGACCGAGCGGTCACGATCCAGCCGCTGCTCGTCGCGAGTGCGTGTCCCAGTGGTCCCGTGACGGCGGAGTGCTATCGCCAGTTGAAAACGGAGTTGCTCGACCGCTTGCGAGCGGCTCTGCCGGTTAGCGGAGTGTTGTTGGCGCTGCACGGCTCGGCGGCGGTCGAGGAGATCGGCGATCTCGAAGGGGATCTGCTGGAGGCGGTGCGGTCTCTGGTCGGAGATGAAGTTCCGGTGGTCGCAACGCTCGACCTGCACGCGCACGTCACCGAGCCAATGATTCGCTGCGCCGACGCTCTGATCGCCTGGGAGACTTATCCGCACAAAGATGCCTTCACGACCGGCGAGCGCGGTGCGAGAGCGTTGTTGGATATTTTGGATGGCACACTGCGACCGGCGATGGTGATGGCCAAGGTGCCGGTGCTGGTCAGCGGAGTCCTCGGCCACACCGAAGGACCGGGACCGTTCGCGGATGTCATGCGACTCGCCAAGTCGTTCGAGCGTCAGGACGGCGTCTATTCCACGAGTGCGTTTCTCGTTCATCCGTACCTCGATCTACCAGACATGGGGGGCGGCGGGTTGGTCATCACGAACGGTGATCTCGCCCAAGCCGAACGGCTGGCGCGGCAGATTGCCGAACTGTATTGGCAGAAGCGATTCGATCTCGAACCGCCGGTGTTCGCTCCCGCTGACGCCATCACACAAGGACTGCGCATCGAAGGCGGTCCCGTGCTGCTCGTCGAGACTGCCGATTGCTGCGGTGGTGGAGCAGCCGGCGACAGCGCGGCGTCACTGGTCGCGTTGCTGGCGGCGAAGGTCGATCAAATAAGCCTCGTGCCGATCGTCGATCCGATCGTCGCGGCGCAATGCCATCAGGCGGGCGAAGGGGCCAAGGTTTCCGTTCAACTCGGACATCATGTCGATCCAAAATGGGGCGAGCCTGTCGCAGTGACCGGCCGCGTGTTGAAACTCAGCGATGGCTGCTTCCGTTACCGAGGCGGCATCTGGGACGGACAAGCTGGCAACATGGGACCGTCCGCCGCACTGCAAGTCGGCAGCCTTCAGATCGCGGTCGCCTCGCACGGCACCTATGAATGGTGCGGTGAGCAATACGACTTGCTCGGTCTGAATGCTCGCACCGCAAAGTTCGTCGTCGTCAAGAACCCCATGAACTACAGCATGGCCTATGGCGACATCGCGAAAGGCGAGTTCATCCTCAACACTCCCGGCCCAACTCCCGCCACGCTGCGAGGAACACAATTCCGCAACGTGCGACGACCGTATTATCCCGCCGATCCGGAGATCCCCGGCCTTCAGCCGACGATCTTCCAAGCCCTGGAGTGCGGTGGCTCGACACCGCCCTCCATACATTTGGAATGACGACGTGGATGACTCAAACAACGAGGTCCGTCAATCAGCTCGCATCGCCACGCATCTGGGACTTTGAGAATCGCTATTCCAATCGAATGGAGGGCTGCGTCGAGCCGCAGCACTCCAGGTTGGCAACTCAGTGCCGCAACAGGAACTCGTTGGCGTTCAGCAGCGCATGCTGGAGGTCGTGGAAACCAGCGGCGCGGTTACCGACTTTCGCGAGATGCGCGCGGATCAGATCTCGCTCGCCGGTTGTCGGGCGGCGGCTGAGCGTCAGCAGGTAGATCAGCTCCGTGAGTTCGTCATCGCTCTTGCCGGCGGCGAGCCAGCGGCTGACGTGGCTGCTCGACGACTTGATATTCTCGACGATGCCACGGTTGTTGAGCAGATGAATCACCTGACTCAGCGACGGGTCGTCTTCGCGAGCACACTCGCAGGTCACGTCGCGAACCGGCTTCGCGAAGGCTTTGAGGAACGGGTGCTCGATCGCACCTTCGGCTAACTCCATGGCTCGCGTGCCGCGCGGATAACCGGGGAATTCTTCCGGAACGCCCGTGACCGAACAGACGGCGTCGAGTAATTGCTCGGCGGTCAACATGCGCGGGACGGAGTGCGTGAAGTATGGATCGGCGGCTGCCGCGTACCTCGATTGCTTCGCGACCGGCTTAGCGTCGAGCTGATACGTGCTCGAATTCAGGATCAGCCGCAGCACCGGCTTGATGCGATAGCCGCTGGCCACGAACGTGCGCGCGAGTTCGTCGAGCAGTTCCGGATTCGACGGCGGGTTCGTATCACGAAAATCATCGACCGGCTCAACGATGCCGCGGCCGAACAGGTGATACCACACTCGGTTCGCGGTCGAGCGTGCGAAGTACGGGTTCTCGGCTCGCGTGAGCCAAGCGACGAGCCGCTCGCGGCGATCGTCATCGGGAGTCAACTCGCCGGCCGGACTCGTGTAGCCCGGCATCTCCGAGGCCGGGCTTCCGAGCGCGATCGGCGCGAGGTTGACGTTCTTGGTCGGATGCCGCACCTCGCTGTTGCGGTCGAGATAGATGATCTCGTCATCGACCATGAACTGCTTCCCTTTGAATTTCACGCGAGCGAAATACGCCGCCAGCCCGTAATAATCGTCCTGAGTGATCGCCTCGAACGGATGGTTGTGACACTTCGCGCAGCCAATCCGCACGCCGAGAAACAATTGAGCCATCGCCTCGGCTGCCTCGTCGGGAGTCCGGGCGATGCGATGAAAGTTGGCTCCCGGCTTATGCAGCGTGTTGCCGAGACTGGTCAGCGTCTCGCGAGCAAACTCATCGAACGGCCGATCGTTTCGGAAGCGGTCGACGAGATACCGATGAAAACTATGCACGCCGCGACGGCTGATCGTGACGTCGCTGCCGCGCATCAAGTCGGCCCACTTCAACGCCCAGAGCTGCGCGTACTCGTCGCGCTCCAGCAGTTCGTCGATCAACTTCGCCCGCTTGTTGGGATCGGTCGAATCCAGAAACCGCTTGGCCTCATCGGGCGTTGGCAGGACACCGGTCACGTCCAAAGAAACGCGCCGCAAGAAGACTTCGTCACGAACCAACTCGGCGGGGAGCAATTGCAGCTCACGTTGCTTCGCGAAGACGTGTCGATCAACAGCATTCGACTCGGCCGGAGACTTGAAGGCGAATTCCGGATCGCGCTGCAAATACGACAACCGCACGCCAGTGATCCGATCGAGATACCGCACCAGAAACGCGACCTCCGCCGTTCGAGAAAACTCGACCACGCCATCACGGTTGACCGTCGCCGCCTCTTTCTCGTTCGTCGAGAAGACAGAAAGATCGGTCACGTCGCGCACGGTGCCGTTGTCGAAGTGCGCTCGCGCAATGAGCTGCTGCTTCGGACGACTCTCGGCCAATCGCCGCGTACCGGGGAGCACTTCCAACCGCACCAACTTCGGGGCCACCGGCACGGCAGGCTTCTTGGCGTTGTTCCCCGTGGCCGACGCAGCTTGCGTCGGCACCAGCGACGGCCGGCAACCCTCGTCGATCCATGCTCGCAGGAGTTGGTATTCCGCATCAGAGCGTTTGAATCGCGCGCCCCCTTGATGCGGCACTTCCGCCAACCCCTTCCTCAAAATCAAACTCTCGTCCGCCGCATTCGGATTCGTGCGCCGGCCGAACTCTTCGCGAGTCAACGTTGCGAAGTCGAGCACCGGATCAAAGCCTCGCAGACTCAGACGAAAGCCCCCTTTGCCTTGCGGCGATCCATGACAGGCTCCCTGATTGCACCCCGCCTTGCTGATCGCGGCGATCACGTCCGTCTGAAAGTCCACCGGGTCCGCTTGCGAGTAGCCCACGACTTTCACAGGCACTCGCACTTCTTGACCGCTGTGACGAACAACAATCTCCGTCGTGCCATGCCCTCGTGACACGATCCGGCCACTCGGTGTGACCAGAGCAATCGCCGGAGCGACGCTCTCGAAGGTCACGTCCCGCGTGATATCCGCCATCGCGCCGCCGGACTGCGGCTCACTGACCAACAACTGCTGCGACGACCGATGGCCATGCAGAGCAACCTCGGCCGGCTCAACTCGCAGCGTCGATGCTGGATCGGCGGCGAACAGTGTCGTCGTACACAATGAGAGAACCAAACAAAGGAATTGAGAATCGGTTCGCATGGTTTCAATGACTCGTAGAAACATCGTTCGTGTTGCTGACGGAAAACAATTGGTTTTGAACAGAAGGTCGCAAAGAACGCGAAGGAATACAGAATTGGCAGCGAAGAACTCTCGCTTCTGTTTTCTTCCACTTGTCCAACCTTCGCGTTCTTTGCGACCTTCTGTTCAAACCTCTTTCGAAAATCACCGATCTGCTCCGTGCAGGATCATTCGTGAGACTCCATCAACCAGCTTCATTTCGTGGAAGTTGATCACGAGTCCCAATGGGACGTTGAGAAGTTTCATGTAGCTCAGCAAAGACGCCTTGTGAATCGGGTGGACTTCTTGGACCGCCTTGAGTTCCAACAGCAGGCAGCCTTCCACCAACAGGTCGAATCGCAGTTCTTCTTCAAAGACCTCACCCTTGTACTCGATCTGGACATTCTTCTGACGAATTGCCTCGATGCCACGAATTGCCAATTCTCGCAGGAGACACTTTTCATAGATGCTTTCGAGCAGCCCTGGTCCGAGGATTCGGTGGACTTCAATGGCGGCTCCAATGGCTTCTCGAGTCAACTTGTCAGCTTTTTCGAAATGTGGGTGCATGAGGAATTCCTTTTGAACAGAAGGTCGCAAAGGACGCGAAGTGAAACAGGCAGAGCCTGACCGAAACAATCTATTCAATTTCACCTTTGCCTGAGACCTTCGCGCTCTTTGCGACCTTCTGTTCAAAACTTAGTCCTCTACTTTCCTCCGGGTGTCATAGGTTTTGTGATTTCGATGGGGATGTTCGGCAGGTTGAAACTTTCTTCGTACTTGCCGACGAAGCCGGCGACTTGCTGGCGAAGGTTGTGGCGGCCGGGGTTCAGCTTCGGATCGGCTTTGAGTTCCACATCGACGGACTCGGCACCCTTTGGGATCGTGACGTTTTCGGGAAACGTGAAGCCAGACTGCGGGCCGAGCGTGAACGTCACCGGACCATCGAACGTGGCGACTCGGTTGGCGAGAATTTTGAAGCGGACAATCCCGCCCGGTTCGGCGGTGGGCAGAGCTGGTTCGATGGTGGGCTGGAAAGCGCTTTGCACTTCCAGTCGGAATGTGCGGATGAGGTTCACACGATGACCGTTGACCTCGGCCGACGCCGTCAGATCGACACGGTGCTTCGCGAGATTTGTGAGGATGCGATTGAAGAACGTCCCCGACGAAGTGAGTCGGTCGGCGGTCGCCGGAGTGAAGCGGGCGTAGAGTTGGTTTCGCTCTTCAGCCTCGACGCCGATCTGGCCTCCGGTGACGGTAAACGTGATCGGGGCCGTGAAGCCGGCGCTGCGTGTCGTCACGATGGGGAACTCGGCGGTCTGATAGCGCGTGAGTTTGATCAACGATTCGGGGAGCTCAACATTGAACGGCGGCGGTGGCGTGATCATGACCGCGATCTGGTTAGTGAGCGACGGCGGGAGATGTCGCTGATCCTCGCGGAGTGCATACGGGATCAAGTCCACGTTCTTGAGTTGCCGATCGACCAGTGGCTTCGTCTTGGTGATGCCCTGCAATGCGGTCCCGCCTTCGACCGATGCCGTGCCGATCACTTGCAGCGAGTGCAGTCCCGTAGCCTGACTCTCCGAGTCGGGTGCTTTTCCGGAAGCCGACCCGACTCGGAGAGTCAGGCTACTCGGCGCAACGATCACGCGGCCGACAAACTCAATTGCATCGGCGGGGATCACGTTCGGTTCGAGCGTCATGCCGGCGGGAGCACCGCGCAGTTCCAGTTGAATCTCACCATTGAATTCGGTGCGTGTCACCTTCAGCGACAGCGGCTGATACGTCCCTTGTGGGATCGTGAGTTCGGCCGCTTCGGCGAGCAATTGAAACTGCGGCCCACCGGCTCGCACGTCGATGCGATAGGCAAACTCCGGCCCGCCGTCGCGTGCGAGGTCGCGCACTTGCAGGCGATACAGCCCGGCCTTGTCCGCTTTGAAATCGAAGCTGGCTTCGTCGAGATCGGTGTCATCCACACGCCGCGCCTCGCGGCCGTCGGCATTGAACAGCACCAGTTCTAAATCCGCCGCCGAGCCGATCGTGCGAGCGATCCCTTGCACGTTGAGCTTCTGATCTTTGGCCAACTCGAACGCGAACCAATCCACATCCCCCGGCTTGCCGAGCACACCGTTCAACGTCGCTGGAACTTTTGCGGAAACGAGAGTCGCCGTCTCTAAAGTATCGTTCGGCTCAACTTCGACGGCCGTCGGCAAGTCGCTGAGCACGAGTGGAATCCAGGTCGCGAGTCCGCTCGGTGAGTGCCGGACCTCTTGAAAGTAACTGCCGAGCGGACGATTGGCAGCGAACTCGACGGGCAACTGCAAACCCGGAACCTGTGGGAAGGTGAGCGTCGTTGTCTCACCAATTCGCGCGGCCGACGGCACCGACACGCGAGCTTCCGGGAAGTCACCCATTCGCAGGACGTAGTGCCACGTCGGATGTCCCTCGAACCGCGAGTCGCGGACTTCGACTGTGAAAGTTCCGGCTTCGGCAAATGTGTGAGCGAACCGGCAATCGAAGAACAGACCGACTGAGTTATCGCATTCGGCAACCACTTTGCCTTTCGCATCGCGAACTCGCACGAGCGGGTCGTAGTCCTTGCCGAGCCGATTGCCGATGACCTCGAACGCGACGCGCTGGCCTTTTTCAACCGTGATCGAATAGCGGTCGATCGCCGCCGGACGACAAGGCGCGGTGATGCACGCCGGCAGTTTGATTGCCGCAGCTAGACTCTCCGAGTCGAGCACTTTTTCTGACGGCGGCTCGACTCGGAGAGTCCAGCTACGAGTCACCGGCAACTCATCGACCAGAAACAAATGCACGTTGCTCAGCCCGCTGCGAGTCGCCAGTCGCAGGCCGTAAAAGCCAAGCGGCGCTTGAGCGGTCAATTCGACATCGAACACAGCTCTGTTCGCACCGCTCGCTTCAACCGGCCGAGCACGAAACATGTCCGACGGTAGCGAACTCCAAAGCCCGATCGCCTCTGCCATGTCACTGCCAAGCACTTCGATCCGGTTCACCGTTCCGCGCTGCAGCACTGGCGGCGAAAGCTGCTCAACAAATGCTTGCGGAAACGCGGCACTCGACCATCCGAGCGTGAGGAGTACCGTCAGGAACAAAACATTTCGTGGCATAGATTGTCTTTGCGAACTCAACAACAAGAGTGGTCACTTCCAGCGATTCACTTCGCGATCTCTGCGACCTTCTGTTCAAAAATGGTTTTGTGCAATTGGGTTGAACAGAAGGTCGCAAAGGGCGCGAAGGTCTTTCGGGAAGAACGCGGCCAAAGGTGTTTTTCGACAGGCGGTTAATCCCGTTTGTCACTCCCTGCCGATCAGGTTAGAGTGTCGCACCCATCGGCCGATTTTGATGGCCGGGGATCGTAACCCACTGGTCCGGCGAAAGCATCCGGCGAGTTTGTGGAGACGCAGAATGTTGAGCTTGTTGGGGCCGAGGTTTCCGACCACGCAGGGGTTCAGCCGTCGCGAGATGATTCGCGTCGGTGGCCTGTCGATGAGCGGAGTCGCACTGAGCGATCTGCTGGCTCGCGCGTCTTCGGCCAAGCCGACGGAGAACACGAAACGGGGCCCCGGCTTCGGTAAAGCCAAGCGTTGCATCCTCCTGTATTTATCTGGAGGTCATCCTCAGCATGACATGTTTGATCCAAAACCGGATGCTCCGGTCGAGATTCGTGGCGAGTTCGAGACGATCGCGACGTCCGTTCCTTCGATCCGCTTCGGCGAGCATTGTCCGCTGTCAGCCAAGCTGATGAATCAGATGGCGCTGATCCGCTCGATGAACCACACGCACAACGATCATGGCCGCGGTTCTTATTGGATGTTTACCGGAGCGATGTATCCCGGCTCGGTGCCCGATGTGAATTCGATGTCGCGAGCCGACATGCCGCACCTCGGCTCGTGCATGTCGAAGATTGCTCCGGGACAAGGCCCGATGTTCCCCTTCATCATCGTGCCGCATCGCATGGACGTGGCCGGCGGTCGCCGAGCCGGTCAGTTCGCCGGAATGCTCGGCCCGAAGTACGACCCAATGCTCACGGGCGGAAACCCCAACGACGACGGCTTTCGGCTGGAGCATATCCCGCTGGTCCCGAACGAAGACCCAACCGTGATTCGTCGGCGAGTCGGTCTCGTCGATCAGCTCAACCAGCAGGTCGAATACCTCCGCGACGGCGCGTTGGCTCAGTCGCTGAAAGACAATCAATCGAAGGCACTCGATGTGGTCGGCTCCGAATCCGTGCGTCGCGCGGTCGATCTGTCTGTCGTCGATGCTGAGACTCGCGAGCGATACGGCCGCAACTTGTTCGGCCAGTCGGTGCTGCTCGGCCGGCGATTGCTGCAAGCGGGAACTCGACTGGTGCAATGCAACTGGCAACGGACTCAAGGCAAGAACGGCTTCGCTTGGGATACTCACTGGAACAATTTCACCGCGCTGAAAGAAGAACTGATCCCGGCCTACGACCGCGCGTTCTACGCGCTGATGACCGACTTGGCCGCAACGGGCGAACTCGCCGAGACGCTGGTCATCGTCGCGTCTGAGTTTGGTCGCTCGCCGAAGGTGACGTTGAAGAACGGCGGTCGAGAGCATTGGCCGGAACTCTACAACGTCCTCTTCGCCGGAGCCGGCATTCAAGGGGGACAGACTTACGGAGCCTCGGACAAGCTCGGCGGATATCCGGCCGAGAACCCGGTCGGCCCCGCGGACTTCGTGGCCACGATCTATCACATGCTTGGGATCGACCCGCATACTGAACTGCACGACCAACAGAACCGCCCCTTCCAACTGACGAAGGGTGATCCATTCCCGCTACTGATGAGCTAACGCTCGTAGTGACCCCATTGATGGGGTCGTGAACCGGACCCGATCAATCGGGTCACTACGAGCGCCCCACAACCCCGCCTACGGAACCTGCCATGCTGACAATTCTGGGACGCCCCACGGACGACGAGACGAGTTTTTGCGACGGGCTGTCGCGTCGATCATTTCTGACGATCGGCGGCTTTGCGTTGGGAGGACTCGCACTTCCAAACGTCTTGCGAGCAGAGAACGAAGCGAGAACCGGTTCGTCGCACAAGGCGATCATCAACATCTATATGCCCGGAGGACCTTCGCATATCGACCTCTGGGATTTGAAGCCGGACGCGCCGGCCGAGATTCGTGGCGAGTTCCGCCCGATCGCGACCAACGTGCCGGGCATTGAGATCTGCGAGTTGTTCCCGCGCATGGCGCAAATGATGGATAAGTTCGTGCCAGTACGGTCAATCTCGGATGCGGATGGTTTGCACGACGGCTATCAGTGCATGACCGGCCGACGCAAATCGGAGCGCAAGCCGCCCGGAGGTTGGCCCGCCGCCGGTTCATGGATCTCGAAGCTGCAAGGTCCGACGAACGGAGCTGTGCCGCCCAACGTCGCGCTCATGTACACGGTCGGCAATCGCACCTGGGGCGAGCCGGCAGACGGCGGCTTCTTGGGAGTGGCCCACACGCCGTTCAATTTGCTCGGCAGCAAAGCCCGCAGTTCGCCGGAGGGAATGGTGCTGCAAGGCATCTCGCTGGAACGGCTGCAAGACCGCAACCAATTGATGAAGTCGTTTGACGGCTTCGTCCGCTCGGCCGACAGCAAGGGTGTGATGGAAAGCGTCGATGTCTACACGCAGCAAGCGCTCGGCATCCTGACGACCTCGAAGTTGGCCGAAGCTCTCGACCTCTCGAAGGAAGACCCGCGAGTGCTGGCTCGGTACGGCAAGAGCGACGAGAAGTTCATGCGCGACGGCGCGCCGCGCATGATCGAAAACTTCTGTGTGGCTCGGCGATTGGTTGAGGCCGGAGCCCGCTACGTCTCGCTGAATTACAGCCGCTGGGACTGGCACGGCGGAGATGGCATGAATTTCCCGATGTCTCGTGAAGAGTTCCCGTTGCTCGACCAAGGTTTGTCCGCGCTGGTCACCGATCTTCACGAGCGTGGCTTGGACAACGATGTCTCGGTCGTCGTCTGGGGCGAGTTCGGCCGGACTCCGAAGATCAACAACAACAACTCGCGCGATCACTGGCCGCAGGTGTCGTGCGCGATGCTGGCCGGCGGCGGCATGAAGACCGGCCAAGTCATCGGCCGCACGAACCGCAAGGCCGAGCACGCCGTCGAGCGGCCGGTCAAATTCCAAGAGGTCTTCGCCACGCTCTACAAGTGCGCGGGCCTGGATGTCGGCCGCGTCCGCATCTTCGACGGTGCGGGCGTTCCGCAGAACCTCGTCGATGACGGCATCCACCCGATGCGCGAATTGGTTTAGAGCCCATCGCAATACCAATCCAGAAGCCCGGCATTTTTGAAATGCCGGGCTTCTGACGTTTACCGGACGGGGCGTTTCTTCGCGCTCTTCTTTTTGACAGCCGTTATGGCTTTCTTCTTGGTGGTTGTTGGCGGAGCGGGATTGTCCGGAGTCGGGACGCCAATGTTCTGGTCGAGCCAGGTGGCGACCGACTTGGGGACCACTTTTCGCTGTGGATCGTCGAGGTCGTAATACAGCGAGTACAGCTCGGCGAAGAACTCGAAGTGCGACATCGCCGCGTAGCGACTGGGCATCTTCAGCACGAGATCGAGAGCGGACTCTTTCACCACCACCAGTTCCGCGTACCAGTAATTCAGAGAGAAGGCCAATCCGTTCGCGCGATACCACCCGGGAAAGGTTTCGAACCAGTCGGCATGCGACTGTTCGGTGGCCAGCCGCGGTCCAAAGTTCTCGCGATGCCACGGATGCGACGCAGGTAGGCTGGGACGTGGCCCAGGTTTCCACCCTCCTTGACCAAGTGCCTGAACCAGAGCGTTGGAGATCTCCACACGTTGCGAATGCGTGACTGGCCCCCATTTGTCCCAGCCGCCCATCAATTCGATCCACTGATTGATGCCGTGCTGGTTGCGATCGAATCGTTGCCATCCAAATTCCGACTTCAGCCAGGCATTGATCATCGCTTCCTTGTTGGAATGCACGGCGTGTCCGACCTCATGCCGCAGCACGTCTTCGAAGGATTCTTGATCGCGCAGCTCTTTGGCACCGATCTGAACGACGCCGCTCCATTGGTAGAGCCCACCGCCGCCGGCGATCAACTGAATCTCCTTCAGCTTCACGTTGCCCTCGATGTTGTCGATGGGAGCGTTACGCAGCAGTTTCCAGATCGTGTCGATGTCGTTCGGATCGCTGTTCGTGGCCCATTCGTCGTCCAGGCCGATCCCGAAGCGGACCTCGAACAAGCGATCCTCCGCCTTGCCGTTGTTCTTTGCCTTGGCGTACTCGAAGAGTGTTCGCAAATCTTTCTTCGCCCAATCGGGCAGTTCGCTGGCGCGCGGGAGCCGGCGACACATCGTGATGAACGCTTCCGAGCTCAGGCCGATGGATTGGCCGGCAGCGATTTCCTGGGCGTAGTCCCGCAGTGCGTCCAGAGCGGAATAGCGCGTTGACCAACGCCGAAAATTCACCCACCGCCGCTCGGAAGCCATCAAGGAGTTTTCGGGCTTCGCACCGGCGACCCATTTTTCGAGTTGATCGGGTTGGCTGGCGGCTCGTTCCGCCAGAAAGCGCGGTAATTGAATTCGATAACTTCGCGGCTGATTGTGGTGATAGGCCACGAACTCCAATTGAGTGGAGGTCACGTCGGCCAGCACCAGTTGCAGGCGCGGACTCCGCAACAAAAACGGATGCTCGTGGAGCACAAACAGCTTGAAGAGTTCGACATGCCGATCATCGAACTTGGCATCCTGCGCCACGAGCTTCTCACGCAGTTCATCCAGTCCATAGACGACGCGCAGTTGCGACGGAGCCACTCCTCCCATGAGCAACGCACAATCGCGTCCCTGCCGCGTCAGGCGTTGTCCGTCGCGCGTGTGGTTGAATCGTTCTCCGCGCGGCTGCACCAAGAACACCGCCTGCCGATCTGGGTCCGAGTAGTAGAACGGCCGCTCGACGGCATGGACCGCCCCGCAGGCCGAGCAAACCGCGCGATGGAATTCGCCTCGCAAGATCTGCCCACGAACTGCCGGATTGCGCCTGACGTTGATGCTCTTGGCCAGATTGGCGTCGATCGTTTGTCCGCACGAACAAGTCACCGGCGTGGAGTGAAAGACGGCCATGAGGACTCCTTGGAGTTACGAAATCATTGATCGTCCATTCGATCTCATCGGCTGACTGGCCGAGAATCAAGCGATCCCGACGGAGATCACACCGTCACAGATTCATCTCGTTTGCGCGGGTTGAATTCGAGGCTGACGGACTCGATTCGCAGTGCGGCCCGGTGAGATTCGCTCTTCGGCAGCGTGAGTGGGCCGGACGTCTTCTTCTCGACAACGATGGCGACTCCCAGACCGTTGCCGATGGCGAAATTCGAGCCCCCCACCGTCGAGCCGAGGAAGCGGTCCAGTTTGAATGTCTCGGTCTTACCGAACGACGGCCGGAATTCCGCGGAGGCCAGTTCGCTGACCGTGTGGGGATCCTTGTTGATGTTCTGAAAGCGGAACAGGACGAGGCGACAATTCATGTTCGCTAGAAATGTCTT
Source organism: Planctomyces sp. SH-PL62 (assembly GCA_945893075.1). GTDB lineage: Bacteria > Planctomycetota > Planctomycetia > Planctomycetales > Planctomycetaceae > SXKJ01. Next base: position 38,931 of record CAMDDX010000005.1, on the reverse strand, counting down.
GTCGAACTCATCGGCGGACGAACCGACTCCAGTGACTTTGACGGTCATCGAGTAGTGACCGCCACGAGCACTGCGAATCTCTTGCGCGAGCACCGCTCGCGAACCTTGCTCGATCACCGAACCCGCCGAGTCATCTTCCAGACCGTAGCCTACGCAGACCGTAGGTTGGGACTCCGTCCCGACCGTAGCGGCTTCCTTGCGAACAGCGATTCCACCAGCCGTCTCTTTGGTCCAGATAGGAAACGCTCGCCAACCTTTGTCGCGCGAGGGTGGCGCAGGAGCGACCAAGGGAAGATCGGATTTGAAGTTCGTATCCAGCAGCAAGCTGGCATCGAACGGAGGCACGAGGGCCGGATCGCCTTCGGATTTGCACAGCTCAATCTTGCTCGGCGAACTGGCCAGCATGGCCGCGATCGGTTCGCCCTTCGTGACCGGATGCGGACGGTTCAGGTTGTCGGGAAAGAATCCGCTCGGATCGATCCCCAGCAGATGAAACATCGTGGCCGTCAGGTCGCCGCCGCTGAAAGGCGAGGTCGCGGGATACGCTCCGTTCTTGTCGCTGGCTCCGATGACTTGCCCACCGCGAATGCCGGCACCGGCCATCGCGAAGCTGAAGACGTGGCCCCAGTGGTCGCGGCCTCCGTTCGCGTTGATCTTTGGAGTGCGACCGAACTCACCGATGACGACGACCAGCGTTTCATCGAGCAAGCCCCGCTCAGTGAGATCATCCATCAGCGCGGCGAACGTGACATCGAACTGTGGGCAGAGGTTGTCTTGCAGCCGATCCGCGTTGAGCGCGTGCGTATCCCACAGCGGATTATCGACGGCGTTGTCTCCGGGATCGCGAGCCCAATTGACGTGAACCAATCGCACACCCGCTTCGATCAATCGTCGAGCCAGCAGCACCGATTGCCCCCATGTGTACCGGCCATAACGGTCGCGAGTTTTGTCTGATTCTTTGCTGAGATCGAAAGCCGCTCGCGCGCCGCCGTTGGTCACCAACTCGAACGCCTGTTGCGAGAGTCGATCCCAAGCGGCAACCGATCCACTGCGCAGCGTTTCGTCGAAGCGACTTTCCAATTGCTGCAACACGTCGCGGCGGCGATCGACTCGGATCTTGGTGACGTCGCCGATCAGCCGCAGTCCTTCGATCTCGTAATCGGGCAACGCCGGGTCGCCGACGAAGCGTTCCGGTTCCCACAACTTGCCGAGGAATCCCGCCGTCTGTCCGGCCGGAGTCACGTTGTCGTTGAGTCGCATCATGTCCGGAATCCAGACCGATGTCAGAGCCGGCAGTTTCTCGCTCGGCTTGAGCATCTTCACGACCGAGCCGAAGTACGGCCAATCGTTTGGCTTGATCTGCCGCGCGCTCCCCGGTCCATACGGATAACCGGTGAGCAGCCAATACCCGCTCACATCGTGGTTGTCATCGCGCGTCGAGAGTGAGCGAACAACGGCCAGCTTGTCGGCATAGCACGAGGTGCGCGGCAGCAGTTCGCAGAATTGAATGCCGGGGACGTTGGTCGAGATCGGTTTGAACGGACCACGAATCTCGGAGGGGGCATCCGGTTTTGGATCCAGCGTTTCATGCTGAGGAGGACCACCTTGAAGCCAGAGGAAAATTAGATTCTTTGCTTTGCCAAACGTCGAGCCTAACTCACCCGCCAACTTTGGCACCGGACCGAGTCGCACTGCTGGTGTCTCCGCCGCGCGAAGCAAGTGCGGCAGCGAAACTCCCAACGCGCTCAAGCCCCCGACGCGCAGCCATTCGCGGCGAGCAACTCGATCGGTCAAAGGGAGTGATTGGTCGAGGATGGAAAACATGGGTGTCGCTTCCGTAGCCGAAGTCGTGAGACTTCGGTCCGAACTCTCACGAGTTCGGCTACATGGAACTTGCTCACGCGAACCGGATCGGCTCACCATGATAGATGTGGTTTGGCCGATCGACTTCGTCTTTCCAAACGGCGGTGTCGGGAATTCCCAATGCGTGATAGATCGTAGCCGCCAGGTTCTCCGGAAGCTGAGCATCGGAGGCTGGGTAGGCTCCGTTCTTGTCGGAGGCTCCCACCACGACGCCTCCGCGAATGCCGCCGCCGGCGATGAAGACTGATTGAACCGCTCCCCAGTGATCGCGGCCGACCATTTTGCTCGCGCCGCCTCCGGCGTTGATTCTCGGAGTGCGGCCCATCTCGCCGCACATCACGATCAGCGTTTCATCCAGCATCCCCAGCGATTGAAGGTCATCCAACAATGCTGCGAGTCCTCGGTCGGTCGGCGGTAGCAGGCAATCGCGCAGCAGCGGGAAATTGTTTTCGTGCGTATCCCACGATTCGTTGTTGCCGAGGTTCACTTGGATCAGGTTCACTCCGGCCTGCACCAGTTGCCGAGCCATCAGCAGCGACCAGCCGAAGGCATTGCGTCCGTAACGATCGAGCGTTTGCGGATCGGCGTTGTGGACATCGAACGCGCGTTGCACGCTGGTGTCGGTCAGCAGCGAGATTGCGGCTTGACGATGTCGATCAAATGACTCGACCGACGCGGCCTCCTCTAATTCGTGACGCTGCTGATCGAGCAATCCGCGCAGGCTGTCGCGATCGGTCAGTCGCGAGCGGCTTAATCCTTGAGGCAAGCTGAGGTTCGGGGACTGAAACGTGAGATTTGGATTTCGCTCGCGGCCGCGGACGAAGTGGAATTCGTATTCGGGATACGCGCCGTAAGACTTCGCGTTGTACGGCGAGGCTTCGATGAACCACGGATCGCGATGGCTCCCCATCAAGCCGCCGAACTGACCGGGGAGGACTCGCCCCGTGTTATGAATGAGTCGCTCTGGCAACACGATCGCGGGCGGCAGATTGTTGTTGCGTCGCGGCAGAGCATTGCCGACCACGGACGCGATCGACGGCCAATCGGTCGACTGCGGTTTGCTGGCGTTGTAACCCACCGGCATGGGCGTACGGCCGGTGAGAATCGAAGTGTGCCCTTGCGAGTGCTCGTTGTACGGCGTCGTCAGTGAGCGAATCAGGCTCCACTTGTCGCTGCGCGCGGCCAGCATCGGCAGGTGCTCGCAGATCTGCGTGCCCGGAGTTCGCGTGGGGATTGGATTGAACTCACCGCGAATTCCAGCGGGCGCATCCGGTTTTGGATCGAGGCTGTCATGCTGAGCAAGTCCTCCGGACAAAAAAATGAAGATGGCCGACTTCGCCGTGCCGCCAGCCGGAGTCGTCAACTTTCCGTCGGCCGCACGGAGCGCGGCGACATGATTCATTCCCAATCCCAGCAGGCCGATGCTCCCCGCTTGAATCGCCGTCCGCCGCGAGACGCTCTCATGAGCGACGTTGCTGCCCAGCGAACGTCTGGCAATTCGAGAGTCTGTCAGGGGCATGTGCTGGTCTCCAACGAGAACGACCGAATGGGGCGGGCTGCGGGGAGTGTCGAAGTCGGCAGGCAATTCAATCATCGGCCAAGCCCGATGCGTCGGGCGACATTGGACTGCTGGAATCGCTCTGAGTCAACGCGGCACTTCGGCAGCGTCCGCTCAACCGTCGCGGAGTTCGGTGCGTATTCCACGCAGATCCATTTCGTATTCGATCTCGGCGATCGGCGGTCGGCTGAAGTGCCAGGTTGTGCCGTGAATGCTGGCGGGACCGATGCGGCGCAGGATGATCTCTGGCAACAGCGGCGTCAGTGAATGAGCCGTATAAACATTGACGGTGCTGACCAAGGACCAGTCCGCACCGAGCCCTCGCAGCCGGGTCTCCATCAAGTCCATCACGAACCGAGCTTTGATCGCCAACCCATCGGGCGACGTATTGCCGAGAGCCACGATCCCTTCGCGTGACAGAATTCCTTCCGGCAACTCGCCGGCACCAGCCACCACAAAGGTCGGCTGCGAACTCTCCGCACTCGGCCTCGTGAACGAGAACCCAAACAGCGACGGCTCACCGGGCGGGTTGATGACCGGAGCAACGTTCGTCCGAGCCACCGGATTCACGCCGTCCACGAACAGCCCCCAGCGTTGCAGGATGTCGGCGTACTCGGCGTTGAAATCGGCGAAGCCCTGAAAGCTAAACGGCTGAGGCGACCGCAACTCGATCGCACACAGCGCGACCTTGGGCCGGTGTTGCGCTGCGAGAGACTCCGCAATCCTGTCGAAGCCTGCTCGATAAGCCACCGGCTGCCGAAACGCGACATGCACGATTTCAAAACCGGGACTGGAAACAACCCCGCACGAGTACGGAGCGATTCCCGGCAGGAAGCGATAGTTCCCCGTGGGATGATCGGTGAGCGGCATTGGAAATCCTTTCCCGTCGCCACGAGTTGGTGGCAGCGACGTAGGTTGGGTCTCCAGACCCGACCGTATCGGGCGGTGCTGGAACCTCGTTCCCAAAAATTAGTTGGCAATCCGGGGTCAGGTGTTCTGATTTCTGTTTTGGCCCCGCGATTCACCTGTGACGCAATTTGCCAGTCAGTCGTGCGATCAAAGGTTGACGTTGATTCGCACCGCCAAAACAGAAATCAGAACACCTGACCCCTCTTCGCAAACCGTGCTGTCACTCGGCTGGCTTCTTCGGCGAGATCCAAATCTCCGTGAGGAGCTGGAACAGTTCGGGTTCGGCCTCTTGCAACTCGGCGCGGTTGAAGGGGAAGAAGTCGTTGACGCCGAAGAACGACTCGGTCATCTCGGCGAAGAACTCCTTCTGGTTGGTCAGGCCGTAATGTTTCACGCGCTTGCCGTTGTAGAGCAGCGCCGCGTCGCCGTGTCCGCTCTCCTTGAACTTCTCGTGAGCGGCCTTGATGCGCGGCTCATCGAAGCTCAGTTTTTGATCGTGGTAGGCGTGAGCCAGTTCGTGCAGGATCACCCACGGTTGCTCGTTGATGTTGCGCCGCGTCTGCACGTCGGCGGCGCGCGGCAGATGGACGCACTTCGCCAAGTCTGTCGGAAATCCGTTTGCCTTCAGCCAACCGGCATCGGGGTGATACTGCATTGATCCCAACTTGCCGCAGTTCAGATCGAGCACGATCGTGACCTCCTGCAAGTCCTTCAGCCGTTCCGCTGGGACGACCGCTTTGATCTCGACGAGCTTCGCTTCGAGAAAGCGGAGCGCTTTCGCGCCGAGTGCCGCATCGGGTGCTTCGCCCAGCAAGCGGTCATCCACGCGGATCGTCCAACCTTCGAGTTCTCGATTGGTTCGCGATGTCGGCTGCGGGGGATCAGCAGCGTTGACCGCAGCGGCCAGCCAGCAAGAGACGATGAGAACAAAGCTGAGTTTCATGTGTTGCCAATCGTGTTGGAGTCAGACTTTGAGCGGAATGGCGCTAGCCACCGGTGTCATGGAATGTCGTGGAGTCGATCTCCATTCCCAAGACGGGCGACTCGTCCGTCGCGGCGGATGCCGCTCACTCGCCCAGCGGCAACGTAAGCACCATTGGACCGTGGGACTAGGCATCAAACCAGCAACCCCACCGAGCTGGCCTCATTGGTCTCTACACAACGTCGATCCGCAGACAATTCTTGGCAAGAGGCGGTGCCACGCGTCGTCACGAGACCGTCGGCAGGCATTCCATTCGCTGTCTCCCTAAATTCGCTGTCGATCTTTTGTCGTCCGAAGCCGTCGGGGACGCCTTCAATTCAAAGAGAAGGACTCGACAGCGAATTTAGGGAGGCAGCGAATGGGAGAAAGACTCATTCACTGCATGAGCGAGACCTAAATCAGAGTCTTGATCTTGGAGTTGTGTAGAGATCAATGAGGCAAGCTCGGTGGGGTTTGCAAACATCGCTGGATTGAGGACGAGGCTGTTGAGTTTCGTCTCCCTGACGATCGAGGTTCAGTATCGACTGTGAATCATCTGCGATAGGGTGACGTCAACAGGCTCAATGCCGCCGTGCCTCACGAGGAGTTCGCCATGTCCGATCCACAGACCTCGCGTCCCGAGTTGCCGATCATCCCCGCGCTGGTGGTGTCGTCGTTGCTGGGCGGCCTGATCGCTCTGGGCCTGTTCGGCCTGTGGCGTTTTGCATTTCCGGGACCGCTGAATCGGCCGGAGCCAACCGCCACCGCGACAACAGCCGCGATGCCACCGTCCGGCTCAGTTGAGTTCGTCGAATTCCTGCCGCCGCTTTCGCCACAAGAACAAAGAATCGAAGCGACCTTGGAAAAGTCGCTCGATTGCGACTTCACCGACACGCCGCTGTACGACGTTGTGCCATTCTTCGCAGAGTACGCCTCGATCAAGATGGTGATTGATGTCAATGCACTGACCGAGGAAGGCATCGCGCCCGATACGCCGATAACGCGGAAACTCGACGGCCTGCGGTTGCGCTCGCTGCTGCATCTGATCCTGACACCGTTGCAGCTCGCAGCAATCCCGAAACACGATGTGTTGCTGGTGACGACACTGGCGAAGGCCAAGCAGCATCTCGTCACCAGGACATATCCTGTCTCCGACCTCTGTCACTTTCCTGGATACGAGGGTCCGGATTTTCAAAGCCTGATCCGGATCATCGAGGAAGAAACCTCCGGTCCGTGGCAAACCAGAGATGGCGAAGGGGGCACTCTCACGGACCTGGAGGCTTCCGGCAGCGTGAGCGTGCGGCAGACGTATCAGGTCCATCGCGAAATTCTGGAGTTGTTGCGAAGTTTGCGTGTCGCTCAACGCGGCAACCTGCAGTTGGCTGGCAAACAGACATTGAAGAAATGGGACGAGCAGCGTGCCGTCGCAGCCAGCTCGCTGCTGAAGCGTCCGGCCGCGCCGGCCGAATTCCTCGAAGTCATCGGCACGATGCAGAGCGAAGCCGAACAACGCCTCGAAAAGGCTTTGGACAAGACGGTCTCGATCGGCTTTCTGAACACACCGCTGACCGAGGTTGTTGTCGTGCTCGCGAAGCAACTCTCGATCAACGTCGTGCTCGACAACAACGCGCTGACAGAAGAAGGCATCGCGCCCGACACGTCCGTCACGCTGCAACTTCAACAAATCACGGCCCGCTCTGCGCTGGAATTGCTGTTGAGACCACTCGGCCTGGCATCCGTCCGCGAACATGAAGTGCTGCTCGTGACCACGGCCTCTAAGGAGAAGGAAAAACTCGTCAACCGGACTTATCCAGTCTCCGACTTGATTGGCCCGAATGAGGACTATGCCTCGCTGAGGCAAATGCTCGAATCCAGCACGAGCGGTCCCTGGCTGGATAGGGACGGCGAGGGAGGCAACGTGACCGAGTTGGTGACCACCGGGAGCCTTGTGGTTCGGCAGACCGCGGGCGTGCAGCGGCAGGTGCTCGGCTTACTGCGGCAGCAACGCGAGGCGCAGCAGCGCATGCTGCCGATGAAGCCGGGAAAGCCATTGCCCAGTCGTCGTTGACAGAGATGGGCACCGAACGGACGGGCGGAACGGTTTTGAATTTCGAAAGACAAGCTGGCGAAAGATGGAGGGCGAAAAATAAAGGACCAGAAGCCGTGCTGCTGGTTGTCATTTTTCGCCCCACATTTTTTGCCTGCCCGCCGGACCTTACAGTGCTCCGCGAAAAGGATTGACGGAAATGTCATTGATTGAAGTGCGGCAGATCACGAAGCGGTTCGCGGGGACCGTCGCATTGCAGGACGTCTCGCTGGAAATCGCTGCCGGTGAACTGCACGCGATCGTCGGCGAAAACGGAGCCGGCAAGAGCACGCTGATGAAAATTCTCAGCGGCGTCATCACCGAGTACGACGGCGAACTGCGGTTGCGCGGCGAGCCGGTCCGCTTCACAAGCACCCGCGATGCCGAGGTGGCCGGCATCAGCATCATTCATCAGGAACTGAATCTCGTCGAACAGCTTTCGGTCGCGGCGAACATCTTTCTCGGCCGCGAGCGGCGCGGAGCGTTTGGGTTGCTCGACGAATCCTCGGCGCGGCAAGAGGCGGCAGAGTTGTTTCGACAGCTTGGCTGTCGGCTCGATCCCGATCAGCGCGTCGGTGAACTGCGAGTCGGCGATCAGCAGTTGGTTGAGATTGCGAAGGCTCTGTCGAAACGAGCCGGCATCCTCATCATGGATGAACCGACCAGCGCACTGACCGAAACGGAGACCGAACGGCTGTTCGAGATCATCGGGCGGCTGCGAGCCGATGGCGTCACGATCCTCTACATCTCGCACAAGATGGACGAGATCTTCCGGCTGGCCGACCGCATCACCGTGCTACGCGACGGCCGGCATGTGCGGACTCTGCGGCGCGATGAAGCGACTCCGCGCGAAGTCACGCACTTGCTGGTCGGCCGCGAGATTGAAGAGACGTCGTTCGATCAACCGCGTCAGCCGGGAGACGTGGTGCTCAGCGTCGAGAAACTTTCGCTGCCGTGGCCGGGACACGCTCGGCCGTGGCGATTGAAAGATGTGTCTTTTGAACTGCGGCGCGGCGAAGTGCTCGGCATCGCCGGGCTGATGGGAGCGGGTCGCACCGAGTTGCTCGAATGCCTGTTCGGGGCCAGCGAGATTCCGCCGCAGGGGCGCATCGTGCTCGACGGTCAGCCGGTGAGCTTCTCGCATCCCGAAGAGTCCGTCGCGGCTGGCATGGCCCTCGTCACCGAGGACCGCAAACGGCTCGGCCTGTTTTCGCATCTGACGGTGCGCGACAACGTCACCGTCTGCACGCTCGACGAAGCCTGTTCGCTGGGCCTCATCTCCGGCCGCCGCGAACGAGCGTCCGCGGACGAATCCATCGTGCGGCTCGGCGTGAAGTCAGCGGGGAGCGAGGCGGCGATCACCAGCCTCAGCGGCGGCAACCAACAGAAGTGCGTCATCGCTCGCTGGCTGCGCACGCAACCGAAGGTGTTGTTGCTCGACGATCCCACGCGCGGCGTCGATGTCGGCGCGAAGGCCGAGCTTTACAAACTGATTGACTCGCTTTGTCGCGACGGACTCGGCTTGATTGTCACGTCGAGCGAGTTGCCGGAACTTATTACTCTCTGCGATCGAATTCTCGTTTTATGCGAAGGCCGGCTGACGGGCGAGTTCCGCCGCGGTGAATTCACCGAGCAACGGATCATGGAAGCGGCGACAGCGAGATCGTAGCCGCGTTCGCCAGAACGCGGGCCACCCCGCACTCTGGCGAGTGCGGCTACTTCCCACGTCGTAGCGCCTGCCGGATCTCGCGATTGACGTCGTCGGTCTTGAGCTTCTCACGCTTGTCGTGCAGCTTGCGTCCGCGTGCGATCGCCAGCTTGATCTTCACCTTGCCCTCGGTGAAATGCACATCCATCGGGATCAGCGTGTGGCCGCGCTCGCTGGCTTTCTCAACGAACTTGGCGAGTTCCCGTTTGTGGAGCAGCAGCTTGCGAGTCCGCAGCGGTTCGTGATTCTGCACGTTGGCTTGCGGGTACTCGGCGATGTGGCAGCCGACCAGCCACAGCTCGCCGTTGCGAATCCGAGCGAACGCCTCGTCGATCGAGACCTTGCCGTTGCGGATGCTTTTGACCTCGCTGCCGTGCAGCATCAGGCCGCATTCGATGTCTTGCAGGATTTCATATTCGTGCGACGCCTTACGATTCCGGCAGACGATCGCGTTCTTGCCCTTTTCGGCATCGATGGTTTTAGGTGTCTTGTGGCTCATAGGCGGATGGTAGAAGCGCGACAGCAGTACCGCGACCGTTAGGGAGCGGCCTGATTCACCGGTGCGGGCCGCTCCCTGACGGTCGCGGTACGGCTGACGCTGACGCGAAATTGTCTTTCAGATGCTCCAAGCTCAGTCCGCCGACGATCACGCTGGCGACGTGTGGATTGGACAGCACAAAACGAATCGCGTCCGCCGGCGGCAGATGTCCGGAGGCCAGCCCCTTCTTGACGACCACGCCAACTCCGCGACTCGCCGCCGATGCGATGACCTCGGCGTGCGATGTGTCGTGCAGGTGATACTCGACCATCACGACGTCGGCCCATTCGAGCGCAGCCTCGGCACCGGCCGGTGTCTTGCCAGAGAACCCGATGGCTCGGATGTAGCCGGCGTGTTTGAGTTTTTGCAGAGTCGGCACGACCTCAGTCTGCTGCTGGATCGCGAGGTCATCGCCGCTCGAATGCACGAAGACAATGTCGAGCACTTCGGTTCGCAACCGCCGCAGACTCTCGGCAACGCTGGCTCGTACACCGGGGCCGGTGAAGTCGAACGAGGATTCGCCGTTGACGAATCGCTCGCCGACTTTTGTTGAGAGCACAAACTCATTGCGCCGTTGCGAGAGAAGCTTGCCGACCCGTTCTTCGCTGATGCCGTAAGCCGGCGCGGTGTCGATCAGGTTGATGCCGGCATCGAGTACTCCGTTGAGCAATCGTTCGGCGGCCGCGTCGTCCGGCAAATCATACGGCTGCGGATATTTGACCTTCTCGTTGCGTCCGATCTTGAATGCACCGAAGCCCAGCGGCGTGACGAGCAATCCGGTTTGTCCCAATGGTCGCATCGCTCAATTCCTCGGTCACCAACCGCATGTCCGGCTGAAAGCTGTGGGCGGAAGGCTGAAGGCTGTCATTTCAAATTCGAGGATTGGGATAACAGCCATCAGCGTTCAGCCCACAGCTTTCAGCCGGCAGCGGACTTTATGCGGCTCGCGGCAACGTCTTGATCGGAGTTGTTTCAGACAGGCGGCTGTCGGCAATCCATCGCTCCACCGATTCCCACGGAGGCAACGCGACGCTCGGCCGAGGCCAATCGTGGGGCAGGTTTTCAACCTGGCCGTGCTGACTCGAAGAATGCCGGCCGGGCACGTTGAAAACGTGCCCCACGATCTCCGTCACCAACTGCGGCACGAGCGCCAGTTTCGTCGGCCACGCGGTCAGGCAGTTACCGTCGCGGCGAATCTGCACCGACTCCGGCCGCTTGCCGCCCGGAACGATCCCTTCCGCGCGATCGACGCGGTAGGTGCTCCATTCCACGGATGACAGGTCGATGTTCGGCAACACGCCTCGCAACTCGTCGCGAGCACGGGTCAGCAACGTCCGCTCGTCCCAAGCGACACCATCCTCGGCGATCTGGCCGCCGACTTGCCAAACGGTTTGTCCCAATGAATCCAATTCAGACGTGATCGTGACGCGCGTCTTCGCACCGTCCACGCAGTGTCCTTGAAACATCGGCAGTCGTCTGCCACGCAGCAGCACCATGTGCAGCGGCCGACGCTGCATCACCTCGCCGGTCAGTCCCACACTGCGTCGCAATGCCGAGTTGCCGGCCCCGGCGGTGAAAACGACAGCTCGCGGTTGAAACGCGATGTCATCACCGATGCGGATCGACGTGATCTCGCCGGGTGAACCGCAATCGAACTCGACTCGCGCGGGATCGACTTTCAGTAGCCGCTCGCGATTCCGCGCCGCCAGCACTTCGATCAAGCTGACCGTCGAGATGACTTGCTCCGGCAACAGAGCCACCGTGCCGGGACAGCCACGCAGGATCTCTGGCCGATCATTGACCGACACCGTTTGCGGAGCGACTCGCAATCCCATCTTGGCCCCCAACATTCCGAGCCGCGACGACAGCGAATCGGTGCGCCATAAATAGCATTCGTCGGAACGTCGCCGCACGGCGCTGAGATTCGGCTCGCGTTGTCCGTCGAGGCACTCGCGCCAGATGGCGGGCATCTCGCGAATGCTGATCGCGGAGTTCGTCAGCAAACCTTGCAGCGTGTATTTCAAACCGCCGTGAATGATCCCTTGAGCGGCCACCGTCTGCCCGGTCCCCAGCGCATTCGCTTCCAACAGCACCGCGTTCGATCCGCGCCGCGTCAGCTCGTCGAGCAGCCATAACCCGGCCGCTCCGCCACCAAAGATCACGATATCCAGATTCACGCCGTGGACTCCCAGAGAACTGCCTTCATTTTTCGCCCTCCATTTTCCGCCAGCTCTTCGCGGTTCAAACTCCGGCTGGCGAAAAATGAAGGGCGGAAAATGGACACCGCACCCAATTCGAGGCGGCGTTCTAGTTGTTGTCCGAAAAGCGGAGAAGACGAGTTGGTTGCATGTCCGGCGACAAAGCGAGAATCTGACGCCTCGGTCGGTCTTCCAAATTTTGCGTGAGGTCTCGACGATGCGATTCGCGTTTCTGCTGTTCTTGTTCTCGGTCTTGGCGACGCCGACAGCTCAGGCACAGGCACAGCAGGCTCGGCCCAACGTCCTCTTCATTCTCTGCGATGACTTGCGATGGGACTGCCTGAGCGTCGCTGGTCATCCACATTTGAAGACGCCGCACATTGACCGACTGGCTCGCGAGGGAGTCTTCTTCAAGAACACGTTCTGCACGACGTCGCTCTGCTCGCCCAGCCGAGCGTCGATTCTCAGCGGGCTGTACGCGCACGCTCACGGAGTCACGAACAACTTCACCGAATACCCCGCCGAACTGGCCAGCTTCCCGCGGTTGTTGCAGTCGGCCGGTTACGAGACCGGCTACATCGGCAAGTACCACATGGGAGAAGAGAACGACGAGAAGCGTCCCGGCTTCGACTTCTTCGCGACTCACAAAGGGCAAGGGAAATACTTCGATACCGAGTTCAACGTGGACGGCAAACGGGCGACGCTCCCCGGCTACTACACGCACGTCGTCACCGACTTGGCCGAGTCGTGGCTAAAGAAGCCGCACACGAAACCGTGGCTGATGTTCCTGGGACACAAAGCTCCACACAGCTTTTATTTCCCGGAGAAGAAGTACGAGCACGCCTTCGATCACGTCGAGGTCCGCTATCCCGACACGGCGTTTCAGCTTCAAAACAAACCGACTTGGATCAAAGAACGACTGCCGACCTGGCACGGCATCTATGGCCCGCTGTTTGAGTGGCGAAAGAAGTTTCCGGATGACAGCCCCGCCGCCGTCAAAGATTTCGCCGCCATGACGCGCGCCTATTGGGGCACGATCCTGTCGGTCGATGACTCGGTCGGCCGGTTGTATCGGCTGCTGGAAGAAAACGGCCAACTCGACAACACGATCATCGTCTTCATGGGAGACAACGGTCTGCTCAACGGCGAGCACGGCATGGTCGATAAACGGACGATGCACGAGCCGAGCATCCGCATTCCGCTCATCGTGCGATATCCGAAGCTCACACCGACCCACTGCCCGCGCGTTGTTGAGCCGCTCGTCCTGACGGTTGATATGGCTCCGAGCCTGTTGGAACTCTGCGGCATCGAAGCCCCGCAAAAAATTCACGGACGCTCGTGGCGAAAGCTGGTCACAGAGGGCGATCCCTCTTGGCGACGCTCGTTCCTATATCACTACAACTACGAGAAGCAGTTCCCGTACACGCCCAACGTGCGCGGCGTCCGCACCGACGAATGGAAGCTGGTCCGTTATCCTCACGGCGACGGCCAGCCCGATCGGCATAAGTCTGAACTGTATCACCTCGCCTGCGACTCCGATGAACGTTGCAACCTGATTGACGACCCGCGCTGTGCTGGCATCGCCGCACAGTTGCGGGCCGAACTTGATAGGCTCATGATCGAGGTCGGCATCACGAACGACAAGATGCCGCTCGATGAAGGCGTGAAGCAGCAATTGCCTGACCAGAAGATCCGATAGGAAATGAACGCGGCGAGCCGTTCGGAAGCGCAGGGGTCAGGTCTTCAAATTTCAAAATTGCCGAGGCAATTTTGAAATTTGAAGACCTGACCCCGAACAACCCGACCAGAAGATTCGTTAAGGAATGCACGCGACCGCTGATCCCCACCGACACGGGAATCCTCCATGCCATTGACCATCGAGCAATTCACTCAGCAGGTGTCTTCGTCCGGCTTGATGACCGAAGACGAGTTGCGGGGTTGGCTCAAGTCGGAGTCGTTCGAGCAGTTTCCCTCGGATGGCGAGCAGCTCGCGCGCGAGTTGGTCAAGCAGAAGAAGCTGACCAAGTTTCAGGCCAGCCAAATCTACGCGGGCAAAGGGACGTCGTTGGTCCTGGGCAACTATGTCATTCTCGACAAGCTGGGCCAGGGTGGCATGGGGATGGTGCTGAAGGCCGAGCACAAGGTCATGAAGCGGCTGGTGGCCGTGAAGGTGATTTCGGCGGCGGCGATGAAGTCGAAGGATGCGGTCCAACGCTTTCATCGCGAGGTCGAAGCGGCGGCGAAGTTGACGCACCCCAACATCGTCAACGCCCACGATGCCGACGAGGCCAAAGGGACGCACTTCCTGGTGATGGAATACGTCGAGGGAGACGACCTGTACTCGCTGGTGAAGAAGGGCGGAACGCTGAGTGTGAACGCGGCCCTCGACGCGATCCTGCAGGCGGCGCGCGGGTTGGAGTACGCTCACAAGCGCGGCGTGATTCATCGCGACATCAAGCCGGCGAATTTGGTGCTCGACCGCGAAGGCACGGTCAAGATTCTGGACATGGGCCTGGCGCGGATCGAGTCGAATGAACTCGGAGCAAAACAGGCCGAGCTGACCAACACCGGCGCGATCATGGGGACGATTGATTACATGTCCCCGGAACAGGCCGTAGACACCAAACATGCCGACGCCCGCAGCGATATCTACAGCTTGGGTTGCTCGCTGTATTACCTGCTGGTGGGACATGCCGTTTACACCGCCGACACGATGATGAAAAAGCTGCTGGCCCATCGCGAAGCACCGCTGCCGTCGCTCGTGGCGGACGCTGCCAGCGTCCGCACCGACGCTAGCAGCGTCGGCCACGCGCTCGACGCCGTCTTCCACAAAATGATCGCCAAGAATGCCAGCGATCGTTACCAGTCGATGACCGAAGTGATCGCCGCGTTGGAGCAGTACCGAGCCGGCAATGCCAAGACCATCGCCCAATCGACGGACGGCGACGGAGGCAGCAGCAATGAACTCCAGCGCTTCTTGCAGGAAATGACTGACGACGATCCGAACCTCACGATCGTCGAGCCAGTCGTGGCTGTTGCGACTTTGCCGAAGCGCACCCGGAAGAGCACCACCGAGCCAATGGCCGAAGAGACGCTGAACTCGGCCGGTGGCGAAGCGCAGACCGCCAGTAGGATGGGCACTCTTGCCCGTCCCCAAGCAGCGACGGGCAAGAGTGCCCGTCCTACGCGCCGCGCCGTTGCCATCGGCCTCGCCTCGGTCCTCGTCTTGCTCGCCGGCGTCATCATTTTTGTGCAAACGAATCGCGGGACGCTGCGGATCGAGATCACCGATCCGCAAATCGAGGTTGCCATCCAAGGCACCGACATCGTTGTGAAGGTCGAGGGCCAAAAAGACATCCGGCTCAAACCCGGCGAGCACACGCTGCACGTCAAACAAGGCGACCTGGAATTCGACACGAAGTCCTTCACGCTGAAGAAGGGGGAAACCGTCGTCGTGAAAGTCGAACGCATCGGCCGCCGCGTGCGAGCCATGAGCGACAAGAAACTGCTCGGAGATATCGAGGAGCCAAAGCCCAAACCGGTGCGGATCACACCGCCTGTATCGCCAGATCGCCGCGAAGCGGCCAAGAAGCTATTGGCAATGGGATGTGTCTTGCACGGCTTCGTCGGCGAGGCCAGAAACAACGGAATCGTCGAAGTGCCCGAAGGCGACTTCCGTATCGACGCCATCCACGGAACCGAAACGACGATCTACCGTGATGAACATGCCGAGTTATTCGCGCAGTTTCCTGATCTCGAAGTGTTCGAAGGCGGCGTTTTCGTGATGTCGGCCAAAGGCGTGCAGTCGTTGGCCAAACTTCGAAAGCTGTCGAGGATCTGGTGCAACGAAACGCGATTCGATGACCAAGCCGTCGCGCAGCTTGCCAAATTGTGGAGTCTCACTGCGCTCCATCTCGACACAAAGCACTTAACTCCGACTGGCCTGGCACAGATCGGCAAGCTGGTCGATTTGCGAGAATTGGATCTTGTTGGTGCCAACTTCGACGACGACTCGCTGCAGCATCTCAAGCCGTTGCGGCAGCTTGAAGTCTTAGGGCTGCGGCTGACGTCCGTCCGCGGCCCCGGTCTTCGTCATTTAGTCGAGACGCAGTCGCTGAAATTAATCGGCTTGAACTGGCAGAAAGCCGGGAACGAGGGATTTGCGGCAGTCTCACAATTCCAGCAGATCGTGGAGATCAACGTCGCTGGAGTCGCCTCCATTACCGATGCGGGGTTGGCGCATCTCAAGGACATGCCGCGACTCAGCCGTTTTTTATTGAGCGAATCGTCGATCACCGATCGCGGTCTTGAGCATTTGAAGTCATTGACGGCGCTCGAATACCTCGACCTGTATAAGACCAACATCTCCGACGCGGGGCTGCTCCACCTTTCTGAGTTGCCGCAATTGAGAGAGCTTTTGCTAGGTGACACGAGAGTCACGGATGCTGGTCTCGATGCGCTGAAGAACCTCCCGCTGACCAGCATTGCACTGAACACACCGGGCATCACCGATCAAGGGCTTGCCCGCTTGAAGGACTTCCGGCAACTCGGAAATCTAGGACTTCGTTCAAGTACCAAGATGACGGGGGCTGGTCTCGCTCATTTACGGGATGTGAGCACGCTTCGTTCGCTGGGTTTGGAGGGACGCGGCTTCGTCCCGGAAACGTGGGAGCACCTCGGTCAATTGGGACAGATCGAATCTGTTGTTGTGAACGGCACCAACGTGACCGATCAAGCATTGGCCCATTTGACGGGAATGAAAGCTCTGCAGGTGCTACATGCCAATGGCACAAGCATTGGTGACGAAGGCTTGGTTCATCTCACGGGACTGAAGAATCTCACCCTTTTGGAACTTCATGGCACCCAAGTGACCGATCAGGGCCTCATGCAGTTGCGGAATCTGCCCAAGCTCCGTGAGGTCGGATGCAACGACTCGCCCGGCGTCACGCCCGCCGGTGTGCAAGCTCTGCTCAACGCCCTGCCGAGCTTGCGGGGCGAGGTTGCATCGCCAGATCGCCGCATTGCCGAATGGGTGTTGAAACTCGGCGGCAGCGTCACGATCCGGCAGAACGACAATGAGCAAGCGATCGCAAAGGACGGCCAGCTTCCGCAAGACAACTTTGACCTGATCAAAGCTGACTTCGAGGGGAATGCCGAGGTCAATGACGAGAACGTCGGAACCTTGCGAGACGCACTGCGACTGCGGCACCTGGGCCTGGGCTACACCAGCGTCTCCGACAACGGTCTCGAATGGATCGGCAACCTCACTCAGCTTGAATCGGTGAATTTGTGGCACTCGAAAATCACGGGCAAGACGGTTGCGCGAATGACACCTCTCTCGCAACTTCGCGAACTGGTCCTCAATAGCATTCCTGTTGGTGACGATGCCTTCAAAGGATTCTCGAACACCAGCAAACTTGAGAGACTCCTCCTCAGTGGTGCCCATTTGACTGACGCATCGACACCATTGCTCTCGCAATTTTCGAATCTGTCCGAACTTGAATTGGACGGCAACTCGATAACCGCGATAGGGATCGAAGGACTAGAATCTCTAAAACATCTTCATTACCTCGGACTCTCAGGAACAAGTTTTCAAGCGGCCGAGATCAAGGCGGTGGCTAAGATTCGCGCACTTCGTAACGTGAGTGTGTCGTCATTACGGATTCGCGAGAAGGTTCTCGACCCCCTGGAGTCGTTAGACGAACTCCGAATCCTCGGACTTCCAGGCGCTTCTTTTGAGGCCGATTCGGCAGCCTCTCTCCGCCCGCTTCGAACGCTCAGGCAACTCGATTTATGGAGATCGAATGTCCGCGATGCCGACTTGGCACACGTCGCCACATTGCCGGTTCTGGAAGTGCTCAAACTTGCGCGAACCGGGATCAGCGACAAAGGACTGATACACCTGGAGAAGATCAAGACGCTGCGACATGTCGTTCTGAACGAAACCAAAGTCACCAAACCCGGCGTCGAGAAACTGCATGAAGCCCTCCCGCAATGCTGGATCGAATGGGACGGCGGGGTCATCGAACCACAGCCGGCTGAGTAGTCCAGGGTCTGGCCTTTCAGAATTCAGAATTGGCCGATCGCGACGTGCGAACTCGGAACCAACTTCGCTGCGGCCGATTGTGAATTGTGAAGTGCCTGACCCCCGCGTTGCTCAGGTAGGAATTCAATCGCGCCGCTTGGTTCTTGGCCGTTGCTCGCCAGCCCAGTCTCCGGCAAGAATGACTCCATGACCACGAAATCCGCACCTTTGAAATCGAGCCAGCGATATCAGTCGCGCGACATTCCCCTGTCGGCGATTCGACGGTATGTGCGACAGGTCGTGGAGAAGTTCCAGCCAGAACAGGTGATTCTGTTTGGCTCGTACGCGCGCGGCGATCAACGGGAAGGGAGCGACGTGGATCTGTTGGTGGTCATGCCCGCCAGTAATGAAATCACCAAAGCCTCCCGAATCTGCTACGAGTTGGTAGCACCGTTCGATCTGGATTTGATTGTCCGCACGCCAGAGCGACTCCACCGCGGGCTGCGAGACGCGGATTGGTTCCTGCGCGAAATCATGGAGACAGGAAAGGTGCTGTCTGCCAAACCCGGTCAGACAGTGGGTGCGAAAAGCCGAAGCCGATTGGGGGACCGTCCAGAAGATCGAAAAAGACAACCCCGCGCTGAATGACCAAATCTGCTTTCATTGCCAACAGGTGGCGGAGAAATACCTGAAAGCCATGCTGCAACAACTGGGCTTGCCGGTTCCGCGAACTCACAACTTGGATAGCCTCTTGCAGCATCTGTTACCTCACGACGCCACGTTGCTTCCATTACGCCGCAGACTGGTCAATCTGACTCGATTTGCTGTGGAGTATCGTTATCCCGGTCTCAGCGCTTCGACTCGTCAAGCCAACGCCGCGGTTCGTGGAGCTACCCTGGTTCGCGAAGAGCTTCGCCGCAGGCTGGGGTTGGCCAATTGAAGTCGTCCGGGGCCTGGCATTTCAGAATTCCGAAATTCCGAATTGGCCGAGCGCGACGTGCGAACTCGGAACCAACTCCGCTGCGGCCCATTGTGAAGTGTCTGAGCCACCACACTCCCGTAAGCAGCGCTGTCCATTGCGGAGGTGGAGTTGAGCCGTCTAATGCCGGAACTCTAACAGCCAACAGACTTGCTCCCGCGCGGGGCGGACGAACAAGATGCCGCCCCGTGGAAGGCCGCAGTCATCGTCCAACGTCTGAATCTGAACTCTCACATGGCGGAGGCTTCAATGTCCCCAGCAGGAAAAGTTCTGGTCGTGATCGCTCTTCAGTGCGCGTTGCTGGCACCTTGGCCGAGTCTCGCCGCCGATGACCCGAATCCGGAAGCGACTCGGCAATACGCCGTCGCCTACGGCTTCCAATCGAAGAAGCTGTTCGCGCAGGCGATGCCGCGCTGGACCGAGTTCCTGAAAGCGTTCCCGCAAGACACGCGAGTCTCGAACGCGCACTACCAACTCGGCGTCTGCCAGTTGAGCGAGAAGAAACTGCCGGAGGCGACCGCAACGTTTAAGCTCATCCTGGCAACGTATCCGCAGTTCAAGCATCTCGACGGAGCCCAGTTCAATCTCGGACTCACGCTGTTTCAGACGGCTCAGACGTCGAAGTTGCCGAACGATTTCAAGACCGCCGCCGCCGAGTTCGCCAACGTCCCAACCAAGTTCGCGGCCAGTCCGCTCGCGGCTGACGCGACCTACTATCAAGCCGAGAGCCTGTATCTCGCCGCCGACAAACCGAACGCCATCGTCGCGTATCAGAAGGTGATTGCCACGTATCCCAACGCGACGATCCTGCCAGAAGCGTTCTACGGTCTCGGCACCACGCAGGCGGATCTCGACCAGCATGTCGAAGCGGTCACGACCTTCACGACGCTGCTGCAAAAATTCGCGCAGAGTCCGCTCGTGCCGGAAGCGAAACTGCGGCTCGGCACGTCGCTCGTCGCGCAAAAGAAGCACGCCGAAGCCGAACCGCACTTCGTGCAAGCCGCCGCCGTCCCCAATTTTCCGTTGGCCGATGTCGCCACGTTAAAGCAGGGCCAAGCGCTGTTCGATCAAAACAAATTCCCCGAAGCCGCCGCCGTGCTCGATACAGTTCCGACGAAGTTTCCGAAGAGCGAACAGATCGGACCCGCCTTCACC
The DNA here is from genome assembly GCA_945893075.1 of Planctomyces sp. SH-PL62. Taxonomy (GTDB): domain Bacteria; phylum Planctomycetota; class Planctomycetia; order Planctomycetales; family Planctomycetaceae; genus SXKJ01. Next base: position 18,951 of record CAMDDX010000005.1, on the reverse strand, counting down.
GCCACCGGCAAAGCCCGATTCAAAGCGGGACAATTTCCGCAGGCTCAAACCGCGCTGGCCACGGTCGTCAACCAAAAGCTGCCCACCGCCCCCGAGGCCGCGTACTGGCTCGGCCGCACACTGATCGCGCTCAAGCAACCGGCCACCGTGGTCGCGACTGTCGATCCCGTCATCGCCGCGAACGCTCAAAGCGAATTCATCCCCGCGTTGCAGTTGGTCCGCATCGACTCGATCTACGAAATCCCCGAACGCCGCAAAGAGACGGTTCCGCTGTATGCTCAATTCGCCGGCCAGTTCGCCGCCAATGAACTCGCACCGGAAGCCAAGTATCGAGCCGCCCTCGCCGCATTGCAGACCGGCGACTTCCCGAGCGCACAGGCTCAAGCCGAACAATTCTTCGCGACCGCTCCGTTCGTGAAACACGCGCTCGTCCCGGAAGTCGTCTTCGTCGCGGGCGAGGCATACCTGCTGAATCAACCCGAAGCGAATCTCGCCAAGGCCGAGCCGCTCTTCCGCCGGCTCGTCACCGAGTTCCCCGCGAACCCACACGCTCCGCAAGCCCACGTCCGCATCGGCCTGTGTCTCTACTCAGCCGGTGTCGCCGCCAATCAGCCGCCGAAGTTCGAAGAGTGCATCGCGTACCTCAACCCAATCGTCGCCACGCTGAAAGACCCCGCGCTGCTCGCCGAAGCGCGCTACCTCATCGGCCGAGCACACGGCGAAATGAAACGTCACCCCGACGCCGTCGCCGCCTTCCGAGCCGCTCAACAAGCCAAGCCTGATTGGGATCGGCTCGACGAAGTGCTGCTCGCGCTCGGCGTCGGCCTGCGAGCCGTCAATGACGCGCCGAACGCCACCGTCGAACTGACCAAGCTCAATCAAATCGCCGCCAGCAAGCTGCGCGACCGAGCGTTATTCCATCTCGGCGAGATCGACCGCGGACTCAAGAAGCCCGATACCGCCGTCGCGTTCTACCAACAAGTCGTCACCGGATTCCCGATGAGCGACCTCGTCCCCGCCGCGATGTACGGCAGCGGAGCCGCACTCTTCGAGAAGCCCGATTTCCCGAATGCCGCCACGCACCTGACGAAGCTCATCGCCGAGAAACCGCAAAGCGAACTCGTCCCCGCCGCACTCTTCCTGCGAGGGCTCTGCTTGCATCGCCAAAAACAATTCGACCCCGCTCTGAAAGACCTCACGCAATTCATCGCCACGAACAAGGCGGCTGAGAAAGATGCCCTCGACGCCAAGTTCGCGATGGCCCTCTGCCAAGCCGGTCTAAAACAGTTTGCTCCGTCGATCGTGACGCTCACGCAATTGCTCACCGCCAAGCCCGACTATCCTGACGCCGACAAGTGCCACTACGAGATCGCCTTCGCCAACCTCGAACTCAAGAAAGAGAAGGAAGCCGCCGACGCCTTCCGCTTGCTCGCAACGAAACTGCCCACCAGTCCGCTCGCCGCCGAGTCTTGGTTCCGAATCGGCGAGTTCCACGAGACGAACAAGCAACCGACCGAGGCCATCGCAGCCTTCACCGCCGGCCTCGCCGCCGCGAAGACGCCCGAACTGCGCGAGCGACTGCACTACAAGCTCGGCTGGGTCCAGCACGACCAAAAACTATTCCCCGCCGCGCTGGCCACGTTCCAAAACCAAATCAAAGAGTTCCCGCAGGGGACTCTGCTCGGCGATGCCAACTTCCTCGCCGGTGATTGCCAATTCCGCCAGGACAAGTTCGCCGAAGCTCTACCGTTCTACGCCGCCGTCATCACCGCCAAGAGCGAACGCTTCCACGCGAAAGCTCTTTACCGGAGCGGCACCTGCGCAACGCAACTCAAACAATGGCCGCAAGCCCAACAACACTTCACCGTGCTGATCCAAGCCTTTCCACAATTCGAGCAACTCTACGAAGCTCGCTTCGGACTCGGCTTCGCTCAGCAGAACCAAAACCAAATCGACGCCGCGAAGGCCACGTATCTGCAAGTCACCAAAGAAACTCGCACGGAGACCGCGGCGAAGGCACGCTTCATGATGGGCCAATGTGCTCTCGCCGCGAAGAACAACGCCGAGGCCACCGAACACTTCCTCGAAGCCGCCTTTGGCTACCCCTACGAAGAGTGGCAATGCCAAGCCCACTTCGAAGCCGCCAAATGTTTCATCGAACTCAAGGACACCGAGAAAGCCCGCGAGTCTCTCGAAACCGTCACCAAACGCTTTCCCAATCACCTCCGAGCCAAAGACGCGACAACGCTCCTAGCCGGCCTGAAGTAACTCATTCGCCCAATTCCCTCGCGTCCGCGAACTCGCAAACTTGCGACACGATTCCGCGCGACTATACTGCCCCGCCTCTTGCGTCAGTGGGCGATCGCTAGATTGCCCACTGACGCAAATCATTGCCGGGCAAGTGGCGGAATTGGCAGACGAGCTAGTTTAAGAACTAAGTCGTAACAGAGATTTGCGGTCGTGGCGAAATTGGCAGACGCACTAGCTTGAGGTGCTAGCGCCCGCAAGGGCTTGGAGGTTCGAGTCCTCTCGACCGCATTCCAGTCATCCCATCGGGAGGACTGACGCCATTCGTGGCGTCAGTCCTTTTTCTTTTCCACTGTGATGTCTCTTGCTAGTGATGTCTCTTGCTATTGATGCCGCTTCCTCAAGCCAGGATGTCCGTGACGACTTCGCCGTCCACATCGGTCAGTCGATGGTCGCGGCCCGCGTGGCGGAAGGTCAGTTGCGTGTGGTCAAATCCCAGCAGGTGCAGGATCGTCGCGTGGAAGTCGGGCATCGTGACCTTGTTCGCGGCGACGTAGTAACCAAAGTCGTCGGTTTGACCATAGGCCAGGCCGCCGCGCACTCCGCCGCCGGCCAGCCAGATGCTGAAAGCGTGCGGATGATGGTCGCGGCCGTCGTTGCCCTGAGCGGCCGGAGTGCGGCCGAACTCGGTGCCGAAGATGACCAGCGTGTCGTCCAACAAGCCGCGTGATTTGAGGTCTCGCAGCAGTCCGGCGATCGGCTTATCGACTTTCTTGGCGTTCGACGAATGATTGTTTCGCAGGTCGCCGTGCGCGTCCCAGTAGTTGCGCGGGTAACTGAAGTTGGCTTGGACGAAGCGGACTCCCGATTCGATGCAGCGTCTCGCCAGCAAGCATTCTCGGCCGTACTCGTCCGTCGGTTCTTCGCCAACGCCATACAGCTTGCGAGTGGACTCGCTCTCTTGCGACAAGTCCATCACGCGCGGCGCTTCCATCTGCATCCGAAAGCTCATTTCGAACGCGGCGATGCGGGCTTCGAGTCGCGGATCGTCGCCGACACGCGCGAGATGCTCGCGGTTGCGCTGCGCGATCAGATTGAGTTGCAGCCGTTGCAGCGACGGATCATCGCCCGGCTTGAGATTCGACAACGCGGCTTGCTGGAACGGCGTGGAGCCATCGCCGATCCGCGTTCCTTGAAAGCTGGCCGGCAGAAACGCCGAGCCGTAATTTTGTGCTCCACCGTGATACAGCGACGGACTGAGGCTGATGAAGCCGGGCAGGTTCTGGTTCTCGGTGCCGAGACCATACAGCGTCCACGCGCCGAGGCTCGGCCGCGCGAAGACGCCACTGCCGGTGTTCATGTTGAGCAATGCCGGACCATGCGAAACTTGATCGGCACCGTTCATCGAACGAATCACACAGATGTCGTCGATGACCGAGCCGATTTCTGGAAAGAGTTCGCTGACCTCAACACCGCTCTGGCCGTGCTTGGCGAACTTCCAAGGTGACGCGAGCAGGTTGCCGGTCGGAGCGAATTCAAACTTCGGTTTCGCGATCGGCAAGGGCTGGCCGTTGCGCTTGGCAAGTTCCGGTTTTGGATCGAACGTGTCGACGTGCGAAACTCCTCCGTGCATGAAGAGGAAAATGACTCGCTTGGCCTTGGCTGGGAAATGCGGTGACTTGGCGGCGAGCGGATTGGTGGTCGCGGTTTCCGCGCGGGCTTGTTCCGTCAACAGTCCGAGCAGCGCGACGTGACCGAAGCCGCAGGCGGCGCGGCGAAGTGCTTCGCGTCGATTCAGGTCTTGAGAACCGATTGTCATGACATCATTCCGTAGGGTGGGTCGAGTCATCGAGACCCACCACTTCGTCGCGCCAATTGGTGGGTCTCGATGACTCGACCCACCCTACATCGAAATCACTCCACGTAGAAAAACTCGTTCTGGCAGAACAAGGCTTGGCAGTAGCTTTGCCACGTCGATAGTCGCCGGTCGGCTTCCGGACGGGCTTGAGCTGCCTGGGCCGACAGGTAGGCATCAAGGAACGTGCGAGCTTGTGCCAACTCGTTCGTGGTCAGCGGTCGGCCGAAGGCGAGTTCGTGAGCGCGTTGCAGGCGTTGTTCGTCGGTGGCCTTGTCGTCCGAGAGCAATCGCTGAGCGAGATGCCGGGACTGCTCACGCACGAATGGGCTGTTGAGCAGGAAGAGCGACTGCGACGGGACGGTCGTGTCGTTTCGCAGGGTGGTCACGCCGTTGGGATCGGCGACATCGAACAAGGCGAACACGTCGGGCAGAAGATTGCGGACGATCGGTAAGTAAACGCTCCGTTTCGGGAACTCGGTGTAGAACGGATGATCGGCCTGCATCCGATTCGGACCGAAGCCGCGCTTCTCGTCCTGAACTTCGGCCTCTTTCCACAGGATCGTGGCGGACTCATCAGCACCCGGTTTGCGATCGAGCTTGCCGCTGACTGCGAGCACCGCGTCGCGCAACTCCTCGGCCGAGAGTCTGCGACGCGGGAACGATGAGAGCCAGTGGTTGTCGGGATCGGTTTGAAGAGGGGGAGAGGGGGAGAGAGGGAGAGGGGGAAAAGAACCCGCAGTAGGGTCGTTTGAATTTCTCCCCCTCTCCCCATCTCCCTCTCTCTCCCTCTGCGTTGCCTGCTGAAAAGTCGAACTCAGGCAAATCAAGCGGTGCATCGCCTTCATGCTCCAGCCGCTCTCGATAAATCGCGCGGCGAGCCAATCGAGTAACTCGGGATGCGATGGACGTTCGCCGCGCATGCCGAAGTTATCGCTGGTCGCGACGAGACCTTTGCCGAAGTGATGCTGCCAAATCCGATTGACCATCACGCGAGCAGTCAGCGGGTTGTCTTTACTGGCGATCCATTGGGCGAGTTCCAGACGGCCGCTGCCCCCGTAGGTCGGGCTTTCCAGCCCGACTCGCGTGTTGGGGGAGTCGGGCTGGAAAGCCCGACCTACGACTTGCACGAATCCGCGCGGCACGACTTGCCCCAGCGTGAAGCGGTTGCCGCGCAGATGGACGCGCAAGTTTCGCGGCGTCGTTTCCTGCGGGGCCATGACCATGAACGGCTTCTCGCCCGGAGCTTCAAATAACGGGAATTCCCACCACATTGACGAGTTGCGAGCCTCATCTTTGAAAGGCTCGGTGCTGCGGAAGATGCCGGCGAGGGCGTAGTAATCGACGGCGCGAATCGCGTCGAACTTGTGGTCGTGGCAGCGCGCACACGCGATCGTCAGGCCGAGAAATGCTCGCCCGGTCACGTCGATTTGATCGTCCACAATGTCGAGCCGGGATTGTTCCTTGTCAGTTTCGGCGAGCGCCTTCGGGCCGACCATCAGATAGCCGGTCGCGGTCATTCGCCGAATTCGCGCGCTCATGTCGTCTGTCGGCGGCAGCAAGTCGCCAGCAAGTTGTTCGACGATGAACTGGTCATACGGCAGATCGCGATTGAAGGCGTCGATGACGTAGTTGCGATATCGCCAGGCGTAGCGCATGACGGCATTCGCGTCGTTCGCCGTGGATTCGGCGTAGCGGACGACGTCGAGCCAGTGACGCCCCCAACGCTCGCCGTAGTGCGGTGAATCGAGCAGCCGATTCACGACCGTCTCGAACGCTTGCGGCGATTCGTCTTTCAAGAACGCGGCGATCTCTTCCGGCGATGGGGGCAAGCCGATGAGATCGAACGTGACTCGGCGAAGCAGCGTCCGCTTGTCAGCCGGCGACGCTAGAGTCATTCCCTGCTCTTCCAGCTTGGCGAGCAGGAAGCGATCGAGCGGCGACTTGATTCGCGCGGCGTTCTTCACATTCGGTGGAGCCGCATCTTTGACTGGCTGATAGGCCCAGAAGCTGGTCTCTTCCGGAGTGAATGTGGCTCGCGTCGCGGCGACTTGCGAGGCCAGCACGATGCCGAACTTGTCGGCGAGATGACCTTCGACGGCTTGTCGCTCGGCGTCGTTCAGAGCTTTGTTGTAGACGATGACTTCGCCGACATCGCCGCGAAAGCTGCCGGCCCAGCTCAGCGCTTTGCCCATGTACGCGCCGATGTCGGCGCGATGCTGAATGTCGGGCACCGTGTCGCGACCTTCGAGCGGTACGTCGGCCGACTTGTTGGCCAATTCACCGTTGATGAAGAAACGCGTCGTGCTGCGGATCGGGCCGGGCCGCTTCGTGACGCTGAGGATGATCGACTTCCCGTACAGCGGCTTGAACGAACCGGCTCCCAGCGAAGCGTCGTGATTCCAGCCACCGGCGAAGTGCAGCGCGTGATCTTCGCCACGATTGATCTGCACGAGCGCGGCCAACGGCTTGCCGGGATCGACTGCGGGATTCGCCGGATTGCCGATGCCGATCACACCGTCGTGCGGCGGCTGAGCGTCGTGTGGTTGCAGGTTGATGACGAGCAGTATCGTCAATTCCGCATCGCCCTGAATCGCAACCGGGTTGTGTGGCGATGCCGCCAATCCCGTTGCCGGATCGAAGCGTACGGCCGGCCGGCGTTGCAGCGTGCTCTCCTTGGCGAACTTCGCCGGCATCCCGACACCGTCCGGCCGCACCCCTTTCGTCGCGGAGAAGTCGCGGCCGTGACCGCTCTGGTCGGGCCAGATAAAGACGGACTCGCCGTCAGTCAGGGCCAGGTCGTCGGCTCGCAGCCAGAGTTGCAATGACTTCGCGAGGTCACCGGCATTGGGAATCAACAGTGATGGTTCTTGTCCGCGGGCAATGTCGGTCTGACATCCGAGGTGGGCGAGCAAGCTCAACGCTAGAAGCAGAGGCGGAACTCGCATGACCAAAACTCCTGCGGCTTTCGATCACCTTTGTGGAACCAATGTCGTTCTACCGTGGCCGAGCAGTTTCGCAAAGCGCAACGATCCGAAACGTAGGGTGGGACAAGCTCGCTTCGAGCGCCGGCCCACCGCGGATCGGCTGATCAATTTGCGGTGGGCCGGCGCTCGAAGCGAGCTTGTCCCACCCTACAAGTTACGCACATCCCAACATGAAATCGTGAGCTCGTAGGACGACTCTGGATCTCGCACTTGGATCGCCGAGTGGTTGCTCTTCTCGGCAGGTCTGTGTTGAATTCGGCGAACCGCTCGTCATGCCCAATCCATTGTTACTGTTTCAGCCCCGTGGAGTTCTTCATGCGGATCGTGCAAATCAGTTCGGAAGCTGTCCCCTTCGCGAAGACGGGCGGCTTGGCGGACGTAGCAGGTGCGCTGAGCAAAGCGCTGGCGGAACTGGGGCACGAGGTGACGTTGATCCTGCCGTTTTATTCGCGGTTCATCGCGAAGTGCGGCGTCGATGTGCAGCCGATCGGGGAAGCCTTTGAAATCCCGCTGGGCAAACGGCGAGTGTTGATTCGGCTCAAGCAGGCGCAGATGCCGGGAAGTTCTGCGTCCGTCGTGTTCGTCGATCATCCGGAGTTCTTCGACCGCGACGGGGTGTATCAGGATCCGATCACGAAAGCGGACTACCCCGACAACGCGGAACGATTCATGACGTTTTGCCGAGCAGCGCTGGAAGCGGTCGCGCGATTGGAACTCAAGCCCGATGTCATCCACGCACACGATTGGCAGACCGGGTTAGTGATGGCGTTGCTGGAGGCTCAGTTCCGCGACTGGGTTCCCGATCTGCGTCGCACGGCGGCGATCTTCACGTTGCACAACATGGCGTTTCAGGGTGCTTATCCGGCCGCAACGATGCCCCTGACCGGATTGGGTTGGGAGTATTTCACCTGGACTCGAATGGAAGCCTGGAACCAAGTGAATCTGCTGAAGACCGGCATCGTCTTCGCCGATCAGCTTTCGACCGTCAGCCCGACGTACTCGCGCGAGATTCAAACCGCCGACTTCGGTCACGGCCTGGACGGTGTGTTGCAGGACCGAACCGCTGATCTCACGGGCATCCTCAACGGCATCGACCCGCACGAGTGGAGCCCGGCGGCCGATTCGCATCTCCCCGCGCGGTACGACTTCGATTCGTTGGATACCGGCAAGAGCGCCTGCAAACGCACGTTGCAGGAGCACCTGAATTTGCCGGTGCGTGGCGACGTGCCGCTGCTGAGCATGGTCTCGCGCATGACTTGGCAGAAGGGTTTTGATTTGATGGGTGCGTGTGCCAGCCGGTTGCTCGAACGGGACGTGCAACTGGTCTTCTTGGGAAACGGGCAGCCGGAGTACGAAGACCTTTGCCGGCATCTGGCGGCGGCGCATCCGCACAAAGTCCGCGCGGTTATTGGCTACGACGAAGCGCTGTCGCATCTGATCGAAGCGGGTTCGGACATGTTCCTGATGCCCAGCAAGTTCGAGCCGTGTGGTTTGAACCAGATGTATTCGATGGCCTATGGCACTCCGCCGATTGTCCGCGCGACCGGTGGGCTGGCCGATTCCGTCGTGGGGGCGACTCAAGAAACTCTGAATAACGGCACCGCCACCGGCTTCGTCTTCTACGAACACAACCCGGATCGGCTTTGGGAGCAGCTCGACTGGGCCTTGAGACTGTTCGCCGATCAACCGGTCTGGCGTCGCATTCAACGAGCCGGGATGTCACGCGATTGGTCTTGGAACCGCTCGGCCCGTGAGTACGTCGGGCTCTACGAAAAAGCACTCGCGCGGCGAACCGAGTAGCGCTGACTTCTACTCGATGACCTACTCGCGAATCCGCTGTACTTCACTTCGCGCCCTTTGCGTCCTTCTGTTTCAAACAGATTTGAACAGAAGGGCGCAGAGGTCGCGAAGGAACGCGGACAACTACGGAAGTCCGACATTTCTAGGAGAGTCTCTGTCGGCTACTCTCCGAATTGTTGTCAGCAATAAGTTCAGGAGACGACCCATGATTGTCGGTGTGCCTCGTGAGATTAAACCGGACGAGTATCGCGTGGCGATGTTGCCGTCGGGGGTCGAAGAACTGGTCCAGCGCGGGCACCGCGTGCTGATCGAGCGCGGGGCCGGATTGGGCAGCGGTATCACCGATGCACAATACGCCGCGAGTGGGGCCGAGATCGTCGATGGTCCGGCCGCGATCTTCGGTCAGGCGGAATTGGTCGTGAAGGTCAAGGAACCGCTCGCCGCCGAGTGGCCGTTGCTGCGACGCGGGCAAACGCTCTTCACGTACTTTCATTTCGCGGCCGACGAAGAGCTGACCCACAATGTGCTGGCGACGGGGGTCACGGCAGTCGCCTACGAGACGCTGCGCGGTCCGCGTGGCGATCTCCCCTGTCTGACTCCGATGAGCGAAGTCGCCGGCCGCATGAGCATTCAAGAAGGAGCGAAGTATCTGGAACGTCCGCAGGAAGGCCGCGGCATTCTGCTGGCGGGAGTTCCCGGTGTAGCCCCCGCTCACATTTTGATTTTGGGCGGCGGGGTGGTCGGCAAAAATGCGGCGCAGATTGCGGCCGGCTTTCAGGCGGACGTAGTGATCATCGACATCAACATTGACCGGCTGCGGTATCTGGAAGACATCATGCCGCCGAACGTCAACACGCTCTTTAGCGATCGGCACAACATCCGCGAAGAACTGCGGCTGGCGGATCTCGTGATCGGAGCGGTGTTGATCGAAGGGGCTCGCGCGCCGGTGCTGGTCAGCCGCGAAGACCTCAAGCTGATGAAGCCCGGAGCGGTCATCATCGACGTGGCGGTCGATCAGGGAGGCTGCATCGAAACGACCAAGCCGACAACACACTCGAAGCCGACGTACCTCGTGGATGGCATCGTGCATTATTGCGTCACGAACATGCCGGGAGCCGTCGGCCGGACCAGCTCGTATGCGTTGTGTAACGTCACGTTTCCCTATGTTCTGAAGATCGCGAAGCTCGGCCTGGCCGCCGCGTGCGCCGCCGACACGGGATTCGCTCACGCCGTCAACATGTACGACGGAGCGATCACCAATCGCGCGGTGGCCGAGACGTTCGGAATGCCGTTCGTGCCGTATCAACCTTGAGTGCGGGGTCGGGTCTACGATTTTTCGGAATTGGCCGACAGAGCGTTATGAAGTCGGTAAAACGCTGGCCGGCCAATTCCGAAAAATCGTAGACCCGACCCCTGAACCTTGAAGACAACATGCAAGCACGGCGTGAATGGCTCGGCTGGCTGGCGACAGGCGGACTCGCGCTGAGTTTGACGCTCGTCTTCTGGCTGCCGATCTGGTGCGGAGCGGGCTTTGTCGGCGGTGACATCTACTCGTACTTCTTTCCGCAGAAGGTCATCTATTCCGAGGCTCTGCATGCGGGCGAACTGCCGCTGTGGAATGCGCACGCGGGCTTCGGATATCCGTTGCTGGCCGAAAGCCAAACCGGAATCTTCTATCCGCCCAATTTGGTGCTGTATCGGCTGCTCGATGCGCACTCGGCGTTTCATGTCAGCTTTCTGCTGCACTACATCGCCGCGTTCGTGTTCTCGACGATGGCCGCGCGACGGTTGGGCTTGAGCCTGCTGCCGTCGTGGCTGACGGCTCTGGTCTACGTCTACGGCTGGTTCCCGCCTCGGACGTGCGTTGAGTGGGCGATCATCGGCGGCACCTGGTTGCCGGCAGCGTTGTGGTGCGCGGAATCGTTTCTCGCAACTCGCCGATGGCGATACGCGATCGGCTTGAGCGGCGTGCTGGCGGTGCAATTACTTGCGGGTCATTTTCAGATCGCGTGGTTCACGTTGCTGTTGCTGGCGGTTTATGTCCCTGCACGAGCATGGATCGTCTCGTCCGGCCGAAAGCCGATGGCTGATGGCCGATGGCTGTTATCTCAACACATTCGATCAACCACCGTCACCTACGCCGCAATGCTGTGCGGACTCGGACTCGCAGCCGTGCAACTCGCGCCGACTTACGAACTCAAACAACGCAGTCAGCGAGCTACCGTCGGCAAAGAACATGAGCTCGACTTCGGTGCGATCCCGCCTTGGTATTGGACGCAAGTGTTTCGGCCGAGTCACTGGTACTCGCCGCTGACCGACCGCGAGGCGGCGTTCCGCGAAAGTCCGCCGCTGGGGCACTCGCGCACGAACTCGGCCGAGGCGCATTTGTATTTCGGTCTCGCGCCGCTGTTGTTGTTCGGTGTCTGTGTCGTCGGCCTGCTGCGCGAACTCGTTGCCCGTCGATCGGCGGATCGGTTCATCCTGTTTTGGTTGGCGGTCGCGATCGTCAGCGGACTCTACACGAGCGGTTGGCTGCTGCCGGTGACTCGGCACCTGCCGGGCTTCAGCTACTTTCAAGGACTGGGTCGATACGGGTTGCTCACGACGTGGGCGGTCGCCGTGCTGGCAGGATCGGTCACGGATCGTTTTCTGCGCTCACCGGATGTTTCACGCGGCATGGCCTGGACGCTGATCGTGGGCTCGATTTGGTCATTAAGCGTGTGGTACTTACTGGGTGATGACGTTGCCGCCGTGATGACCCAAGTTCCCACGTTCAATCCGCTGACACTGATGGCGACGAATGCGCAAGGGACGGGACCGTTGATGACTCTGCTGCAACTCTGCGGTTTGATGGCCGTGGTCATCGGCATCAGCTCGGTGTTGTGGTGGCTGTCGGAGCGGCCGCACGACATCGACGTGCGTGTCGGTTTGATTGGTCTGGTGCTGCTCACAACGGCCGTCGAGTTCTGGACGATCAGCCGTCTGGTCACGTTCACTCAGATCGTGGAATCGCCGCCGCTGAAATCTCTGGAACAAAGTCCGGTGCGACAAAAGCTGCTGGAGGCGGCACAGACTCGGCCGACGTTGCGGCTGTTCGCGCCGGGAGCCAACTTGCCGAGCACGCTGGGCGTGTCGAGCACACCGATCTATCTCACGTTCGGCCCGGCCGAGTACGTGGACGATTCGTTGCGGCAACCGAACGACTGGCTGCGTCGCGGTGGCGTCACCCATCTGTTGAGCTTCGAGCCGCAGCCGCTCACGGAGTCGATGGAGCTCGTGTGGCAGGGAGACGACCCGTTCCTCAATCGAGCCTGGGGCCGATCGGGGCAACTGCTGTACTTGTACGAGTTCAAACAATCGCTTGGCCGAGCGCAGCTTCGTACGTTGGACGGCAAGAGTTTGGAAATGACTGCGGGGAAATTGACCGGTTTCAATTCGCGAGCCAACGCCGTCGAATGCTTGGTGGATCTCAACGAAGCGAGTGTTCTGGTTCTCGCGGACCTCGACTATCCGGGCTGGTCGGTGACAGTCGATGGCCACGCGGCCGAGTCGCTGCGAATCGACAATCTCTTCCGAGGCGTGCGTCTCGAACCCGGCTCGCATCTCGTGGTTTGGAACTATCAGCCACGCTCGGTGTTGGTCGGAGCGGTGATCAGCGTAATCACGTTTTTGATGCTGGCCGCCGCAGCTCATGTGCGGTTCTGGCATCCACGACGGTTGGCCTGGCTGGACGATGCGATCGCGTGACTCCTGGAGTGCTGTGGCTCGACACAGCCCTCCATTCAATCCGCCCCCACGCATCGAGCACGCGATCATCTTTCGTGACGACGCAAGCAAACGAACTTCGCGACCCAACTCCCGCAAACAATGGAGGGCTGCGTCGAGCCGCAGCACTCCAGGTTAGCTCGGCAAGATTCGCTTCATCCCCTCCGTCAGCATGTCGTCGATCTCTGGTTCGCAGAACGCGACGCTGACTTCGTAGCCGCCGTTGGGGTATTCCTCTTTGACCGGGATGTACCACGGGCCGCCGTCACCGTAGGCCGAGGTGCAGACGAAATGGTCTTTCGCGAGGCCCTGGGCGCGGAGTTGGTATTCGATGAACGACTCGGCGGGGAGATGCAGCAGCTTCACACCCCCCAGGTGCAGCGAGCTGAGCACGATCGGGGTGCGTTTCTCGACGCGGCGTAGCCATGACAGCATGAATGACGGACGGTTGCGGTTCACGACGGCGTTGGTTTTCGTTGAGATTTGTTGTGCGATCATCTCGGCGTGCAGCGATGAGCGTGGCGGTGGCAGAATCTCCGCGGTCTTCCATGCCAGCGTTTTGAGTTCAGCTCGTTCGAGTTTCGATTCCGACGCGACGATGCCGTCGTAGACGCGCTTCGTCAGGATCGGCCGAACGGGTTTCGAGCCGTCGTTGTACTTGCCGGCCGAGATGTTCCCCGCGCAGCCGGTGAAGTAGACGTGCAGGCAATCCGGTTCGTCCTGCTGCCGCTGCTTGCGAGCCAGCCCGGCGAAGTCGCTGGTGGCTCGGCCGTCGGCGTAGTAGCTCATCGGGTGCGTTGCGTAGTAATGCAGTGACGCGAGTTTCTTCTCGCCGTCGAAGAACGCGACGGTCTTCAGGAACGGGTCGATCAGTCCGTCCGGCAACGCGATCAGTTTGGGATCGGTACACGCACTGCCTCGCATCGCCAGCACCTTGCCGGTCTCGTCGCGATGGACTCGGCGGTTGGAGGCGACCCCTTCGATCTTGCCTTGTCCCCAGCCGATGTGCGTCACCGGGCGAGCTTGCTTGATCGCCTTCACGACGGCGGCTCGGCCTGCATCGAGGCAGCGTTTGAAGAAGTCGAGGTCGATGATGTGCGGCAGATCCCCCTCGGCGAGCACGATGCGTTCGGCTTCCAGACACGCGAACGGCGCGTTGTGCTGATGCACGCAATGCACGGCGACACGATCCGGCGTCGTTCCGGCTGCCTGAGCGAGCGCCGTGCGCCATTCGACGTGAGCTTCATTCAGCAACCCCGTCCAATCGACGGCACACAACACGATCGGCTTGCCGGCTCCGAGTAGTACGACACCGACCGCTTCGAGTGCATCATCCACGACCTCGATCGGCTTGATCCAACCGCCGCAGCACGAATGGCCCAGCGGCGGCGTGACATCAAACTTGAATGGAGCAATGTGCAATCCACCGGCGTTGGTCTCGGCGGCGTTGAGTACATTGCTGACGGACAACGACCAACCGGCAGCGGTCGTGAGGACGGTGTCTTTGAGAAAGTCGCGGCGCGAGAAATTGTTCATGGCGAATCGGTCCTGCGAATGAGTTTGTAGCCCGGACGCCTACGTCCGGGTGATCGGACGTAGGCGTCCGATCTACGTCGCGTCGTTGTAATCGAGCCACAAGCCGTACCGCGACCGTCAGGGAGCGGTCTTCGATCACGGGCCCGCCGCTCCCTGACGGTCGCGGTACGGATTCGTTTATGCTGCTTCGCATCGCGGAATCACTTCTCAACTCATCTCGCGAGGCCATCTCATGAATCGTCGTTCGTTCTTGAATGCTGTCGTCCGCAGCTTGGTGTTGGGTTCGTGGCTGTTGGCTTTCGACACCGCCATCGCCGATGAACCAAAGTCGGGGGCATTGATTCAGACGCTGCCCAAAGACGGAACGTGGGCCGAGTTCAACGTGAATCTGAAACTGAACGGGCAAGAGGCCGTGCCCAAGTGGAGTCTCCGCTCGGTCGGCCAAGCCTTTCATGGGGGGAAGCAGTGCCGGTTCCTTGAAATGGAGCAGACCTGCGATCATCCGCAATTGGCGAACGTGACCTGGCGACTGCTCATTCCCGAAGACGAATTCGGTGAGGGCAAAGACCCGCTCAGCAAGATGGTCAAGTGCTGGGTCAAATACGAACCGAACGAACCGGAACTGTTGGAGTCCATGCAGCTCAAAGACCCGGTCTTCGCGATGCTGCTGGCGGGTCCGAAGCAGAATCTCAAGAACGAAGAGGCGAAAGAGAAGGTCAGTTGGCAGCAAGGAGATCTGGAATGCTCGGTGGTCAGCGGCCACAACGAGATTGAATTGGGCAACACGAAGTTCGGCATGAAGCATCGAATCTTTCGTCACAAAGACGTGCCGTTCGGTCTGGCCGGAATGCAGCAAGAGCTGAATCTGAACTTCGGCGGCCAGAAGCAATCAGCAACCATCAAGATGACGTTGAAAGATCACGGGAAAGAGGCGAAAGCCAAGCTGCCCGATTTGCAGCCGTGACTTTGGAGTGCGGTGTGTCAGCACCGCTTTGGATTGCGGCGCAGCTGCTTTCTTTGGATTGACAGGCGTTTGCAATCAAGAACAACAGCGGCTTCGCCGCGAGGAAAAGCGGTGCTGACACACCGCACTCCAAAGGGGACATATCATGGATCGCCGTCAGTTCTTGGCCGGCAGTGTTGCGTTGAGTTCGTTCCTGCCCGTGCTGCCCGCTGCATTCGCAGCCGAGCCGAAACCAAAACGAGTTGGTCTCATCGGCACCGGCTGGTACGGCAAGTCGGACTTGCTGCGGCTGATTCAGATTTCTCCCGTTGAAGTCGTGTCGTTGTGCGATGTCGACAAGAAGATGCTGGCCGAGGCAGGTGAGATCGTGGCGTCGCGGCAGGTGTCGAAGAAGGTGCCGCGGTTGTTTGGCGATTATCGGAAGATGCTCGCGGAAAAAGATCTCGACATTGTCGAGATCGCGACGCCGGATCATTGGCACGCGCTGCCGATGATCGAGGCGGTGAAGGCCGGGGCCGACATCTACGTCCAGAAGCCGACCAGCGTGGATGTCGTCGAGAGCCAAGCAATGCTGGCGGCGGCGCGGAAGCATGGCCGAGTTGTGCAGGTCGGGACTCAGCGACGCAGCACGCCGCATCTGGCGGAGGCTCGCGAGCTGATTCAAGAAGGAAAACTCGGCAAGATTGGGCTGATTGAAATCTACTGCTATTACCACATGCGAAATCCCACGAACCCACCGGATAGCACGCCGCCGGAGTTTCTCGATTACGAGATGTGGACTGGGCCGGCTCCGCTGCGGCCGTACAACTCGATCGTACATCCGCGCGGCTGGCGAGCGTTCATGGAATACGGCAACGGCATCGTCGGCGACATGTGCATCCACATGCTCGACATGGTCCGCTGGATGGCAGGACTCGGCTGGCCGAAGTCGGTCAGTTCGACGGGGGGCATTCTGGTCCAAAAGAATGCCAAGGCGAACATCTCCGACACGCAGAGCGCGACGTTCGAGTTCGATGGCGTCAACGTTGTTTGGCAGCATCGCACTTGGGGCTCATCGCCCGATCCGAAGTATCCGTGGGGCGCGACGTTCTACGGCGAGAAGGGGACGCTCAAGGCGAGCGTCAACAGTTACGACTTCATTCCGAATAGCGGCGACGCGATTCACAAAGATGTGACGATGGAGTTGGAGCAATACCCCGAAGACAAGACCGAGAAGGATCTCGAAAAGCATGTGGCTCCGGCGATCCGCCGGCACATGCAAAATCTGCTCGATTGCATCGCGACGCGCGGCAAGCCGGTCGCCGACATCGAAGAGGGGCACACTTCAACGGTGAGCTGCATTCTCGCGAACTTGTCGATGCAGCTCGGCCGGTCACTGACGTGGGATGCGGCGAAGGGCGTGATCGCCAACGATCCCGCTGCGAACAAATTGCTGCGGCGACCGTATCGTGGACCTTGGGTGCATCCGGAAGTGGCGCTGCCGTCCTAGTCCTCAAACACGCGACCCCACGGAGTTGGCCTCTGTGGCTCTTCGTCGATGTCCGCGGATCAGTCGATCGTCTTAATGATCCCGACGATGGCGATCACGAGACCCACCGCATGACCGATCGGTGGATTGCCGAACATCGCGTCGCACGCCATGCCCAGCAGCCACGCCGCGGCTGCTCCCGCCGCGATCCAACTTCCGACGATGGTCGCTGTTTTGGCAACCGACTCGTTCCACACGATGCTCAGCGAACCGGCGACTCCCAAGCCGACTCCCGCCCAGATCCAGCCGCTGTAAATCGCGCCTCCACAAGCGAGCAACAGGATCGAGGCAACGATCCAATTTCCGTTGCTGATGTTCTCTCCGAGAAACGATCGCCGCCACCAGAAGGTACGATCGTCAATTTTGACTCTGACACGCACGGTCGTCTCCAATTTGATTGTGCCCGAGAGGGGCGAGGAACCCGTTCTCAGGTGTCACGCGACGGACTGAGGAATGCGGATTGATTGTCTGGATCGTTTCGATGACTACTCATCGCTGCCGAATTCGCGTTTCAGTCCCGCACCGTTTGCTGACGTGTCATGCACGAGCAATTGGAATTCGATTTCGACGGTCTTCCCGGCGAGTGGATGGTTGCCATCCACGACGACGGTGGTTGAAGTGAGTTCCACAATTTTGACCTTGCGCCGGCGACCCGACTTCACACCAATCGTGGTGAGTCGTTTCCCGACCTTGAGAACGACGTCCGAGGGGAGGCGGCTCCGGGGGATTTCTTGAATCAGTTGGGGACGAAACTCTCCGTAAGCATCCTGCGGTCGCAGAGTCATTTGCTTTCGCTCCCCCTCGACCATCCCAACCACACCTTTGTTGATGCCGGGCATCACTTCATCGCTCCCCACTACGAACTCAAACACTTCCCGGCCCAGCCGCTGAAGGCCGGCTTTCTCGTCCTTGAACTGACCTGAGTATTCAATCCGCACATGGTCTCCGAGCTTGGCTTTGGTCACTTTCGAGTTATTCATGATTCGTTTTCCTTTCCTCTCGTGACCCCCACTGAGCTTGTCTCAGTGGCTTGCGGGCGTTTGCACGACCTGAGCTTCACTCCCATTGCGCGCGTGTAGCGCAGAAACCCGTGAACCACTGAGAGGAGCTCAGTGGGGCCGCTGATTTGAGGCCTAGATCAACCCATTCATGAATTCGTTGAGTGCCTTCTCGGCCGGGCCCTTTTGGTAGCCGCATTTCTCCTGGAGGAGATTCACCAACCGCTCGCGCTGGCCGCGGATGGTGGCGAGGTCGTCATCGGTCAGTGCGTCCCACTGCTGTTTGACTTTGCCGCGCCATTCCTTCCAGTTTTCGATTTGATCCCAATTCATCATGCTGTCCCTTTCACAAAAACACTCGGATTTGACGGCGGAGGTTGATCACCGTTTGGACGACTCAGGCGCGACCCGGATCGTTGGGGATTCGCCGTAGTGCGGCTCTCCAGGGCCGAGTAAACCTGTGCAGTCCTCAGCCCTGGAGAGCCGAACTACGGGCTGTTCGGGAAATAAAAAAAGCCGACGTGGCGGAACACCTGGAGGTGTTCGGGCACGTCGGCTTACTCGGTAACGCGCCCACCGGTTCGGACCGGATTGCGATTTATTAAGTCTTCCGAAATCGTTGGGAAGCGTTCTCGAACCTCATCACCATCCCAACGCGGTTGACTATATCGCCCATCGCTCAGAAAGACAGACGAATTGGGTTCTTCTGCCGCGATTGATAGATTGAAGCAGCCCGGGTTTTTCAAAAAGCCGGGCTGCTGGTGGATGACAACTCGTGGGAGATTGCCATGAAGACGCAAGGAGAAATTGAAGCCGCCATCTGCAAAGGGATGACCAGCTTCGAGCAGGAATACATGGGACGCGGGCCGAAAAACCTCCAAGCCCATTTGATCGACGATCTGCTCGTGGTCCGCCTGATCGGCGTGCTGACCGTGGCCGAGCAGCAATTGGTGAAGACCCTCACGCCCGAAAAGGGGAGAGACTTACTCAAACAAGTCCGGACGCATCTGATCGAAACAGCGCGACCGACGTTGGAAGTCATGATCCAGGAAGTGACCGGGGTCAAGGTGCTGAGTCTGCACCACGACATCAGCACCACCACGGGAGAAGAGGTCGTGCTCTTTACGCTGGCCGAGTCACCGCTCATGCGCGAACGAGGAATCAAATAGGCTCGAATAGAGCCGGTCTTGATCGACCTCGGCGGTCTGATCCGTGTCACAGAGATTAGCCGCGCGGCGCTAGCCCCGGTTACACGGCATGAACCGGGGCTA